>QHYM01000098.1 GCA_003223295.1 Acidobacteriota bacterium | reverse complement strand
CAAAAATGTTATCCGCGGCCGGTTTCTTTATTGTCACTTTGTCTTCGGCGATCGCACAGACCACCGCAACGGCACCGTCCCGCGATCAGGTCGTGGAACACGTCGCCCCGGCGGTTGCTCTCATTTTGGTTTCCACGGGCAACAGCCAGGTGTCGGGCAACGACTTCGGTGTCATCGTTCGCCCCGATGGAAGGGCTCCTCAAGAGGCGCCCCGCACGGGTACGGAACAGTCAGTTGGAGCCTCATCCGCCTCGGTCGAATTCCTGCGCAGCTTCGAAACCTATCACATCAAGACCAAAACCATTTACATGAAATCAGAAGTCTTGCTGAAGTCCTGCCAGAAGAGCCCGGAATTTGCGGCATGGAAACTTAAGCCCGTGGAAAATCCGGGCTCGGCCGATCTGACTATCGAGATCACACTCCCTTTCCTTTCCTGGGGATGGAACTACCAGATGGTTCAGCGGGCGAGCGGTCGCCTACTGGCCAGTGGCAAGGTCAAGGCGCTCGAACAACATCAAGCGGTGCCCCTTCTTGTCGCCGACTTCGTGAAAACAATTGCGTCCGCGAGGGGAGCTCCTGAAATGCAAGGACTGCTTGCTGCGCCATTGACCAGTGAAACTGCCGGATTGAAGAAATGGCACGTGAGCGGAACGGCCCTCCGCGAACACACAGATCTTACCCTTTCCATCGGAGAGAATGCTATTTTCCTCGACGAGTCGTCTGGAAAACACGTCGAAATTTCCACCTTCAGCATCCTATCGGCTTATCACTTTGTTCCAGAAAATGCTGAAAGGCGCCAGCGAATCGAAGGTTGGGAAAAAGGCTGGGACAAAGCTTGTGAAGCGACGCAGGGCAAGAATACGTGCCTAGCCTTGCTTGGAGCACCAATCTGGCTACTCGGCAATGCCATTCTAAGGATACCGGAGCCGGCGAGTCACTTCATCGCCATTCGGTGGCAAGACGATCAGAGAATTATGGAAGTACCCGTGCAGGTGGAAGCCCGCGATTGGAAAGACATTCTGGATCGCCTGCAGACGGTTATGAGGAAGAGCCAGGGAGACGCCTCATTCGAAGTATTCTTGGATGCCGAGCAACTCCGCAGAGGATTCGAAACGGCGAAGCAGAAGAGCATGAAGATCTTTCTCGACTCCCCTGTGTATGTCGGCAGCTGGCACCCAATCGGGCCTGGCGAATTCCGTATTGTAGTGCTCGAACGCAACGATGCACGCGCCGAGGTTTTCTTCTTTGATCTCTCCGACACAAAACTCGAAAGGACGGTCGCAGTCGCCGCCGCCCATTTGCATAAAGCCCCCCGAGAAGTGGGTACAGTCTCTGCGACTCTTCGGGATAAGTACGGTTCGAAGCTCCTAGATGAGATTCGTTTCGGAGACGCAGTGCTTCGCTTCGAATAACGCCTGGCGCCAGGATTTGCCCGAGAACAAAAAGGCTTTGCATCAATACTCCAATCCAGCAGTTAGCCCGACAACTTCGGGAGGGACAGGCAAGTCCGGGACGGCTTGGGAATGATAAGTGGAGTGCAGGTGGAAGTGAAGTCCTTCGCAGCCGATTAGGGCTGACTCTGGGATCGTGCCCGGATCACCGTCTATGCGGAAGGTATACCGGCCCAGAAATCCCAATCTGGCGAGTTGCTTCCATGTCGCTTCCAGCCGATTCCTGACGGATGAGGCGGCGCTCGGAAACTGATCCACCTCCCGAATCCCTTCCTCCTCACTTCCTGAGCCCCTTTGCCCTATAAATAAAAATGGCCGGCAGGAGGGCTAAGGCTGCCGGCCAGTTTCGTTGCAGAGATCTTTAACTGCCGTTCTTCGAGACGTTGGCGGCCTGGGGACCCTTGGGGCCTTGAACGATCTCGAAATCGACCGGATCTCCTTCCTGCAAGGTTCGATACCCGTCGCCTACGATGGCCGAATAATGCACGAATACATCCGGACCGTCGTCGCGACCAATGAATCCATAGCCCTTGGAATTATTGAACCACTTTACGTTCCCTCTCACTTCGCTTGGCCTCCTTACTTATCGCTTGGTTATAGTCCCCAATGGCGCCAGAGTTGACTACATTCCGGCGCCTCTAAATGCTGAATTGGGCGGAGTGTAGCCAGAAGAATCTGCGGAGTCAATGGGGCTATCGTTGTTGATGCTTGAAAACGCAGGACTTATCGGCAACGTGAATTGCATTCGAAGGCAAGTACCCCTCAACTCCATTAACGGGAAATAAAACGCCGGTGGTGTGGGGAAGCTTACAAGAAGAACGAAAGTTTACGCTGAGGATCGAAGGGACACGCCCCCAAGCAGAGGTACGATATGGGCGCTCACTTTTTCTCCGTGGTCGGCGCCAGCCCCGACTCGGTCGGGGTGCTCCGGCCTCTGTTAAGTCCTTGTCTTTTCTTTTTTCTGCGAACTTTGTTAGCTCTTGGCTATTCAATGTCAGCTTCCTTATCGGGCGAGAAACCGCAAATAATACAGAACTCCCGCAATCGTTTTCGCGTCTCGCAATTTTCCCTTGCGCAGCATCTCTTCCAATTGTTTGCGCGTGTACGCCCGCGCCATGATTTTCTCGTCTTCGTCCGGCTCCGCTTTGCCGGGCGTCAATCCTTCCGCAAGCAGCAGATACATTTTTTCTTCCAGGAAGCCCGGCGTGGGAAAAAACTCCAGAAAAATCTTCAGCCGCTTCGCGTGGTAGCCCGTCTCTTCTTTCAATTCGCGCGCCGCCCCTTCAATTGGGGTTTCGCCCTCGTCCATGCGTCCCGCCACCAACTCCCACAAGAATTGCCGCGCCGCATATCGGTATTGTTGAATGAGCAGGATTCGCCCGTCCGGCAGCACCGGAAGAACCACCACCGACCCGGGATGCGTAATCATTTCCCGCGTCGTTCGAACGCCCGTCGGCTCAATCACCTCATCCCGCCGAATTCCAAATACTTTTCCCTGGTAAACGATCGCGCTGCTCAGAACCTGCGGCTTCTTCGAAACTAATTTTCCTGTCGCCACTTTTTATCCTTTTCTGTCGGTGCGCTTTAGTTCACCCAGAGGGACGAAGGTTTACCCTGAGAAACGAAGGGCCGCCTCCCTTCTTCACCCTGCGGTTTCTTCCCGGTGGTTGTGGCGGAGGCCTTCTTCATCGATTTTCCTCGCAATCGTGTCGAAGGACATCATACCGGAAAAACTGCTAACATCTTCCCCATGCAGATCAACCCCAAAAATCGGGTCTCTTGTTGGGGCGCGCTTTAGCGCGCCCCCGCCTTTGGCTTATGCAGATCAACACCATCATCGTGGATGACGAGAAACCCGCCCGCGAAGAATTGGCCTATCTGCTCAAGGGCTTTCCCGAAATCAACGTCATCGGCCAGGGCCGCAACGGCGTCGACGCCGTGAATCTCATCAAAGAACATTCGCCCGACCTCGTTTTCCTCGATGTCCAAATGCCCGGACTGGACGGCTTCGGTGTTTTGAAAAAACTCGTCGAACGCAAAATGAAAGTCCCGCACGTGGTTTTTGCCACCGCGTTTGATCACTACGCAGTTCAGGCTTTCGACGTAAATGCGGTGGATTATGTTTTGAAGCCTTTCGACAAGGCGCGCATTTCGAAAGCCATCGCGCGCGCGCGCAAAGCCATGGAAACGCAAATTCCCGCTGCCGACCGCCTCGAACAGCTCGTCCAACAGCTCGGCGCCACGCGCCAAACTTCCTCGCAGCCCGTGAAATTGCTGGTGAAGTCGCAGCAGCGCATGCTGCTCGTGGATGCCGAAGATGTGATTTGGGCTTCCATCGCGGACGGCATGATCAGCGTCATGGCCAAGGATGCCGAAGGCACTTCGAACTATCGCACCCTCGAAGAATTAAACGCGGCGCTCGAATCCGATTCGTTCTGGCGTCCGCATCGCTCGTTCCTGGTGAACATTCACTACATCAAGGAAGTCGTGCCCTGGTTCAAAGCCAGTTACATGCTGAAAATGAGCGACAAAAAGCAGACCGAGATCCCCGTCAGCCGCTCGCAACTCAAACGCATGCGCGAACTCTTCAAACTATAACGCGGTGCCCCACTCGATGAACTTGATCGGCACAATTCTCGTTTACGCAGGTCTTCTCGCCTTGCTCGTCGGCGCGCTTTCGATTCTCCGACCTTTGACATTCCTTGGCATCTGGAGCCGATTTCAGGGCGTGATGTTGCTCGTTGGCGGCGTTGTGGTGATTCTGATTGGCGCAAATTTGCCGGCGGCTGAGACGAAAGTAGCCATTCGAATGACAGCTCTGGACGATTTCGTTCCGGCGTACCAATTCGGCGAGTTGCATACCATTCGAATCAACGCCCCCCGCGAACGCGTTTATGCCGCGATGCGCGAAGTGACCGCTGACGAGATTACGTTCTTCCGTACGCTCACGTGGATTCGGCGCTTCGGCCGCTCGGGACCAGAGAGCATTTTGAATGCGTCCCCCAACGAACCGATTCTGGCGATGGTGCTGCGGACGAGTTTCATGAAATTGGCGGAAGAGCCGAACCGAGAGATTGTCCTGGGTACGCTCGTGGCGGCTCCCCAAGGGGCCCAGATGAAGAAAGATCCTACGCCGGAGGATTTCAAGGCGCTCCAGGCACCTGGTTTTGCGCCCGCGGCCATCAATTTTCGTTTGGAAGATGCGGCGAACGGAGAAACCGTATTGACTACGGAGACGCGCGTTTACGCGACCGACCCGTCAACGCGAAAGAAGTTCGGCGCCTACTGGCGTCTCATTTATCCGGGCAGCGCGCTGATTCGCGTGATGTGGTTGCGCGCCATCCGGAATCGCGCAGAACAGATGCCTGGCAGCATTAGTAGCGAGCTTTTCCGATGATACTCTTTGGCTGGAGGACGCCATGATTCGAGAACGTGCGCTCAAGGTTGTTTTGGTGGTGATAGGGTTACTCTTTTCCGCTACCGTTTACCCGGCCGTCGCAATGCACCTCGGAGAAGCTTTGCGGATGATGCTGAGCGTTTATGTCACGCTGGGCATTTTCCTGCTGCTGGCGTCCCGGAACCCATCTGCACATCGCAGTCTGATTGCGTTCGCGGCATGGTCGAGCTTTGCGCACGCCGGCGTCATGGTGGTGCAGGTATCCCGCAATCTGATCCCGCAAAGAGAAATCATAGGAGTGTTTGCGCTTGGCATCGTCGGCCTGGCGCTGCTTGCGCTGGCCCCGGCAAAGCCGCCTGCCGCACAGCCATCCGCAGCCACTGCGTAGCGCAAGCCTGGCCTCGCGCGAACTGTTTAAGCTGTAGGGGCACACAGCGAGTCAGTTATTGCGTTGCAGGCCCTTCTCGCGGTTGCGACCATTTGCTGTGCCGAGACTGTGCTTGTCTATCATAAAGAGCTCCTGCAGCGGTACCATGAAGGGTCTGACAACGCCGAACTATACGAATGGGTAAAAAGCCTCTTATGGCCGATGGGCTCCAAGGACTGGAAAAAGGCCAGAGACGACGGCTACAAGGTTGGCGACGTTTACTTCGATTTGTATTTCTATCAAATCCACCTCGAATACGTCGTAGCAGTGAGTCGTATTCCTAACCGCCACTCATAGCTCTGACAGCAATGCGTCTCGTGGGAGAACATGTAAACGAGCGTGGCACCCAAACCTCCCCAGTAGTGCTTTGTCCTGGTTCCGGCGCTACGTCCTTGCCAAGTTCGTGTGTTAGCATCATGCGTACACCGCGTACAATGGACTCATGGATTTTTCGCTTAACGACCACCAAAAACTGATTCGCGACACCGTCCGCCAATTCATGGAGACGGAAGTGCGTCCGTTTGTCAAGGAGTGGGAGAAGCAGGAAAAATTTCCCGCTGAAGCGATCCACAAACTGGGCCAGATGGGCTGCTGCGGGATGCTGGTGCCGGAGGAGTGGGGCGGGCCCGGGCTGGATACCGCCTCCTACGTGTTGATGATGGAGGAAGTGGCGCGCGTGTACACCGCGATCTCCACGGCGCTCGGCGTGACGAATTCTGCGGTGCAGGCGCCGCTGCTGCTGTTCGGGAACGAAGCGCAGAAGAAAAATACTTGCGGCGCATGGCCACGGGCGAAACGCTGGGCGCGTTTTGCCTGACGGAGCCGGCGGCAGGTTCCGACGCGGCGGGCATTCAGGCGCGCGCCCTTCGCGTTCG
>QHYM01000097.1 GCA_003223295.1 Acidobacteriota bacterium | reverse complement strand
ATAATACTGTTGTCTTCAAGGGTGTGGGCGGGATTCTGCAAACCTAGGGAACTATTGGGGCGAGTGTGCTTACCGCCTCCTGAGTCCTGCCTGGAGTTGTCTTTAATTCTGAAATTTATCCGAAGTGGGAGAATGGGAGAAAGGGGTGGTGGTTTCGCCATGCGCAGAATCTTTCTTGCTTCATTCTTGACTCTCTTAGCTATTGCAGTGGCTCACGCACAGGAATTCTCAGGAGTAAAAGGCGTGGGATTAGACAAGTCCAGTGCGCCAATAGCTGGCGTGGATGTAGCGCTTGACAACGAGAAGACTGGCCTTCATTTCAAGACGACCACTAATAACCAGGGTGAATATCAGTTCTTGCGTGTCGCCCCAGGCCCTGGATATGTACTTACATTTACCAAAGAGGGGTTCAGCAAGTTCGAAATCACGGATGTTTATCTCGGCGTGAATTCGACAAGCACGCGCAATGCAACTCTAGAGATCGGCGTGATTACCCAATCGGTCGAGGTGAGAGCGACGGGCGAGCAAACTCTCGATACCTCAGACGCAACGATTGGAAACGTTTTCGGCACCGATCTGCTCCACTCACTTCCTATTCAGTTTCGAGATTCGCCGGCGGCCCTCCTCGGATTGCAACCCGGTGTGGTCGTTGCCGGCGGTAACGATCCAAGCGGCAACCGCGACGGAGCTGTAACGGGCGCCCGCGCAGACCAGGGCAATATCACCGTGGACGGGATTGATGCGAATGACCAAGCGACAGGCCAAGCTTTCGCAACCGTAGGCAGTGCTCCCATCGATGCGGTCCAAGAATTCCGCGGTATTACTGCCGGGATCACGGCCGACATGGGCAGGAGCAGCGGCGCCCAGATACAATTAGTAACAAAGAGCGGCAGCAACGACTGGCACGGAAACGCCTACGAATATCACCGGAATACAATTACCGCTGCAAATTCATTCTTCAATAATTCGAGCGGAGTTCCGCGAGCTGCGCTAATTCGCAATCAGTTCGGTGGGAGTCTGTTCGGACCGGTTAAGAAGAACAAGCTTTTCTTCTTCTTCAACTATGAGGGACGCCGAGATGCCAGCCAGGAAAACATTGCCCGCACGGTGCCACTAGACCAGTTTCGAAACGGCGCGCTAGGTTACATAAATAACGGAAACGACGCGCAGGGTAATCCTTGCAGCGCCTCGGCGCGGCTGAACGACCCAGCAACGGCGCAGTGTGTCAGCTTTACGCCTGCCACTGGCCCCAATTCCTTAGCTTCCCTCGATCCAGCGGGCACGGGTGCGGATGCGGCGTTGTTGACTTTTGTAGACGGCCGATATCCTCATGCGAATGACCTAACGGGGGGCGACGGAATCAACACAGGGCTCTTGAGGTTTAACGCCCCTGTTCGCCTTGGCAACAACACATACACCACTCGGATGGACTACAATTTGAACGACAAGCACAAGCTGTTTGGGCGCTTCAATATCGTTAGATCTGCCCAGACCGATGACGTTAATTTCGCCGCTGTGCAGTTTCCGGGTGATCCTGCACCAGCCCATCAGATCACGGATCGAGACTACGCCTTTGCCATCGGACACACGTGGACAGTATCCTCAGAGAAGATTAACCAGGTGACGTTTGGCATCACTGCTTCGCGCTTGGGCTTCCCTAGCCTCGCACAAACAACGTTTCCCAACAGCTATTCGATCGGAGGAGTGGGAGGCAACGCTTTCATGTCCGCGCCATTTTCCTCCCTGCAGAGCCAGTTTCGGACCGTTCCCGTGCCAACGCTTCGCGACGACTTCACCTGGACCCGTGGAAAGCACGTATGGCAATTCGGGGGTCTTTTCAAGCCTCAGCATCAAACCTCCCGGCAGATCAACGACTTCAATTTTCCGACTC
Organism: Acidobacteriota bacterium; assembly: GCA_003223295.1. GTDB lineage: Bacteria > Acidobacteriota > Terriglobia > Acidiferrales > UBA7541 > Acidiferrum. The sequence goes on along the minus strand of QHYM01000097.1, from coordinate 4,063 downwards.
TAGGCTTGGGTGGGCTCACGACGAGTTTGGACTCGACCACCACAAATCTTCGACCGAGCGATATTCTTCAGGATCCCGCAGCCGTCGGCGAATGGGATTCGACTTTTCCGTTCATCCTCGGCCGATTCGCGCAAGTTGCCACAAATTTTAATTACACTAGGAATGGCACTCCGCAAAACCCCGGCTCCGGGAGGACGCGCAACTACCGCTACTTTGAATATGAGTTTTATGGGCAAGACCAATGGCATATGACGAACAGTCTGACCCTAACCTACGGTTTGCGCTGGCAGTATTACTCGGTACCTTATGAGACCGGAGGCTTGCAGTCTGTTCCCACGGTTGATTTCACACAGATCTTTCCTGCCCGTGTAGAAGCCGGGGCAGCCGGACTCAGCGGTTCAAATGCAGTCCCGCTTGTCCAATACGTGCTTGGAGGAAAAGCCAACAGCAACGGTCCCAGTATCTACAATCCAGACTATCGGAACTTCTCTCCCAGGTTTGCACTGGCGTATAACCCGGGCTTCCGTCAGGGCGTCTTGGGTAGTCTCTTTGGCGATCGGAAAACTACGGTTCGTTTGGGCGGCACTATCGTTTATGACCGCGTGAACGCCAACACTATTAACTTCATCCAAGACCAAGTGTCCTATCTTTTTAACAATAACGTAAATACGCCATTCGGCGGTGGGGACCCAGGCGTCACCCTGGCGAGCGATCCGCGATTCACAGCACTTGGAACTCTACCCGTGACCAACGTGGCTCCGCCAATCACGACTCCATTCACTCCCTTTGTGGACTCGTCCACAGGTTACCTGCTTGGGAATGCCCAGGCTCAATTCAACTATGCGATTGAAAAGAATTTCCGTACACCATTGGCCTACGCGTATAACTTGGGAGTTCAGCGTGAGATTCCCGGAAACCTCCTTTTGGAAGTCAACTATGTCGGAAGACTGGGACGGAAACTCTTCACACAGTCGGATGCCGCGCAGTTAGTTGATTTCATCGATCCCGCGTCGAAACAGGGCATGGTCGACGCCTTCAATCAGCTCGCTGCCCAGGTGCGCGCCGGGACACCGGGGGCCTCCATAGTCACTCAACCTTGGTTCGAAAACCAAATGGACGCGGCGATACAGACAAACTTCGGTTTGGCCGATTGCCAGCAATTTACGGCCGCGGTGTTCGGTGCGAACATTCCTACGTGCACGCGGCTAGTAAGGGCGCTGTTCAGCACCTTGCTCAGGCGAGGAGATCTAACGGACACTCTGCAGGCACTATACGGGTTTTTCCCGGGACCGTTTGGGGGAATACTTCCGCAGAACGTGGGGTTGGCGGGACAGTTTTCTGTCAACTCCTACATCAGCAACGCCGGTTCGTCAAACTATGACGCCATGCTGGTTACTCTGAGCAAGCGGTACTCGAGCGGAGTTCAGTTCCACTTCAATTACACGCTTAGCCATTCGATCGACAACGTCTCCACGGTGGCCAACACTGTTGTTGGCGGTCTCGTTTGCGATGTTCGGGATCTTCGTGTGTGCCGTGGCAGCTCCGACTTCGACGTCACCCACTTGATCGCTGCCGATGGTGTTTACGATCTGCCGTTTGGCAAAGGGAGGCGGTTTGTTTCCCAAGCCCATGGCTGGCTCAACCAGATCATCGGCGGGTGGCAGTTTGGGACCATCGCCACCTGGCGCACGGGCTTTGCATTCAGTACAACCACGGATTCCTTTCCCGTGAACTTCTTTGTCAACAGTCCGGGAATCCTTACCGGTAGCCCATCCGCCCTCGCGACTAAGATTCATAGTGACAACACGGGTGCGATTCAGATGTTTGCTGATCCCGCTACTGCTGCAGGAGCATTCTCCTTCACGAATGGCGGGGAGGTGGGAAGCCGGAACACCCTGCGGGGGCCCGGCTTCTGGAACTTTGACACACGGTTTGCAAAACAGTTCTCCTTGACCGAATCACATAAATTGACGTTTCAGTGGGATGCCTTCAATGCCTTTAATCATACTAACTTTGCCGACCCGGCGGCAGACATCAACAGCCCGGCCACATTTGGCCAGATTACCTCCCAAGCGAATGCAAATCGCGTGATGCAGTTTGCATTACGGTACGACTTTTAGCTCGAAGCTGCTACACGCCTAAGAAAGGGGAGGCTGATTCTCAGCCTTCCCTTTTTTTTCGGGCTTTGTCTTTTGTCGGAGAAGCGCCACATGGTGCTGGGATAACTGTGCCCAGACTTGAGTTGGAAGCCGGAATAACTCAGTGAATGACACGCGGGATCTTGTTCGGGCTTTTAGCCGCCCGACTCGGAGTGCGGATCAAATGTCACGGAAAGCTCAATTGCCGTCTCGGAGCTGGCTTGAGAGAACTTCCACTGCATCACCGACTTTTGCGCGCTCTCTGCCAGGATGGGATTGCCGCCGAGCACTTCCGTGTCTCTGACTGTGCCGTCCGGCTTGACGAAAACTTTTAGACGAACAATTCCGCCGATACCCCTGGATCTCAGAATGGAGGGATAAGGTACCGGGGCCTTCTTCAGCACCTTGCGGGCACCGTCTTGTGCCAGTCCAACCGCCGCCCAGGACAGAAGTAGGCACAAAAAAAGGGCTCCAAGGAAGCTCTTGCAGGAACGAGAGCTGAACATCATAGTCCCCCAGAATTCGAATGGTGCGATACAAGGAGTGCAAGCGCTCCAGGACGCACTCGTACATAAGGAGAAATGTTGCAGGTAACCTGCCCATTGGCACTGCGGCTTCGCGGTCGATTCGATAAGGTTACTTCGGCCAATCCGGAGGATATAACAGGCTGATTACATTAGACTTACTTGGTGCTTACCGAGCTTCTGCCTCAGGCGGCTGTTTTGGTAGGGGGCAAATCGTAGCGCGGTTCTCAACATCTCGTTCCAGTTTGAGATTCGGTCTCCAGATTGTCGGCCTACGATTGAGATATTCGCGGCCACTGGCACATTATGATTGCCATAGAATGAGGCCGGCATGTCTTCAAAGTTGGCGCAAACCCTCGAACTCCTGGAGCGGAGCTACAGTCCGCAGAAGTTTGCGGGGCCAACGGACCCGTAGGAAATGATTGTTTTTCTAAACTGCGGGTACCCTCCGACCGATGGGTCTCGCACGAAGGGCTATGGCGCGCTGAAACGCGAAGTCGGCGTACAGCCCAAGAAGATTCTGGATGTTTCCGAGGCGAGGCTGACAGAGTTGATGGGGCGGCGAGGAATCGTGCAGGACGTGCGCGCAGAACGCTTGAAGGAAATCGCCCGCAAGGTGTAAAGATGAATTTGGCGGAGCTCTTACCGCTGTCTGCAGCAACGGATGGGCAAAGCACAACCGGAAAAGGGCCTTAAGGCAGCGAAGAAGATGCTTCAGGAATTCCCCGTGATCGGGGAGCCCCGCGCGGAAAAGATCCTGTTGTGTGCCAAACTTGCGCCGATTGCTGCTGTGCTGTCAGCGTTTGTGCATGTACCCACACGGCTGTTCGCAGCCGAACCAGGGAAGAATTACGCTGCCGATTACCGGGCCGCTAGGGAGATCCTGGACTGGGGGTTGCCAAGAACATTTGAAGCGCGGCAGAAGGCTTACCAGCTGCTGAAGAAGCATGGACAGGAGACCTGCAAGCGCTCCAAGCCAGGATGCCAGGCCTGCCCATTAACGGCACAGTGCGCCTACTTTCAGGCTAAAGCGGGGGACAACAACACGGAGTGAGTACTGGAGCTGAAAGGTGACGAGAAGGGCGCAAAATCAAGAAGTGTTTGGCGGCCGTTCCTTGACTTGGCGCTGAGCCCCCTGAATAATGGTAAAGCATGAGCGCGTGCGCCGGAGGCGCTGAACAGATGTTCCTGGACGTTAGGGAATTGGCTGTCCGCAAGCTCCGCATCCACAAGACCTACGCACCGGGCAGCATCGACTTCCATTCGGCGGAAATCAAACAGATTGAGCCACTGGAAGTGACTGCCACCGCGGAATTGCTGGAAGGACAGATTCGCGTCGAGGGTAACCTCGAGTCCAAGGTCGAACTGGTCTGCGCGCGCTGCCTCGAGCCAGTCAACGAG
>QHYM01000477.1:1660-3168 GCA_003223295.1 Acidobacteriota bacterium | reverse complement strand
AAAACAAAGATCAAACACCAAAGACCAAAGACCGTCTTATTTAATGTGATACGCGCGTCCTTTCCAGACAACAAAAACTTCGCCACTCAATTGCTTCGCGATAGCGCCAATTTCAGGCTCGTCGGCAACTAATGCGCGGTACTGTTCCGACCCGCGACTTACATTCACTGTCGACATAGAAGATTTATATGCGGAGTCTATCCAGACACCATTGTGCCGCTGAAAGCGCCGCCCCACAACACTCTTGGTTTCGCCTCCTTCGTCGCGTTCAGCTTCGTTCGCACGCGCTACCGTTAAGTTCTTCGCTTTTTGGCGCTCGTCATCCTTGGCAGCCGCGGAGTCGGCTGAAGCTAACTTTCCACCGGCACCAGAAGCTGGTCTTGCCGGTTCCCGTTTGCGGGCGCCTGCTTCTTTCATGTCGGCAAGCGCATCGATAACTATGTTCTTGTCTTTTGGAGTAGCACTGCTGGCAGGCTTAGCTGCGGCTGGCGGCGGTGCCTCGGCCGGGTGAGCGACTGCGTCTGGCCGCCTTTCTTTAGCTGCGATAGAAGCCGTCTCTTTTTTTTGCTCCTCTTGTTGCTTGCCAGCCTCCGTTGACGCCGCTGGAGCATTACTGGCCTTCTGCTCCTTTTCTTTACCGGCACCAGCCTGAGCGGCGCGAGACACTTGAGATGGTGCCACCCTTGTTTGATCAGCAGCCGTTCTATCATCGTTATGAAGTGTTTCGGCGGCTGTTTGCTTCGATGGCTCAATGGCAGGCTTGGTTTCGGTTTGGGTGGTGAGCGCCACCGAAGCCCTCTCGTTTTGACGTCGCGAGGCAAAGAAGAAAACTCCTATTATTACGAGCGCCAGAGCCGGCAGGGCATAGCGCATTACTGAGGGAGCAAAAAATGCCGCCAGTGCTTTCCGCCAACCTGCCGTCTCCCGTTGCTGACCAATCGCACGTTCATTGATCATCGGGCCCGCCGCGACCGCAAGCTGCGCCACCAGTTTGCGGCAATCATCACAGTCAGCCAGATGAGCCGTATAGCGCGCACGCGTAGATAAGGGCAACGCGCCTTCAGCATAGGAGTTGAGTTCGTCGGCGTCCATGTGCACGCCTGCACCGTTTTCAGCCAGCTCAGTAGAAACAGAACGGCGGCGGCCCGCCCATGAGCGCAACAAACTATCGATTTCGTTATTTTCCGGTTGCTTCATTCAATAACCTTAAAAATGCCAACTGAAGAACGCTGCTGGGTCCATAACCTTGCGACTGCTATTCCGTCAAAGTACTGGGCGCATCAATCGGGGCTGAGATTTTCCGGCGTTATTCCCTTCGTCGCCAGGAGAGGTTCGAGATCTGCCTCCAAATGCAGCGCAAGTTCAGCAAACGCCGTCGCAGTCTCGGACTTTGACCAACCACATTCTGCGGTCAGGATCTGCTCGACTCGCTGACGGAGTTCCGTATGAACACGCGTCAGACGGCGACTGGCCGTGGCTTCGTGTACCCCCAGGACTGCGCCGGCTTC
>QHYM01000477.1:0-1562 GCA_003223295.1 Acidobacteriota bacterium | reverse complement strand
TCGGCGTCATCTTCCGTTTGAACCAGTCGTGCCGACTTGCGGTGCTGGTCTACGGCTAACTGTGCCACCACCGCTCGCAGCCATCCGGCGAGAGAGCCACGCCCGGAATAGTAGGCTAATTTGCTGGCCGGCCGACCGTCCTTGCGCAGCCGCAAACCATGCAACTCGGCCCAGATCGACTGAGCCAAATCCTCTGCGGCGTCTTCATTGCCGGCGGCGGATCGAGCAGCGGAACGGACCGTCGTCGAGTAGCGTTCAACCAAGTCAGTCCAGGCTGCGGAGTCGCCATGCTCACACGCGACCGACAGGCAGAGATCGCCGGCCTGAATTTGATCTGTGAACTCAACAATTGACGGCTCAGTTGCTGCAGGCGCGTCTTTGAATAGGTATTTTTCAAGCGAGGTTTTGAGTCGCGGAATTATGTCCTGAACGGTCAATGAATAATGTTCGCCCGCCCGGGCCAACAAACGCCGCGCGCCCTCGGCAACAAGTCTTTCAATTTGCGGGGTTTGACTAGTCACGCGTTATCGTGGAATTCGAGGCTATGCTATCACGCTTGTCATGGGGCTTTGGGCTTTGGTTTTTGATTGCTTCCCACAGTACTCGTCCTTTATTTGACCATGAATCAGTGTTCGTAAGCTCTAACACCAAGGCCTAAGATCTAAGACCTTTTTAAGTTAAGATACACGCCTATCGATGCTCAGAATCACTGAAATCTTTCGCTCCATTCAGGGAGAGTCAACCCACGCCGGGCGGCCCTGCACGTTTGTGCGCCTAACCGGCTGCCCTATGAGATGCGTTTGGTGTGATAGTGAATATACTTTTAGTGGTGGTGAACATGTTTCTATTGACGACGTCTTGCAACAGGTGCGGGACTTTGGGTGTAAATTGGTGGAAGTCACAGGGGGTGAGCCCCTCGCACAAAAAGAAGCGCACACACTAATCCGGCGGCTGTGCGATGAAGGCTTTGAAGTGCTGATCGAAACAGGAGGCTATTTCTCAACTGAAGCCGTCGACGAACGTGCCGCCATCATTCTCGATGTGAAGTGTCCTGCTTCGGCCGAAGCGACTCGCAATCATTGGCCTAATCTGGATCGACTTCGCGCCGGCCAGGATGAAGTGAAATTCGTGATCGCTGATCGCGGAGACTGGGATTACGCCGTCGATGTCATTAAGCGCTGCGAACTCGAGAAGCGTGCGCGGGCAATTCTAATTTCACCTGCGTGGAATGAAATCGAGCTGAAAGATTTAGCCGATTGGGTGGCGGCCAGCGGGCTCAAAGTTCGCATGCAGCTTCAGTTGCATAAGTATATCTGGGGACCGGATGTAACGGGCGTGTAGCGACGCGGAAGAACGGACGGGGAGAATGGGACACACGGAGACGGGAAAGAGCCGACACGGTGAAGGGAGAAGCGGTGACGGGGGGAGACGCGGGGGACACGGAGACGAGGAGAAGGGGGGACACGGAGATGTGGAGGCACGGAATTGCAGGGACACCAACTTTTCGGAAAACATCCCCGTGTCTCCCCTTCTCCGTGTCGGTTCTTCCGTGTCTCCCCTTC
>QHYM01000096.1 GCA_003223295.1 Acidobacteriota bacterium | reverse complement strand
TGTAACGGATGGCTGACATTCATAACTCGCGCAACTTCAGATTGATTTTCTCGCCCGACCATCCGTAATTGACCCGCAATTCTGCCCGCAAATCGCCGATATCTACCTGCGGTCCTTGTGCACCAGTCCAGCACTGCTAACAGCGGCAAGCCGACGGACCAAATTCCACGTTTTTTCAACATCCTTCGTCTCCACTACCGCAGTTATGTCCCCACAAAATATATCTCGGCTTTAGGAGTATCTGCGACCAGGCGGGACGCTGTCGTTGCTCTGGGACAACGAACAGTAACGGAGCTGATTTTACGGAAAACGAGATTTGTATGCGGGCAGCGCATAGTCACACTTCATGCAGCCTCAGGTCCTAGCCCTGAGATCGATTGCACTTGATGTGTCTTTGCCACAGCGTCGGGCTACCTACCTCAGGCCTTTCTTGGCCACTCGCAGAAAGAAAGTTGCGGCGCGGTCCATGGCCTCGCTGAACCAAGGCCGGTAATTCCAGAACGCATGGGGAGCGCCCGGCAGTAACTCAACTTCGGCGCTCGCCCCGGCCTCGCGATATCGTCGCGCAAAATCAACAGACTGAGTCGAAGGAACCGAATCGTCCGCCGTCCCATGCAACAAAAGCACTGGAGGTCCTCCGGCGGTGACGTGATTCACCGGGGAAGCCCATCGCCACATCTCGGCATCCTGCTCGGGCGTAACATGGAGAAAGGTTCCCACCGTCCGCTTGTTGTTTGCGCTTAGGCTGAGCAGGTCCGCGGGCGTAGCCATGGCAACTACAGCCTGGATTTGGCTCGAAACATCCTCGTGACCGCCGTTCCCTTCGAGCTCCGCAACTCCTGCGGTGAGTCCCGCCAGCAAGGCCATGTGCGCGCCCGAGGACCCGCCCAGCGTGCCGATTGCATGAGAATCGATCCCGTATCTTGCTGCATTCGCTCGCATCCAGCGTACTGCCGCTTTAACGTCCTGAATCGCTCCTGGAAACGCCGCTTCTTCGGCAGTCCGGTATTCGATGCATGCTGCCGCAACTCCTTTCTCAGCCAGGGCGGATGCAACGTGTGCGAAGCGCTTGCGGTCATTCACCATCCATCCGCCGCCTCGCACGACGATCACTCCAGGACGGCCCTGTCCAAGTTGCGAAGGCAAGTACAAATCCAGCAGCAGGGTACGATCTCCATATTTCGCATACGCCAAGTCAGGAATGACGCGGACTCGTGCCGAGGGACGGTACTCAACAAAGCCCTTCTCCGAAGGCTCTCCCTGAGCCTCGGCGACCGTCGCACCAAGAAGTAAGCACGGCCCAAAGATTACGAGGCACAAGAGAACCCGCTTGCGCAGCCTTGGGTTCCCGCATGAGCGAAGTCTCCATGTCAGCATGATTCGATCTTATCGCCGTTGGAAGCGGAGTCACTATGGATTCCTGCGCCCAACCCCCGACAAGTCCGATTACCAGACATCTGCGGTCCCGCCACCACTCTCGATGTTCACCCCCACAGACCAAGAGAAAGCGCCAAGCTCCTCCGAACCGGGCGCTTTGTCTCTCAGGTTTTTCGCCAGTTGACCGTGGTTTCTTACATTACGGCTGCGCCGGCGGTTTCGCCTTTGCAGCTTCCATCTTGCTCTTCAACTCCGTCTGTTGCTCAGGTGTCAGCAGCTCGTTTAGCTTGGCCATTGTGGCGTTGTGGAGTTCCTTCATCTTCGCCTTTTTCTGCTCATCGCTGAGCGAAGTATCATTGGACACGGCCTGGTGCTTGGTCTTCGCATCCGCAAAGATATCTTTCACCTTGGCCTTCTGTTCGTCAGTGAGATTTAAACTCTCCACCGCGGCCTGTAGTCCGCCGTGCATTCCCATTTCCTTACTGTGGGCTTGGGGTGCAGGTGCGGCCTGTGGCTTTGCTAGAGCCACGGGTACGGCCAGCGCCGCAACCATACCCATCGACACCAATCCTCCGAATATTCTTTCGATCTTCATTTTGCGAATCTCCTCAGTTTAATTTGGGCTGAGTTGAGGGCAGGGGCTCATACACTCCTACCACATTGATTTGGCCTCGGCGACAAGAAAATGCCTAGCTCTCATGTCCTCACAGTTGGTCATCGTTTTGTTCCTAATTCGGTTTGGATATTTTTATTTAGTTGTCCAGTAACCGCAGCGTTAATCATGCACTAATGTCCATGCGCAAGCCGCGCTCAGGGAATGTCTGGTACACTCGGGCCGCACGGAGGTGTGAGGAATGAGTGCTCGAACATTAGCGACGCCCATGAGAGCATCTCTGAAGCCATTCGTTGCTTCCGTGTTAGTTTTTTCAGCACTATTCGCTTTCGGTGTGCGCTCGGCGAGGGCCGCCACGTGCGAGAGCCTCGCTACCCTCGCCTTGCCCGACACGACAATAACGCTTGCAGAGGCGGAAGCCGCGGGCAAGTTCACACCACCTAAGCCCGGTAATTTGCCCGGACCTCCGCTGGACAACTTGCCGGCGTTCTGCCGCGTCGCGGTAGAAGTCAAGCCCACGAAGGATTCCGACATCAAGTTCGAACTGTGGATGCCCGCATCGGAGTGGAACGGCAAGTTCATGGGCCTCGGCAATGGCGGTTGGGCGGGAGAAATTTCGTATTCCGGAATAAGAGACGCGCTTCGACGGGGCTATGCCGCTGCTTCTACTGATACCGGACACGAAGGCAGCGGTGGGGATGCCAGCTTTGCGCTCGGCCATCCCGAAAAAGTAATTGATTTCGGATATCGAGCGGTCCATGAGATGACCGTAAAGTCTAAAGCAATCATCGCCGCCTTTTATGGAAATGCTCTCAAACATTCTTACTGGAATGGATGCTCAACGGGCGGCAAACAAGGGCTCACCGAAGCTCAGCGTTTCCCCCACGACTACGACGGCATTATCGCCGGCGCACCCGCCAATTTCTTCACGCATCTCATTGTCAGCGGCATTTGGATCGCGGAAGCGACTCGCGAGGGCCCCACGGGCTACCTTCCCAAAGAAAAGTTACCGCTGCTTCATAAAGGGGTGGTTGATGCCTGCGACACGCTGGACGGAGTGAAGGACGGCCTTCTGGAAAACCCCAAGCGCTGCCACTCTGATCCGAACGTGCTGCTGTGCAAAGGCGCCGACGGCCCCGAATGTCTAACAGCCGCCCAAGTGGAAGCCGCCAAGAAGATTTATGCCGGGCCGAAGAACCCGCGTACGGGCGAACAAATCTTTCCCGGTCTTGAACCTGGCAGCGAAAACGGCTGGGTCTTTTTTGCTGGTGAGCGGGAGCCACCGATTGTCGCGTCCCATTTCAAATACCTGGTCTTCAAGAATCCGAACTGGGATTTCCATACGCTGAATTTCGACAGCGATGTGGCCCTTGCCGACAAGCTGGACAAAGGAATCATCACGGCGACCAATCCGAATCTGAAGGAGTTCTTCGCGCAAGGAGGAAAGCTGTTGCTCTACCACGGTTGGAACGACGGCGCCATCGCTCCACAGAACACCATCAACTATTACAATAGCGTTGCCGATGCAATGGGCGGGTCCGCCAAAGTGCAGGACTCGGTGCGCTTGTTCATGGCTCCGGGAATGGACCATTGTTACGGAGGTGATGGTCCATTTGACTTTGATACCATCGCGTCCCTCGAACAGTGGGTCGAGAAGGGGAAGGCACCGGATCTGATCGTGGCGGCTCACTTACCAGAGGGTCCAGCATCTGCCAAGCCGGACCGGACGCGGCCGCTGTGCCCGTACCCTCACGTGGCGAAGTACAATGGCTCCGGCAGCACCGACGATGCCTCCAATTTTGTTTGCGCGAAGGAATAGTGCTGCGACCCAATTCACAGACAATCCAGAAGCATTTCAGAGCATGATCGGTACTACGGCGAGCAATCAGTCGCTCAAAGGAACTTCTATGGCGGACGAAAAACAAGCAAGACTCGAAGCACGGGCCAGAATCGATATCAGGAAGCTCTACGAAAAAGGCCAAATCACATTGAAAGATCATGCATCGGCTGTTGGATATCTGAGGGGGGTTTGGTTCGATCACCTCTCGGACTTCGAGATTGAAGATTTCATTTGTAGGGAAATCAGAAAGCTGGAGTCCTCAACAATCCAACCCGTCGAGTAGTTTTCTACGCCAGGAAAGCAAAAAGGACCAAACCGATAAGGAGCAAACCGGCGGCAGAAGTGTGTGCCTCTCGAAAATCTCGAAATGTTTGAGCGCATGGGAGTTAGTTTTCCTACATAATTCTCGCCGATGCTCATTTTTCTCACGACACTCCTCGCATCTTTGGCCTCGATCTTCCGGTCGCGTGCTTCCCTCGGGCTCGAGAACCTGGCTTTACGCCATCAAATCGGCGTGCTCCACAGGTCTGCAGGAAAGCGCCCAAAATTGACCGCAGGCGATACCTTCGACCCTTGGGCTGCTCCGAATTTCCGGGAGGCACGACGCGAAATCCTTGATTGCCTGTCATATATCACGGTATATATCTAACAGGAGGCTTTATTTCACGTACCGCAAAGCTTTTTAAGAATGGCCGAAGCCAAGCCGTGCGCTTGCCCTCCGAATTCCGATTCGAGGGCGAGGAAGTGTTCATCCGCAGGGATGAAAAGACGAAGGACGTGATCCTGTCTCGGAGACCCGCCTCCTGGGATGAGTTCTTCAGTTTGAGGGAAGAAGCCCTCAAGGCCGATCCGCGTGCGTTTGCGGACTTCCTTGCCAACCGCAAAGATGAACCGCCACAGAACCGCGAGTTGTTCGGACGATGAACGCTCGCTATTTGTTGGACACTAGCGCTGGCAGCTACGCCATCACGAAAAAGAGCCTTGCTTTCGATCACCATCTCGCCAACGTGCCCATGGCGGAGATCGGCGTTTCTACGGTCACCGAAGTTGAGTTGCGCTATGGCCTCGCGAGGCGCTTCACGAAGAACACCGGTTCTCCGACATTTTTGTGGCTTACCTGGTTCAACGTCACAACCATACTCAAGCAGACTTGGTCGATCAACTATTCAACTCAAGTGAAAAACGGTTGGCGCGAGCCCTTTTATTGCTGGCGCGATTCGGGAAAAAAGACAAGCCCGAGGAAGTAATCCCTGACATAAGTCAGGAGACTCTTGCGGAAATGATTGGGACAACCCGCTCACGCGTGAATTTCTTCATGAACAAATTTAGGCAGCTCGGCTTCATTGACTATAACGACAGACTGCGGGTGCGTAATTCGCTTCTAAGTGTGGTCCTCCACGAGTAGATCAGAGTCAGCGCTCCTTAGCTTCCTCCGCGACCCAGGCATCGTTTACACGGTTGTGTGCGATTTTGAACAGACGACGCTCTTTGTTTGCTTTATGAAAGTTGCCGCAGTGGAGGTGAGTCATGTCCTGCCTTTCATGCGGCTCAGCCAAACATGCCGAATTGACAGCCGAGATGCTCATCCATTTCCCTGGGCTCAAGAATATGGACAAACCTGGTGTCCTCTTATTCCCGAAGCTCACACTCTGCTTGGATTGCGGCTCGTCTCGATTTAACGTCCCAGAGACCGAATTGGCGTTGGTTGCAAAGGACTTGGCAGAATAAATCCTCTAAGTTGGAGGAGATCTAACGTAGCGGGATCGCGTCCTAGCTGGGAAGGTCAAGTTATCGATTGCCATTACTGCCAGTGACAAACATCTTTCCCATGAGAACTGCTTCCACAGCAGTGAGCAACTCACTGGCGGCCTTTATTTTGACAACGTAGCCCCGTGCGCCCAGGCTAACGGCCTCTTGCACCACGTCAGCAGAAGATTCTTGAGTCAAGAAGATGACTTTAGATTCCGGGACCAGTCTGCGAATTTGTCGAGCGGCTTTGATTCCGTTCAGACTCGGGAGGCTGATGTCCAGCAGAATCAAATCCGGCTGCAGTTCCACGCACCTCTGAACCGCTTCCAATCCGTCAGCGACTTCGCCGATGACCTGCAAATCGCTCATGTTTGCCAGCGTCGATAAAACGAATTGCCGAAAAGGTACGAAATCCTCCACGACAAGAATGCGGACTGGGACAGGGCTGCCGCGTTCGAGCCGATGAGGGAGTTCGGCCTTTGGTGTCACGGAGCCGAGGCTATCGAAGCTCCAAGTTTAT
>QHYM01000095.1 GCA_003223295.1 Acidobacteriota bacterium | reverse complement strand
CGCCAGGAAGCGAATTTCGTCCTGCGAGAGTTCGCCCAGTGCTTTCTGCGTTTCGCGGTCGCGGGGCGTCTCGGTGCCGGGGAAAAAATCGGCGAGCGAAATGTCCATGGCCTCGGCGATTTTGGCGAGGGTTTCGAGCGACGGCACGGTGTGGCCGTTTTCGACGCGCGAAAGGTAGCAGCGCAACAGCCCGGTGCGGCGCTCGATGTCTCCCTGCGACAGCCCGCGCTGGCTGCGATAGGTCTTGATGACTGCCCCGATGTTCACTCGAGGCTTTTCTTTTGGCATGGTCACTCCACTGGAGCTTGAGGGGGTTGGGACGGTCGCCCGCTTGAGGGTGTTATCTTAGTGACTAACAGCTGGAAGGGCAAGTGAGAAAGTGCGGAGAATGGTTCCAATCCGACAATGGTGCGGCGCGAGGAAATTGACGCCCGCACAGCATTGACAAAGATGCGAAGGCCAGCGAGTTTTCCGTCATCAGTTTTCAGTTCTCAGTAGAGAAGGAAGCCTTATGTGTTTGTCCAGGGAATGGGACGGGGCGCCGGGAGGCAACGGTGCCTGCCTATCGCGGCCAAGCTGCGCCCTTCGGGCGGAGCAACCCCGCCCCTACACAGGAAAGAATCGGAAAACGCTGACTTGTCGCGACTTAAGCCTTGGTCGCGACTTAGCCTTGGGCCTGGGTTGGCGTTACCAGGACGGCCTGCTGCAGGCGGAACTCCAGCACCGTTTCGCTGGGCACCTTGACCTGCGCGCCTTTGGTCAAGACCTGGACACCCGCACCGGTTGCGCCACCGGCGGCCGCGCCAATCGCCGCGCCTTTGCCGCCGCCAGCAATGGCGCCAATGATCGCCCCGGCAGCCGCAACGCCTCCTACTTTCTTGGCCGTCGAGGCGCCTTGGCCCTTGCCTTGGAGCGTGTAGTCGCTGCTGACCACTGGATAGTCGTGCCCGTCAATCACGAGTCGCGCCAGTTCCAGTTGCAACTCGGATTTGCCGGTGAAAGTTCCGCTCTTCTGTGAATTGGCCAGCCGGCCGTACACGTCGGTGCCCTTGCGCGCAACGATAGTGTTGCCGAGGACCAAATCAGTCTCGAGGCTGGCGTGAAAGATGTCGCCGACATGATTCTTGGCGGAGTCCACGCCGTCAATCATGCGGATAAGCAGTGACTGCCCCGCCGGAATCGTGATCTGGCCGTTGGAATCGACGCTAGCCGCCGCAGGCGCCGGGACCGGAGCCGGAGCAGCGGCAGGCGGTGGAGCCGGAGCAGGTGCGGGAGCCGCCATTGGCGCAGAGCCCACGCCGCGCCCGGTGAAGGTCAGCGCTACGATGTCATTCGTGCTAAAAGTTTGCACTTCGCCGTTTATTTCAAAACGAAGAACGGCTTGCGTGCCGCCGAGATACTTTCCCTGGACGACTTTGCCGCTTTTGAGTTCCAGAGTATCCGCGGCAGCCACGCCCACAAAGAACAGTCCCACTGCCAGAGCAGCGAAGAAACGCTTCAGGTTGCGCATATCTCCCTCTTTCATCCAAACTTTGCCAAGACTTTTGATCTCCGTGCTCTCCCCACGGAGCGCCCTTCCCCATTCTACCGCATTGGATGATTCCGCAGCCCGTAATGGTTGCGCGGAAAACTGGGCTACCCGTGTAACGCGTGACCCAGACTCTGTTTTGCACTGTGTTGGTCGACGCCTTGTTTGGTTGCCAGCTTGTTTGGTTGGAACTGTATTTGGTCGACACAAGGGTGCCGGGAATAAATCGGTGGGAGGTCAAGTCTTTATCAGCGTTGAGCGCTTTGGGGAATCGAGGCTTAGTTCAAAAACTTAAGAGAGAAAGAAAGGATCGGGCGGGCAGCCTGGGTCGAGGCCAGGAAATCCCCCGGGTAGAGCCCATGAATGAACTGAGAAACTTGCCTACGGTTGTGCGATTCGGCGCTTTCGAAGTCTCGTTCGAATCGCGTGAGATTCGCAAGCACGGCATGCGCATTCAACTGGAAGAGAAACCTTTCCAAATCCTGGAGGCGTTGATCGAGAGCGCCGGACAAGTGGTGAATCGAAAGGCGCTTTGCGAAAAGCTTTGGCCGAACACCTATGTGGCGTTCGACCACAGCCTGAACACAGCGATTAACAAACTGCGCAGCGTCCTTGGGGATTCGGCGCAAAGCACTCGATTTATCGAAACTCGGCCACGGCTGGGCTATTGCTTCGTTGCGCCGGTGGAGCGTTCGAATGGCGAACGCGTGGCAGTTGCCGCGCCCGCCGCGAGCGCGGCAGCAAGACAAACGGAGCATTCTGCTGAACGAGGGGCGCCGGAACCGCTGGCTCCCGAACCACGAGCGCCCAAGCCACAGGTTCACCACCACATGGTCATGGCGTCAGCGGGTCGAGGTTCCAGCCGTCCACAACAAGCTGAGGCATCGCACCTGCAAGCGAAGAGTTGTCAAACTGCACAATGACGGATTTCTTCTCTCCCGGCAGCAGCGAAAAATAATTATCGCTCCAGAGAACAGGGACCACGTCTTCCCCGCCTTTGCCGCGCGTGAGCCGGGGATGCAGCATGAACGCCACCGCCTCACCGTTGTTGACCACGGAAACGGTCATCCAGTGGTTCGAACCATTCGACCGGGTTGATTTCGTGATGGTCACTTTTGCTTTGGGCAAAGTGTTCAAACCCGTCAGGTCTCCGAAATCTTTTTGCGGCGTGTAGACCGTATCGCTTCTGCCAGCCCAGTCGAGCGTGTCGGGCTTGGTGGAGAGCCAATAGAGATTGTCGCTGACTACTTTTCCCGCCGCATCGTGAAGCTGGAGCTTGAGGAAATAAGTTGTGGAGAGGCCTTCGGGAGCGGGCAATTCGAATGCCTTGGTGCTGCTGTCGGCTGCGAGATCCAGCTTGGCATCTCGCGAAGCTTTTTCCTTGGCATCGATGGTGTAAATTTTCGCGGAGATTTTCATTCCCTTTAGAGCTTCATAAGTGCTGTTGACCACGTTGACGGAGTTGTTGTCGTAGGAATACTGCACGTGCACAGGCTCGCAGGCTTTTTTCGTTCCAAAATATCCGCCAGCGGGGACCAGATAGTAGTCGTACAGATGCCAAATCAGAGAAGGCCAGGCGTTGTTGAGCATCCACTGAATCACGCCGGTGGCGGTGTATTTGTTGCGGCCGTAGGCTTCGAACATGGCACGCTCGCCATCGTAGGTCATGGCTTGGGCTTTGCGTTCGTAGTCATCGAGGGAAGCGGCTTCGCCGTAGCGGCGAGTCAAACCGTCGGTGAAAACGTTCACGTTGGTAAAGCGCTCGCCGCCAGCGTGGTAGCTCCACATATTATCCATCGGCCAGAGATGCTCTTTGGGAATAAATTGTTCGAGGGACTCGCGCGGAGGAATCGCAGGGCCGGGGCTCGTTTCCGTGTTGTAGCCGTAGGCGCCGCCGGCTTGCGTGTCAGCGAGCCAGTATACCGGGGGCACGTATTCGTAAGGGCCGGTCATCTTGACGCCCGACTCTCCGCTTAACTGGGCCCTCTGTTCCGATGCTGATGAGACCACCGGATTCGGCCAGTCCAGCTCTTTTTCGATTCCCAGATACATTTGCTCGACGTCGGAAGGTGGCGGATTGTCGCTGCCGTTGAGGAAGACAAAAACGCTCGGATGATTGCGCAAACGCGTGATCTGATCGCGCAAGGAGGCGGCGGCAACGCGGTTCTGATCCCCGTTCCAATTTTTCCAGCGCTCCCAGGCATCGCAGCAGGTCCACCCGGGCATGACTAGTATTCCCAGCTTGTCGGTTTTATCGAAAAATTCGTCGCGATCGAGGCGGCCTTCGAGGCGAATGGTATTCAGGTGCATGTCGCGCACATAAGCGAGATCGGCGTCCAACCTTGCCGAGGACCAACGGAACAACAGATCGGGGGCCCAGGCCGCACCGCGAATCAGCACTTTTCTTCCGTTGACTTTAAAAAGGCGATGGCCTTTGTCGGTTAATTCGGAAGTGACTTTGCGAATACCGAAGGTCACGGAGGCGGTGTCAGAAACCTGCTTGCCGATTTCGAACCGGAGTTTTGCGGTGTTGAGAGCGGGCGTTCCCATTTGATAGGGCCACCAGAGTTTGGGATGGGCGAGCTTGAGTTTCGGAAATTGCTCCGGCGAGAATTTGGCGACTTTGGATTCGCTGCCGGCAAGTTCCACATGCTGCTGCAAAGCAATCCCGTCTAGTTCTGCGTGGAGCACACCCTTGACGGCATCTTTCGAAGCATTGCGAACTTCCGCGCTAATCGTCAATTCGGCGGACTTGTAGTCAGTGTCGAGCTTCGAGGCGACAAACGGATTTCGCAGCGCGACTGGGCCGCTAGAGGTGAGAAACACTTCCTTCCAAATCCCCATGTTTTTGTCGGGTGGCGTGGGATTCCAATCCACCCAGGTGATGCCCAAGTCGCCTTTGTCGGGCGCAAAGATCTCGAGCGCGAGGGCGTTTGTTGTTCCGGGCTTGAGAAACTTGGTGATGTTAAACTCGTAGGCGCGGTAGGTTCCGGCAACATCATTGGTATCGGCAATTTTCTGACCGTTCACCCAAATGTTGGCGCGGTAGTTGATTCCGAGAAAATTCAGCCAGACATTCTTTTCAACG
Organism: Acidobacteriota bacterium; assembly: GCA_003223295.1. Classification (GTDB taxonomy): domain Bacteria; phylum Acidobacteriota; class Terriglobia; order Acidiferrales; family UBA7541; genus Acidiferrum. The sequence continues at coordinate 4,419 of QHYM01000095.1, read as the reverse complement.
CCGGCGGGCGCCGGAAACTCGGTCCGATACCACCAGGAACAGCGGAAAGGGCTGCCTTCGGGCATGTCCTGATTGGCGAAAAGCTGTTTGTTCGAATGACTCATCCCGGGAAAGGAATCGAGATTGGTAGCGTAGTTGGGATCGGGATACGTTTTGTCGGTAACCAGCGCGCCGACAACGGTGGCTGGAATGTCAGCCTTGTGCCACGCGGCGGGGTCGAAACCCGCCAGAGAAATCTGATCGCCTGTGGCTTTTGCTTCACATGAAGATTGAATCTGCCAATTCTTGTGCAGATACGTTCGGTTCGTGGGGCCGTCCGCGGCAGCAGCGAGGCTTGGAACGATAAGAAAAGCGACAAGAGCAGAAACCAACGACAAGGAAATACGCTTTGTGCGTCGCACAAATCCCTCCTGAGAAGCACGAGGAGCACAGATACGGTCAGGCGGGAGCCTGTGTGGAACCGCAAGGCAATTCCTCAGGGGCTAAAGCCCAATTGCCACAAATGACTTTAATGTCGGACCTGAAGGTCCGACCCCCAGTTGTCCCACCGACTCTGACACGCAGCCCGAACGGCCAGCGCAGAGCATATTAAACCGTTTCAATGGCGAGGTCTCGGATTAATTTTTGAGGGGAAGTGCTGAACGTCGGATCGTCAGCGCAAACGCGACGCCGGCCGCTCTATTCCCATTCGAGGAAGCAGGATTATGGCAGTGAAGCTGTGCCGAACAACGGCATAGCTCACCGCCAGACTTGTCAGCTCACGAGCATCCGCTAAAGTCGATCGGCGCAGCGTTCGTGGTGGCACCGGGCGTTACTTTTAGAGGCATATTCGTCGAGTCCTTGCTGGTCGTTTGAGACGAAGGCGAGCACATCGCCGCGTTGGACGTGGGATTTGTCGCATCCGCTTCAACCGTGTAAAGAACGTCTCCTGTGGCCGGCGCGGTGAAGGTAACTTTGCCGGCCGCGATGGTACCCACATTTGGATTGCTTGCTGGAACAATCAAGCTGTAGCTCCCGCAGAAGGCTACCGTGGGGCTTCCCGTTGGGCAGGATGTGCTTGAACTCACCTGAACGGTCAAAGAAGCGGGCGTCTGGAACGGGGGCACGGTGAAGGTGTGGCTTGCGCTTCCTATTGTTACAGTCTGCAACGCGCTGACCGTCGTGTCGATGCTGGCGCCAGTCGTTCCATTAATGGCCGTGACTGTGCCCTGGATTGTTCCAGGACCGGTGGGAGCGCCGGCTGTCGCGGGCGTTTCGGCAACGAGCGGAACTGCGCCGAGATTGCTGCCTCCGGTAACGTTGAAAACGACCGTGGCATTGGAAGCGGTGCCCGAGGATGTCATCGCATCTGATACCACGTCGAACACTGCTCCGGCCGGGAGGGGACAGAATCCGAAGTGTCCGGCTGAATCGGTCATCGCCTGCATGGCAATGCGATCCGTGCCGGAATTGTCGGGAATTTGAAGAGTCACTGTCGCCGCGGCAATCGGTTGTAAGGTGACGCTATCCACGATCTGCCCGCTGATGCCGAACGATGGAGGCACAGGTATTGAAATCGATGTTGAGGTCCACGGATTGATCGGCGGTTACATGGAGCGGCCCACCCATAATTCGTCCTGGCGGGATTTTCAGCCCGGTATTCGCCTCGCTGCTCAAATCCAGCGTGTGAGTCCCACTGCCATTGACAACGCAATTAAAGACATTGCCGAGCGCTGAACAATTGTTGGTCGATGGAACCGGCCCGATCGGCGCAGCGTTGGCCATAAGAATCAGACGAATTTGCTGATAATCACCCGCAGGCAGCGAAGCGGAACCAAGTTGCTGGAGCAGGCATTGCCCGTTCGCCGGTAGATGCAAGAGATCCACTTGCATTGGCGCCGCATTGAGCTGGGGAGCAAGCTCCTGCCAACCAGAAGAATTCGCCCCCGCAGTCGCGCTGATGTGGGCTTTCACCGAGACAATGGTGATCCACACGCTACTGAAAGTTCCGGGGGATTTGGCCGCGGTGCCAGCCGCCGCAGCGCACGATGGTGGGTCGCTAAGAGACACACTCACCATTCCCGCAGCGGGGCTATGCATCATGGGACTTCCCCCGCCGCAACTGATGACAACAAAAGCAACCACGACGACAAGAGAGGCAAGCAAAACGGAAACCGGATGGCGTTTGAGCCAGAGTAGTGCATGTGCGATCACGGGAACCTCCGAGCTTGAGCGATGAAGTTGTGTTTTTGCAGCCAATCCAGGTGGGACAGAATGCTGGGTTCGGGGCGACCATTCGTAACAAGGAAAGATTACGAGCGGTCAGTACTGAGACTCATAGGAGTCTCTTCCTCGGTGCATTCAACTGGACAGCTTCCCCATTTATTGCTGTGCAATTTGCCAGCCCTTGTGGAAACTGCGTAAATTGTAAGAACTCCATGCCTTAGAGTTACCGGTCTCCTACCAGTAACTCTGCTGTTGGGTCAAAACTACGATGCCGCGTGTAAATTCTTGCTGAGGCTGTGTTGGTAGAGACAGTTTGAAACCGTGAAGAGTCCTTGGAGACGCCGGGAAAAAGGCCGATGGAAGCAGCAAGAGATGGTCCCGGAGGAGGGGGTCGAACCCACACGGTACTAAGTACCACTGGATTTTGAGTCCAGCGCGTCTGCCAGTTCCGCCACTCCGGGTTTTTTTCTAACTCATTGAATTGTAACACTCTCGGCCTGCTTTTCTTGAGTCTCTTGCTGCGACTCGGAATTTTTTTAGCTTATCTATAGCTTGAGAGGATTCGATTTTCCGGGCCGCGCCTTGTAGATCGCGCTCGGAAGTAATGTTATACCGGTCGAAAACGCATGACCCTTGACGCGGTGACAAGCGAGGCAAACAAGGCGCTCGACGCCAGAATCAAGGGGGATGATGCAGACGGGCAGCAAGGCCAGAACATTGAGCTTGCCTGCTACTCTTCCAGTTGCAGGACGCGAGTCTTGTAATCAATCCTAACCTCGCCAGCGCTTCCATCTGTAAGCGGCACCAATCACTTTCGGTGAGAAGCACAAGAATACAAGCACGCCGACCATGACCAATATTAGGGGCACCGGCATTTTGCGCCTCGATTGCTAACAGTATGGTTTTCGCCACAATTCGAAGGAACTGGTAGTTTTCACAGTTGGGCGGGAATCGCGCTTTGGTCTAACTAAATTAATGCCTCGGTCCAGTCCCTCAAGCTGACCGACCACTATTCGGGGAGGCTACCCCTGGCAGGCCACTCAATCGCCTCCCCGGATACTAAAGTCCTGGCCGATAAAGCCGTCAAATCTGCCCCTCCTTAAAGGCTTGACTGGTAATTTTGACAGCTTGGCGGGTATCGCGGTTTGGGGTCTATTAGTCAAAAGTTGTTTGTCAGCATTCCCCTCGGGGAGGCGCCGATCTCGCAACCCAGTGCCTCCCCGAATACTAGCGCCCTACTCTTCCAGTTCCAGAACGTGCGCGTTGTAATCAATCCTGAATCCTGACTGGTAATTTTGACAGCTTGGCGGGTATCGCGGTTTGGGGTCTATTAGTCAAAAGTTGTTTGTCAGCATTCCCCTCGGGGAGGCGCCGATCTCGCAACCCAGTGCCTCCCCGAATACTAGCGCCCTACTCTTCCAGTTCCAGAACGTGCGCGTTGTAATCAATCCTGAATCCCTACTGGTAATTTTGACAGTTGGGCGGGACTTACCGTTTCGATAAGTGTCTTCAGTGCGTAGTTCGGTGGTATTCGGGGAGGCCTCCCTGCAAGAGACAACTCAACTGCCTCCCCGAATACCCAATTTATTAAGGCGAGACGGTAGCCTGCCTCTGACGCCGGTGCGGTTCTCGAGATGGCTGGAAGCTAATCCCTGAGTTTTCCACAGACACTCACAGGGGCCTGGCTGGACTCATTCAGCCCCTCAAGCTAGCCTAGGCTTCCCGCTCGGCAGGACCTTCCCCATTCGTCACCGGGAAAAATCCGCGCGGGCAGCAGAGGCCGTCTGTGTCCACAGTAACCCCCCTTTACGCGGGGGCACACGTCGAGCAGCGCGATTTGTCCTTCTGGATGGACCAAGTCCTGAAAGAGTTGGAGTCCGTCCGTTCGTCGCCAGGCACGGACGCGGTCCATGATCTCCGCGTGGCCATTCGCCGCTGCCGCTCGGTGGCCGCCGCGATGGAAGAGATCGATCCCGACTCCGCCTGGCCGACGATGCGGAAGGCCGCGCGCAAACTTTTCCACGCGTTGGGCGCGCTCCGCGACGCACACGTGATGGACGAGTGGGTCAAGAAGCTCGGGCCGGAGACGGATCCCGTTCGCGCGCATCTGCACGCTTCGTTCGAATCCAAGGAGCCGCAAATGCGCGACGAAGCGCTGCGCGCGGTCGAGAAGTTCGATGCGAGATTGTGGAAACACCTTGCGCGCACGCTGCG
>QHYM01000094.1 GCA_003223295.1 Acidobacteriota bacterium | reverse complement strand
CGCATAGAGCACGACTGATGCGAAAATTAGACATTCACGAGACCGCCAGTCTCGTTCGCTACGCCATTCGGCGCGGGTTAATCCAAGCTTAACCTCTTGCGGAATCAACTATTTCGTCCCCTCCGTGCTCCATCATTCTCCTAGGTTGGTTTGGGTGATTCACCGGATTGTATTCAAAAGCCGAGAAGCTATTGTGCAAGCAGGAGGGGGGCTGCCTCCGAATTCAGGGCCCCGCCTGAAACACCCCAACATCCCTTTGCCCTGGAATGGAGGCGGCCCATCCTCAAGTCCGATGGAGGTAGTGGTGAGAGTACCCGGGAGCGCAAAACCCGAGAAGGGATTTAAGGTTCTGGGCGCACTGAGGAAAGAAATCGACAGCCGAGAACCTGCTGCCGGGCTCCTGGGTCAATACGTTGCACTTCTCGCCATGAAATATGGGCGAGCGCCCCTGCCGGTCTCTCGCACCCTAGGGAGAGCGTTATTGCTCCGCGGTCTTACAGACGACCCCGCGGGACTCGGCCACTTTGCGCGCCGTTATCTGTTCTTGGGAGACGCTAGGATGCTGGTGGCTGAATCAAGGAAACTGCCTGCTCCCGTTGCAGATTCAGTAGCAATAGTGAAACCGCTAAACGAAGAGAGACTTAGACATTGAAGAGCCGGAGATCGATGCCAATGGCCTTAGAACAAAACAAATCCAGCACGAGCTCACAGAATCGTGCGCGAATCTTGCGCACCGCGAGTAGCGTAAAAGACTTCGCGAAGTTGATTGTCCCGGTGAACGGCAGACCCCTTTTTCATCTCGGAGACCGCCGGCGGCGCCCTCGAGGAGCAGACGAAACTCTGGATAAGGTATTTCAAGGTCTGCTGCGAGAAGCAAATCGGGAACTTGCCACGTTGCTGAGAGACGTACGCGATGGGTCGAATGCCGAGTTGTTGGACGGCGCCGGAAGCCGGGCAATTCGCGACTTGCTCAGGCGCGCGCTTCAGTGCGCAACAAAGCAATATATGTTGCAAACCGAACTTGGCAATCTTGCGCTTATGGACGAATTGACGGAACTCTACAATCGGAGAGGCTTTTTGGCTCTCGCAGAACGCCAGTTGAAACTTGCGCGCCGTGCTGGCCGCAGTGTGCTTCTGTTTTTCATTGACGTTGATGGCATGAAAGAGATTAACGATGTTTTCGGTCACGCCGAGGGCGATGCTGCTTTGAAATGTACGGCCGAGGCCTTGGAGACCACTTTTCGTGACTCCGACGTCATCGCTCGGTTTGGAGGCGACGAGTTTGCTGCGCTGGCCATCGAAGCCTCTGGTCAAAACGAAGCAACGATTCGGGACCGTCTGACCGAATACTTGAAGTCCGCGAGCCACAAGGACTCCAGTTGTGAGTTCTCGGTCAGTTTGGGAACAGCGCGGTTCGATCCATGGAACCCCACGTCGATTCGCGAACTCATTGCCGAGGCGGATCGCGCTATGTATGAGCAGAAACGGCGTGGTTCACAGCGCTTTAGTAACGCAGCGTGTTATCAACCTTCTTAAAAACGGAATGTAGGCATCACTTCGTGTTCAAAGGAGATCCGATAGCGCGTACGGTAGATTTTGAATTCGTTTGATTACACAGAAAGTTCCTAAGAATCCATTGCGCTTCCCGGCTTCGTGGAATGGGGCGGGACCGCGCTTAGAAGGGCGAGACACTTATGGCTGTGCGGTCTGGTCGACTTGAAAAACGCATACAGATGTCCCTCCCCGTGCAGATTTCGAGCCTCTACGATCCATTCACCACGGAGCGGACAACGACCGAAAACGTATGCTCACTGGGAATGCGCGTCTTGACGCAAAAGGCCAAGGAATTAAACGATCGGCTCATGATTAGCTCTATGGTGGGGGACCTGCGAGCCCTTGCTCGTGTTGTTTATTGCCAGCGGCTGCCGGACGGACGTTTTGGAGTGGGAATTCAATTTCAGGGACAACGCGTGCATTGGCCGCCAGGCTCACTCGCCAGCGCAAGCGATTAGGCTTCTGAAGCAAAAATCATTTCGGCCTCTTGGTATTCGCGAAGCGAGTGAAACTCAGGCCTGGCATGGTTCCCCAAAGGGAGCAGGAGCTTAGGCAGGCAATTCGAAAAACGGCCTTCGAATGAGTCGCACAAAACCTTTGTTGCTGTGCATTGCGCTGCTAATCTTGGCTGCCAGCCTGCGCAACGAATTTGGCCGGGCCTTTCCTATTAGAATTCTTCGTTCCAAAACCTCCGAGCCTTCGCCGATTACACGCTCTGGCAGAGCTCTCTGGTCCGCAGACATGGAGACTGGCGATCTATCGCAGTGGAGCGTTCCCGATGTCCCAGGCGGCGCAAATGCCGGGGGAGGCGTCTTTAATAGCGGCTTCGCAACGGCCAGCGTGGATTCCGTCGGGCTCGCGCACAGCGGCCTCCATGCTGCCAAACTCTTTGCCAATACTCTGAACACCGGCGAATTCCCCACCAGCGGGACGCGCCTCTTCCGCTGGCTCGAACCCGAGAAGTATCCGGAACTTTATTACCGTGTCTGGTTTTACTTCCCTCAGCGTTTCGTTCCAAATGGCAATCCCCCTTGGTGGAACGTCTTCCAGTGGAAGTCGAAGCGCGCCGACACCAGCAAAACCTTTGTTGCTGTGCATTGCGCTGCTAATCTTGGCTGCCAGCCTGCGCAACGAATTTGGCCGGGCCTTTCCTATTAGAATTCTTCGTTCCAAAACCTCCGAGCCTTCGCCGATTACACGCTCTGGCAGAGCTCTCTGGTCCGCAGACATGGAGACTGGCGATCTATCGCAGTGGAGCGTTCCCGATGTCCCAGGCGGCGCAAATGCCGGGGGAGGCGTCTTTAATAGCGGCTTCGCAACGGCCAGCGTGGATTCCGTCGGGCTCGCGCACAGCGGCCTCCATGCTGCCAAACTCTTTGCCAATACTCTGAACACCGGCGAATTCCCCACCAGCGGGACGCGCCTCTTCCGCTGGCTCGAACCCGAGAAGTATCCGGAACTTTATTACCGTGTCTGGTTTTACTTCCCTCAGCGTTTCGTTCCAAATGGCAATCCCCCTTGGTGGAACGTCTTCCAGTGGAAGTCGAAGCGCGCCGACACCAGCGATCCCTTTGTTGCTTTGAATATCGGGAATCGCCCGGACGGAGCGATGTATTTCTACTTGTACGACAAAAACGCCAAACAGTCCTATGGCCAATCCGTCAGCAACATTCCCGAAGGTCAGTGGTTTCAGGTCGAGGCGTTTTATAAATGCTCGGGAGATAAGACCGGGCACGTCACTTTTTGGCAGGATGGCGTCCAGATCCTGGATGTTGCCAACGTTCAAACGCGCTATCCCGACGGCAACTGCGCTTGGAGCGTAAACAATTACTCCACCAGTCTGAATCCTAATCCCGCAACCGTTTATGTGGATGACGCCGCTATCTGCCTGGGCGGCCGCTGCCCGTAACCATCACGCAAAATCCGCTGTTCGAAGGCGGGGGTTTACCTGATTGAAGAGAAGCCCTTTCTCGCTCTAAAAGCTAAACCTTCCACAGTCTCCAGAAAGGCCAGGCGCACAATTATTCCCCAAGGGATACACGAAAAAAACAACCCATCCATGACGCCTACACCTTGTATCAATGTGACATTGAGCGCACTCATTGCTGACTAACGCAAACGCTCTCTTGGTTGGAGGAATGCGCAGAACCATGACTCGAGATCCTTTGCGTGCTGATTGCCGCGTCATCGATGTAGATGGTCGCGGTTGCGGGGGTCAATCCGCTGGAATAATTGTTTACGCTCCACGCGCAGTCTCCATCCGCGTAGCGCGTGTCAACGTTCTGGATGTCCCACAATTGCGTCCCGTCCTGCCAGATGGCTACCCGCCCCGCTCCACTTGCATCGCACTGGTAGAAAGCTTCGACATTGAACCAGCGCCCAATGGGAATGGGCATGACATTTTGAGCGGGTTGCTGAAAGGTCGTGTTCGTATGGTCGTCACGTAAGTAGAAAAAAATTTCACCCGTGGGGCTCGCGGCGACTTCCAGGGTAAAAAATGGATCGCTCGTCGCCACCCCAGACACCAAGTGCTTGGACTTCCACTGCAGAACGTTCCAGAAAAGGGACGGAGAATGGCTTTGGGGAAAGTAGTACCACACACTGTAGTAAAGCTGCGGATACTTTTGAGCTTCATCCCACCTGAAAAGCCGTACCCCGCTTGTCGGCGTGTCCGGCGTCGTGATCGTCAACTTTGCGGAATACCTGCCGCTGTGCGCGAAGTCCGTAGAGGCCACCGCCGTCGCGTTGCCGCTGTTTTCGATGTCTCCCCCAAAATTACCCACGGGGCCTGTCATGGGGTAGAACCACTGCGACAAATCCCCCGTTTCCATGTTGGCCGACCACAAGGCCCCCGGAGGCACCCCGTTGGTCTTGGCGGTATACCCCGCGCATCCAAAAATGGCCGCCACAAGAAGGCTCAAAGCCGCAAGCAAATAGACCTTGCCCCTTAGGCTCAAGAAACTGGTGTGCGCACAATTCGTCTTGATTTTGAAGATATGGTTACGTTCTCGTAGCACTGTCATCCCAGCCTTTCCGGTCGTTTCACGATTCAATCTGGGAATCCCTGGCTGGGCTGGCTCGGTCGCTGGGTTTCCCCACCTGGCCGTCGCATTCCACCGAGCGGATTACACCCCCCTCTCTTACATCCCAAAGTCAACAATTATCCTTGACCGATGCCCAGGTAGGCGCAATCCGGTAAGTTCTGCAATGGATCCTGCGAAGATTCATGAGCCCGAACCGTAACGAAACTACCCTTATTAAGGGCGTAAAAGCCGCAGTTCCGCGCAAAGGTATGTACCCGACCGATTTTCGGGATTTCCCTAGTGTGGTGCTACGTGATGTAACCGATTGTCTCCGGCGCGTGCGCTCCTTTAACTTTTACTTGGTCATCGAGTCAGTCGTGGAAGTATGCCTTGTGATGCGCACCTGGAAACGGGTGAGTGCTTCAACTTTTGATTTTGGAGGCTTCGGCAGTGGGAAGGCCACTCCGGATTGGAAAGAGGAATGATTACTTGCGACGTAGCGATAGTCGGTGCAGATCCCTACGGACTCTCGACGGCGGCCCATTTGAAGGCCGCCAATGGATTAGATATCCGCGTTTTCGGCGAACCCATGGGTTTTTGGGAAAAGCATATGCCCAAATGGATGCTGCTTCGCTCCCCCTTGGCGGGCTCGCACCTCTCCGATCCGGAGAGATCTCTTACCTTGGAGGGCTACCAGGCCAACACAGGAAACGCCATCACTTCTCCACTGCCGTTGAGTCGGTTTATCGACTATGGGCGGTGGTTTCAATCCCAAGTCGCACCAGACACCGATCACCGAAAAACTGAGTGCATTGACAGAAACGGAACGGGGTTTCGACTTTTGGTAGAGGGCGGAGAGATCTGGAAGGCGCGCCGCGTGATTATCGCGGCAGGAATTGAGCCCTTTGCCTGGCGCCCAGAAGAGTTCAAGCATGTTCCCGAGGAGTTGGCCTCACATTCCTGCGATCATTGTGATCTCACCCGCTTTAGGGACAAAAAAGTGGCGGTAATCGGCGCAGGGCAGAGCGCACTGGAGTCCGCCGCATTGCTCCATGAAGCGGGAGCTGATGTTGAAGTACTCGTTCGTGCCCCGTTTGTTCGTTGGCTCTGGCGCCAGAAATGGTTTCATACTTTTAAGCCGGTCGCGCGAATGTTGTATGCACCTCCAGACGTGGGCCAAGCCGGACTCAGCCACCTTGTGGCGCGGCCTAATTTGTTCCGTCGACTCCCTCGCTCGGTTCAGGATCGCTGGGGGAAGCGCGCCATTCGGCCTGCAGGCGCGGCGTGGCTCCATCCACGCTGTGAACCGATTCGCATTACCACCGGACGCGCCATAACCTCGGCCGTTCCCCATGGCGGCCGATTGTCTCTTACCTTGAACGATGGCACCGTACGTTACGTGGATCACGCCCTGCTTGCCACCGGTTACCGGGTCGACATTGCCCGCTACCCATTTCTCGCGTCTCCGTTGCTCAATACCATCCAACGTGTAAACGGCTATCCCAAACTCAATGACAGATTCGAGTCTTCCGTCCCCGGGCTCCACTTCTTGGGCGCTCCTGCGGCTTGGAGCTTTGGTCCGTTGATGCGATTTGTGGCCGGCGCGGATTTCGCATCCCGTACCCTGACGCGCGGCGTCCTGGGAAAGACCAAATCCAACACGCATCACAAATAATCTTGGCGGCCGCGGCGACAATTTCGGTTCTGGCAGAATACTCAGCGCAGGTCGCCGAGAGGGGCATCGGCTCGTGCGGCGCCTTGATCATGGGAGCCGACTATCGGGCCCTTGGCGTGGTGCGGAGCCTTGGCCGTCGCCGAATCCCGGTCTGGCTGATTAAACAGGGAGGTCACTTGGTAGCGGCGACCTCCCGGTACGTGCGCCGCAGAGTTCCCTGGCCTGACGGCGAAGACGCAAAGAGAATTGATTTCCTCTTGGACCTCAGCGTCAAAAACAACCTTAAAGGATGGGCGCTTATCCCCACCGACGACTACGCCGTTACCCTGGCATCCGTCTATCACGACCTGCTTTCCAAGCAATACCGCGTCACGGTGCCGGACTGGGAACGGCTGCGTTGGGCGTGCGACAAGCGGCTGCTTCACGACCTGGCCGCAAAGCTGGGGGTTCATCAACCGTGGACAGCGTGTCTTCCCTCGCAAGAAAGGCTCGCAGGTCTCGACTGCCCTTTCCCCGTTATTGTCAAACCGGCAGTCCGCCTCAAGACGAGCAGCCTGGCGATTCCCAAAGCGTGGCGTGCCGACAACCGTGGGGCCTTGCTCGAACGCTTCAAAGAAGCCAGTGCGTTCATCCCTCCCGAAGACCTAATCATCCAGGAAATGATCCCGGGAGGAGGAGAAGCCCAGTTCTCGTATGCGGCCCTTTGCAAAGAGGGCGTTCCCCTGGCAACCGTAGTGGCAAGACGCCTGCGACAATACCCCAAGGATTTCGGCCAGTTCAGCACTTTTGTCGAGACCGTCGACGAGCCCCAGGTCGTTGAGCCCGCCGAGCGCCTGCTGGCAGCGGCTCGATTCACTGGGCTTGTGGAAGTGGAGTTCAAGAGGGACCCGCGCAACGGCCAGTTCAAGGTTCTGGACATCAATCCCCGGGTCTGGGGCTGGCATACCCTTTCCGTGCGCGCCGGCGTCGACTTCTCGTATCTCTTATGGCTTCTCGTAAGAGGCGAACCAGTTCCTCATTTGCGGGGCCGCGCAGGCGAGCGCTGGATCCACGCAAGCGCTGACCTGCGCGTGGTCGTCGAGGAGATTCTGAGGGGTGGCTTCTCGGTTGGGGCCTACTTGCGCTCCATTCGTGGGCCAATGGAGTCCGCGATCTTTTCTTGGGACGATCCGGCGCCCGGATTTCTCGATCTTCCGCTCTTTGTTTACTCAATGGGTAAGTATGCCATCGGGTTGAAAGAGTCTTGAGTCCGGCAAATTCAAACTGACGCACTACCCCTGATCTGTAGTGTGAACTCTCATGTCAAGCGGCAGTTACTCCTTAAGGAATCCACCCGTTCCAGTTTGCAGGATTCACTCGATTGAGAGGCGACGCCGCATTGTTTAGCTTTTATTGGTTGGGACCAGTAACTGCGACCCTAAATCTGTGGAGCTCTGGAGTTCGGCTCGTTCGTCCCTGTGGGGATGGGAGGTTTTAAATTGCGAATTACAGTCATCGGTTGTGGATACGTGGGATTGGTTACCGGGACATGTTTTGCTGAGGCAGGACACCAGGTCGTATGCACGGACAACGACGCGGAACGCATCGCAACACTGAAGGCTGGCATCGTACCCATCTACGAGCCCCATCTGGACGGCTTGCTGACCGCCAACAGCCGCGCGAATCGCCTTTCGTTTACCTGTGACGCCACGGCAGCAGTGAACTCCGGCGATGCTATCTTCATTTGCGTCGGCACGCCGCCAAAAGAAAATGGCGAGGCCGACCTCTCCGCAATTGATGATGTGGCTCGCCTGATAGCCACTGAGGCTCACACTTCTAAACTTGTCGTGGAGAAAAGCACCGTGCCCGCGCAAACCGGGCAGCAATTGAAACGCGTCTTGAGTGTCTACCGCCGGGACCCCTCTGTGGATTTCCGCGTCGCGTCCAATCCCGAGTTTCTGCGCGAAGGCACCGCCGTCGAGGATTTCCTGCATCCTGACCGCATTGTGCTGGGCGTCGAGGACGAAGATTCCGAAGCGCAGCTCCGCGAAATCTATCGCCCCATTCTGGAGGCGAAGTTCAACTGCCCCGCGCATTTGAAGGGGTGCCCCTCAGCGAAACCGGCGACGCTGGTAGTCACCACGATCAACAGCGCTGAGCTGATCAAGCACGCCTCCAACTCCTTCCTGGCCATGAAGATTTCCTACGCCAACATGATTGCGGATTTGTGCGAGAAGGTCGGCGCCGATATCAAGGAAGTCGTCCACGCAATGGGACTCGACCCGCGGATTGGGCCGCAGTTTCTGAATGCCGGACTCGGCTTTGGCGGCTTTTGCCTGCCCAAAGACGTTCAGGCGTTTGTCCGGCTGGCGGAGCGTTCCGGCGTGAACTTCCACATGCTCAAAGAAGCCGAGCTGGTGAATAAGCGCCGCATCGATTTGTTCATCGAGAAAATCCGACAGGCACTGTGGGTCATCAAGGACAAACAAGTAGGGATTCTGGGCCTGGCGTTTAAGGCCAATACCGACGACATTCGCTTTGCGCCATCCCTCGAAGTGATCCGTCGACTGCTGGCCGAGGGCGCGCAGGTTCGCGCCTACGATCAGGAAGCAATGGACAGGACCGCCACAATTTTTCCGGAAATTCAATTCTGTCGCGAACCCCACGAGGTCGCCCAGGATGCCGACGCGCTGCTGATTCTTACCGAGTGGCCGGAGTTTCGTCAGCTCGATTGGGGGCACATTTCCGAGCTAATGAGCAGGCCCCTGGTCATCGACGGCCGCAACCTTCTCGATCCGGCAACCTTGATGGAACATGGATTCGAGTACCACTGCTTCGGCCGGCATTTGGAAGAGCCTCAGCGACAGTTCGTGCCCGCGCCGATTCTCAAAGCTGCTTCGAACGCCATGCAGCAGAGTTAATGCGCGACACGAGATAACCACTCGATGGATCATCGAGATGTGCACTAGTCAATTCTGAGTAATCTTTCGCAGTGGGTCATTTTGAATTTTCTTAATCGTGACAATATGGTTGTAGGACAAAACCTTACTGCACTTCCGGTGAAAACCCCACGCCCACTTTCTGGCCCTCTGAGCAGTTGTTCACTCTAAGTCTTTTCCCCTAATGTCTCTCATTGTTTGTTGAGCAGTCCGCGAGCCTGCAGGTTGGCTCCGAAGCTCTCGGCTTGGTTCCTTTTCCCGGCTGCTAGCCACGCCGGAATTTAATGCTCTGAGAGATGCCGCGTGAATCGTTGGGGTAAGATTTCATTTGTCCTCCTTTTGGCGCTTGCGGTGACAGGCTGCAGTGCAGTGGTTTCTCATGTTGACGGCCCGGCTGCCCCCATTGCGCCAACAATCACCACGCAGCCCGTGAGCCTGACCGTGACTGCGGGCCAGACCGCTATCTTCACGGTGGTTGCGAGTGGCACAGCGCCCCTAGGTTACCAGTGGCGGAAGAACGGCACGAACATTGCAGGCGCGACTTCCGCGAGCTACACCACGCCCGCGACCACCACTTCGGATAGCGGCTCGACCTTCGACGTCGTGGTAAGCAATAGTGCAGGAAGCGCCACCAGCGCTTCGGTGAAGCTAACTGTGAACGGGGCAACGGCGGCGCCATCGATCACCACGCCGCCAACAAGCCAGACGGTGTCCGTGGGCCAGACTGCTTCTTTCTCGGTAACCGCAAGCGGCACTGCTCCGCTCAGCTATCAATGGAGCAAAGACGGAACGGCCATCAGTGGCGCTACTTCTTCTTCCTACACCACACCTGCAGCCACGGCCTCCGACAACGGCGCCCTCTTCACTGTCGTAGTCAGCAACTCTGCGGGATCTGTGGCTAGCTCCGCCGCCACACTCACCGTTAGCGGCGGTACCACAGCATCCGATTGCACGTTGTTTGCCTCCGCTTCGGGCAATGACGGCAACTCCGGCACTTCTTCGTCGGCTCCCAAAACCTTTGCGGGCGCTGCGTCTGCTTCGCAGCCTGGCTCCGTGGTCTGCTTGCTTGCCGGCACCTACAACATGGGTTCTACCTTCTTTGCTCCCACCAGCGGCACGCCTTCCTCCTGGATCGTTTACAAGAGCTATGGCAACGGCGCCGTCAATCTCGTC
>QHYM01000322.1 GCA_003223295.1 Acidobacteriota bacterium | reverse complement strand
CCGCTCGGAAGTCCGAAGCAGTTAAGTTGTAGGGGTGCGTTTCAGCGCGTCCCCTGCGGTGTCTGTGAAGATTGTAGGGACGCAGCACTGCTGCGCCCTCTTGCAGTGGAAGCTCACAAACGTTAAGGAAACTAAAAGTGGCACTGACGAAACAACAAGCTCTCGAAATGCTCGAATCCGACGATCTCATCGGCATGGGCATAGCCGCTCATCAATTTCGCCTGAAGAAAAACGATCCCCGCCTCGTCACCTACCAGATCGACCGCAACATCAATTACACGAATTTTTGCACCGAGTATTGCTCGTTCTGCGCCTTCTATCGCCCGCTGGGCGCGAAAGACGGCTACATCCTGTCCTTCGAGGAGATTTACAAGAAAATCGACGAGATGCTCGAGCTTGGCGGCACCGGAATCCTGCTGCAGGGCGGCCTGCATCCGGATCTGCAAATAGGCTACTACGAAAATCTTTTGCGATCGTTGAAGTCCCGCTATCCGCAAGTGCATTTGCATTGTTTTTCTGCGCCGGAAATTCTATGCATCGCGGAAGTTTCCGAAATCAGCATTCGCGAAACCATCCAGCGCCTGATGGACGCGGGGCTGCAATCCATTCCCGGCGGCGGCGCGGAAATTCTCGACGACGAAGTGCGCGCGAGAATCGCCCGCCTCAAGTGCACCAGCGAGGAGTGGGAGGAAGTCCACCGCATCGCGCACTCGCTCGGGCTGCGCACCACCGCTACGATGATGTTCGGCTGCGGCGAAGAGCTTCGCCACCGCGTCAACCATTTCGAGCGCATCCGCCGCATTCAGGAAGATACTGGCGGGTTCACCGCGTTTATCCCCTGGATGTTTGCCGCGGACAACACCGCGCTCGGCAAGAAAGTGCAGGAGACCACGGCAGTCGATTACCTGAAAACTCTGGCCGTCAGCCGGCTCTATCTCGACAACATCGATCACATCCAGTCGAGCTGGCTCACGCCCGGGATTAAAGTCTGCCAAGTCGGCTTGCAATTCGGCGCGGACGACGTCGGCAGCATCCTGATCGAAGAAAATGTTGTCTTCGCCGCAGGTGTAAAAAACCGCACCAACGAAGGCGAGCTGCGCCGCATCATTTCCGACGCCGGGTTCATCCCCGCCCAGCGCGACACGCTCTATCGCTCCTACGCGCTGAAATAGGTTTAGTTTAGGGGAGTCTATTGACGAGATTTCTTTCGCTGTCATTCTGAGCGCAGCGAAGAATCTCTCTTGCTGGCGAACGTCAAGGCAAAGAGATTCCTCGTCGCTTCGTTCCTCGGAATGATGGGGACGGGCCGAGTTTTTCAACAAACGGTTAGGGTTTTTGCAGAGGGAAAATCGAAACTTCGACGACCGTACCGTCCGGCAATCCAACGTCTTCGAGAAGGTAAAGCACCCCGCCGCGAAAACGCGCAGGAATCCGGCGCGGGCCGGCTTTGTCCGCGGGACTTGGTTTTGGCGCAGCCTCTGGGACGGCCGGCTTTGTCGGCTTTCCTTCCGTTTCGTCCAGCGCTTCGTTGGCGAGCGCGTCGGCTTCGCGATTCTGTTCGCGGAAGACGTGCTCAATGCGGAACGAATCGAACGCTTGCGACATTTTTTTGGCGCGTTCGAAGAGCGGTTGGAGATCGGCGCTCTTCACTCTGTATTGGCCGCGCATCTGTTTCACGAGAAGCTCGGAGTCGCTCTCGATGCGAATCGCGC
Organism: Acidobacteriota bacterium; assembly: GCA_003223295.1. Lineage (GTDB taxonomy): Bacteria > Acidobacteriota > Terriglobia > Acidiferrales > UBA7541 > Acidiferrum. The sequence continues at coordinate 38,091 of QHYM01000322.1, read as the reverse complement.
GAACGCCGTGCGACTGCGCATAGTCCATCGCCGCGATCAGGCCATAGTATTCCGCGACGTTGTTGGTAAACCGGCCGATGTACTTTTTGAGCTTGGCGACGATTTCGCCGCGCGCGTCGCGGATCACCACGCCGTAAGCTGCCGGGCCGGGATTGCCGCGCGAGCCGCCGTCAATGTTGATTCGAAAGGCCGCTGCGGCGGGCTTGGTCTCGGGAGCGGCATCGCCGAAGAGGCTTTTTCCGCGAGCAATGGAAGGGCGGCGCGGCATCAGGTGGTGGAAGCTGGTGAAGCAGCATTCGCGGAGCCGTCCGCGGTTTTGGCGTAAGGAATCGGCTCCAGCGTGTAAAGAATCAGTCCGCAGCTTTCGCAGCGATAAACTTCTTCGCTCGTTTCGGAACGCAACTCTTGCACGATGTGCGGCAGGACGCGCAGGCCACATCCGCGGCACTGATCGTCGCGGACCAAGGCCATGGCCGTGCCATTGTGGCGCTTGGCGATGCGCGCATAGAGGTCGCGCAAATCTTCCGGCACGGGCGCGATGGTTTTTTCGTGCTCGGCGGTTGCGGCTTCGAGCTGTTTCTTGGTTTCCGCCGCTTGCGCTTCGATCGTTTTTTTCTCTGCTGCCAAGCTCTGCTCCGCTTCTTTCAGCCGCGATTCCGCAAGTTTCACGCGGCGTTCCACCTCTTCGGCTTTCATCATCACTTCCAATTGGCGGTCTTCGGCTTTGGCGACCTCGGCTTCGGCATTGGCAATTTCATGCTGGAGCGCGCGGTACGCCTCGTTGGTTTTCACCGCGCCGCTTTGGTCGCGGTATTTTCGCGCGCGGTCTTTCCATTCCTGGGCTTCGAACTCAAATTTCTTGCGCTCGGCGTTGCTCTTGGCAAGCACGTCCTTTGCGGCAGCGACTTCGCCGCGCGCTCCCGTCAGCCTGGTATCTGCTTCACGGAGACGTTTCGGGAAGGATTCCAGATCGGCGCGAAGAAGGGCAATCTGGTGGTCAACCCGTTGCAGTTCAATCAGATGGGGAATTGCCGGATGCATGGAACGCTCATTCTATCACAGAGCCGTGCCGGCCCTTGCCGAGCAATAATCAAATTGAATGCAATGCGGATAGAATGCAGAAGGCTTGCCTAAAAGGAATCGAGAGCCGCTAGTTCGGAGGAGGAGTGCGTATGCCGCACGTGCAAATTACCTGGGTCGAGGGACGTACCGCGGAACAAAAGCGAAAGATTGCCGAGCGTGTCACGGCCGTGCTCATCGAGGATGGCCAAGCCAAGCGCGAGAACATTCACGTGTCGTTTCACGACGTGCCGGCGACGAATTACGCGGAAGCGGGAATCCTGGTGGTGGACCAGAAGCGGACGCCGTGAAGGCTAGCAGCGGCATGGAAAGGGCGAGCAGCTCTTTCGAACGATTGAAAAAGCATACTCGCCCGGAAACGCTTGCCGCGCGACCAGCGCTTACGCGCGTGCGTCGCGATGAATCAGTTTCCAATCGACGAAAAAGCCAATGCCTACCGCCAAAGGAATTATGCCAAGCACTGCAGCGGTCCAAAAATCGCGATCCGCCTGGATTTGCGCAATCAATCCGAAAGTGACGATGTAGCCGATGGCCCCGCTGACCAGCAGAATGCCTGCCCGGCGGGAACGCGCCGCCTGATTCAGCTCCGGCTCCACGGGAATTTCGGCACCGCGCGCGATGGCCGCGAGGCGCTCTTCGCTGCGCAGCTTTCGAACGCGGTAATACGTGTACAGGGCACCAAGGGGGACTCCCATCCCCAAAATCACTGCCACCAATCCAATCAATTCTCCGCCCATACTCTGCTCCTTTTTCCTTCTATGGATGCGCCTCGGGGGCGCGTGCTGTGGGAACCGCCTGCACTAGAAGGTACGGAGGCGCAATTCGAAAAGTTCCGGGAATTTATAGGTGAGGGTATGTGAAAACGAGGGCGGAACCACTTTCGAGAGCCAAAACTCAGGACGGAGCATGGATTCCGCGGGGTTTCCAATCCCAGGGAACAATGGTCTTGGAGGAGCTCCCAGAAAATGCTGGGCCGAAAGTACTGGCTGGAGCCATCTCCAGTTTGGTACAGACAAGCTATTCCCCCCTGAAGCAATCAGAAACTATCCTCATTCGAACCAGCGCTGGCAGTGTCGGCCAATCGTTAGGAAGGCGACCTGCGCTTGAATCTGGCACTCGTCACTGGACGAGTAGTAAGACCCTCGAGTTCGTAGAAAGCAGAGGACCCCGTCGACTATGTCCACGCTTCATTTTCGCCGCGTCGAACGCCGCCGAACCGCTCGGATATCCGTCTTCGCTGATTTGACCGTCCACGGCGTCAACGAACAGAACGAGAAATTCAAGGTCCAGACTCGCTCTCTTTCCGTCAGCGGCCATGGAGGGCTGACGGTGCTGGACGTAACGGTCTCCGTGGGGCAGACGCTGTTCGTCATCAACGACAACAGCAAGCAAAAGGCGGAATGCAGGGTGGTGTCACTTCGGCCAGGGGGCAATGGGAAAACGATTGTTGCATTCGAATTTGTTACACCTCCCGAAGATTTCTGGAAGATGACTTTTCCGGCGGCAGGGGCCAAGCCGTTGCGCCGGTCGCTACCTAAAACGGCCACGGCCTAGCGGATTAGGATGCGGTTGGCTGGTTAAGGTCTGCCTCCTCCTACCAGTGGAATTTCAACCCGAACTGAACTTGTCGTGAAGTGGTGGAAGTGCTGTTGATGGCTCCCGCCGTGCCGGGTACGCCCGATGGCGTGAAAACGATCAGATTGGGCGTATTGAAATTCGCGCGGTTCAAGAGGTTGAAGATTTCCGCGCGGAATTGCAGGCCCCGCCTTTCCCGGAAGGGGATGTCCTTCAAAACCGAAAAATCCCAGGTGGCGAGACCGGGACCGATGTACGTGTTTCTGCCAGCGTTCCCATAAAATCCGCTGGCCGTCGGCGGCCCGACGAATGCATTCGGGTTGAACCACTGGCTGGGTTTGCCGAGGACCACGGGGCCACTGAAACTAGGATTCAAGAAAGGCCTCACGGGATTACGGGTGTCGCCAGTATTCGAGGGGTTATAACTCAATTGCGGAGTGAATGGGAATCCGGACTGCACAGCAAGGATGCCCGCCACAGACCAACCGCCCACTATTCGATTGGCCCAGCCCGGGAATCCAGCCGCGAACTTCTCTCCACGTCCAAAAGGCAAGGAGTAAAACGCATTCACGACCGCGGAATGTTTCACGTGAAACGTTGCCAAGCCATTGTCGGCGGACAGGTTAAACGGATTGGAAACGAGCCCGGGAGCGTTTCCCGCGGTTGTCTGATTCAGGGAGTCGCCGTCATCCAGAGTTCTTGAAAACGTATAAACACAGCGAAGTGAGAGTCCTTGGCTAAAACGTCGTCGTAGTTCCGCCTGCAGCGAATGGTAGGAGCTATCACCACGCGAGAACCAAGTCCATGTATTGGCGAGGGCAGGATTCGCGCGCGGCGTTTTCGGCGGGATGTAATACGAACCTGCAGGAACAGGCGCGCCTGCCAGCGGTGAGCCGACAGGAAAACCCACGGTGGGATCATTCGTTGGTTCTGTCGGATCCGCGGAATCAAAGGGAACGATGGGCCGGCTGGGATCGAAAGTCGGATAGACGGCAGGGCATGGTGAAGCGGGGCAGATCACCGGCGTGGGTTCGTTGGCGTCGGCGCCAATCAATTCGTGATAGCCGTGGGAACCGACATAGCCAATCGTGAGCGCGGTATTCGGTGAGAGTTCGCGCTCGATTCGAAGTGACCAAGAGACGAGCGTGGGAGTTTTCATATCCGGTTGAACCCCGCCCGGAACGAGCCTTGCCCCGGACGGAACGGGCGTCGCAGGATCGATGGGAAGACTCGAGACGGGCAGGGACAAGCTGTAGACGGGATTGAAGGGCGCGTTTTGATCGGCGCGGTAGCCGAGCGCATCCTGCAAATCGGTGTACATTCCAAATCCGGCGCGGATGACGGTTTTCGGGCCGAGCGGGCTCCAGGCTAAGCCAACACGCGGCTGCGGCAAAAACTTGGCGTTGTTCACGGTGAAGAAAGAGTTTCCGATGTTTGGCGTGGAGTTGATCACGCCATTCGTGAAATTGTAGTTGGCAGCGCGGCCGTGCGCTTCATTCCAACCTGTGGACAATTCATCGCGAAATCCGAGGGTGAGGGTCAAGCGTGGGCTGATTCGAACGACATCCTCGGCATAAAACGCGCCAAACAACGAACGCCAATTCATTTCCGTGGGCGCCGGGTCGAAGAGGAAAGTGGAGATGTCGCCATTCAAGAAATTTTGCAGGCTTGAGAAGGTGGCCTGGCCGAATTGACTGAGCGCGATGGCTTCATTCGACTGAAAACGCTGGAACCACGCGCCAAAGCTGAGCTGATGGCGCCTGCGCGTCATCGTCACACGGTCTTCAAAAGTGTAGAGGTTGCGATGGATCCTCAGGTTGCTGCCATTGTTGCTGCCCGCCAAGCCAAGCGAAGCTTGCGGATTCGATGCCGCGCTGCCGCCGACAACCACGGCTCCGACTTGCTTCCCCAGCAGAAAGCCGGGAACGGAGGCAGCGGGAGTCCCCGGCGCCGGCTCGCCGGTGAAAAAATAACCGGCGCGCGAAAAGCCAACGCGAGCGGTATTGAGCAACGCCGGAGAGAAGATGTGGGTTTCTTCCAAGCTCAGAACCTGTTCGCGCAGGGTGACGATGTCCGCGCTGAACGGATCAAGAGGTGTGGCCGTAAAGTCGTCACCGTCATCTGCGGTGTAGATGGCCGCCAGAGAATCCTTCTGCGAAAAAATGCGATCAAGCCGGGAGGTCCCGAAATCTTCGCGAACCGTTTGCAGCGGGCTGCTAAACACTTGTGAAATTCCGTTGAAATCCTGCGCGCCGGACGCCGGTGTGGGCCAAAGATTCAGGAGCGGCTGGACGCTGGAGATAGCCGCGGCCCGCGACGCCGCGCTGGGAACAAAAGCCACAGAAGTCTGGTGAAGATCCTGGCGAAAGCCCTCGTAGTTGGTGAAGAGAAAAGTGTTATCGGTGCGGAGCGGCCCGCCGAGAGACGCGCCAAATTGATTGCGTTGAAATGGCGGAGCAGCGCCCTGGTCGAAGAAATTCGGAGCATCGAGGGCATTGTTCCGCAAGAATTCGAAGGCCGTGCTATGCCAACGGTTCGTGCCGGAGCGAGTCGCGATGAGCACCTGGGCGCCGGGGTGCTTGCCAAATTCCGCGCTGTACGAATCGCGTTGCACGTTGAACTCGCGCACGGCATCCACGCCCAGCAGCATGCCGCTCGTCCCTCCAGGCTGCATGTTGTTTTCGGCCGCGCCGGTGAATTCCACTCCGTTGAGCAGGAACAGGTTCTGCTGCGGGCGGTTGCCGGAGACGGCAAAATTGTTTGCCGTAGTGGAGTTGGAGATCCCCGTGCCGCCGGTTTTTTGCGAAGTGAAATTCACGACGCCCGGATTCAAGGGGAGAAGCAGGTCAAAGCTGCGGCCGTTGAGCGGGAGTTCCTTCACCTGCTGCTCTGCGACGAGACCTGAGATGTCTTTGGTTGTGGTGCTTACCATCGGAGCATCGCCGGTCACGGTGATTTCCGAACTGACCGTGCCGACCTGCAGATGGAAATCGATGCTCGCTTCCTGGCCAAGAGCAAGTTCAATCCCCGTTCGAACGGAGTCCTCGAAGCCGGGTTTGGCCGCCCTGACTTCGTACCGCCCAACGGGCAGCGATAAAATCTCGTAATCCCCTGCGTCGCTGGTGGAAACGCTACGAACGGCTCCCGTTTCGAGATTCTTTGCGGATACGCTGGCCGATGCCACGGGTGTGCCAGAGGGGTCGGACACGATCCCCGTGATGCTGGAGGATGCTTGGGCGCGAGCCAGTGGAGCGAGGGCGAAAATCACAAAGAGAAGTACCAGCAGCGCGGGTGTTGAACCTAGAGTTTGGAAATACGTGTGGTGTCGTCTCATAGATTTGGGCCAACCGTTTCGCGCTGAATAATTCAATACGGTTCGCATCGTTATGTCAATTCGACTCAATTCGAATAGGCGAAGGGCGGAAATATGCGGATTCAAGCTGGTCAAATCACATTAAGGGTCACTTTCGTGGCGTGTGCATGCCGGCATTTTGCCGCAAGAGCACGGCTTGCGTAAGAGGCTAAGGAATTTCCGTGATCTGCAGGTTCGTGTCGATGGCGAGATGGGGATACCGGATGGGAGAATCCGCTGGCGCAGGCGCATGCCGCGCTGTCGCCTTGAACTCCACGCCGGAGCACTCGATCGAGTAAAAGTATCCATCGCGCCCGGTGCTTGGCAAAGAGAGGGAATTCGAGGTAACCAGCTCGTCCAACGAAACACAACGGCTGTTCAAGGCGATATAGGCGAGTTCCGCCTGAGCGATTTGCAGCAAATCGCCGCGGACGCCGGTCAGGGTGATGGCCTGCGTCGGAGCGGTGCCCTCATCGGTGGTGGGCATCTTCTGGAAATAGTAGTGGAAAGCGCCATAGAGAATGCCGACGGACACAAGAATGATGGCCAAGCCTTTCATACGAGGATTGTCGGTCCTGATGCATCACCACGCAAGAGCGACGTGGTGGGCGTGTTTTAAAAAGAACATCCTTGCCTTGTGTCCTCGCGGTCATGTAGAGAGTGGACAACGGTCTTTCGTAAGCAATTGACACTTCTCCGCCCCTCCGTTAACAACGATAGATAGGGTAGTGCTCCGAGGAGAATCCAAAATGACGAAGAAGTCTCCGTGTGCCCTGGGCGTGGCGGTGCTGCTTTCCTGTTTAATCACCATTCCTTCCGAAAGCTGGGCGGCCCCGCAGGCGGCGGGACAGCGCGCCGGCGAAGTTTCGCGCATCATTCCGGCGGTGAACATTGCGCGCAGCGCCAAAACCATTTCCGCCGCGGCGAAGACGGTGGTGAATTGGCTAGACCTGGTGAACACCCAGGTGAACGCCCGGGCGCGAATCGCGCTGGACGACGGTTCGGTGCTCAACGTGGGGTCGGATTCCTCGATCAAGGTGCTCAGGCACGACGCGGGCGCGCAGCAAACGGAGCTGGAACTTACTTACGGAAAACTGCGGACGCAGGCGCAGAAAATCGCCAAGCCCGACGGGAAATTCGAAGTACGCACGCCGGCGGGAGTCGCAGGCGTCGTGGGCACAGATTTTTTTGTGGCATACGCCAACGACACGATGAATGTGATCGTGTTTGAAGGACTGGTGAAGGTCTGCAACCTGGCTGGCGCCTGCGTGCTGGCAAAAGCGGGGCAGATGACCAGCGTCCGCAACGGAGACAACTCCGAACCCTTGCCGCCGCAGCAGGCTACGCTCGACCTTTTGATGGCTTCAACCAACGATACCAACGCAGGAGCAGGGTCGGGAGCGGCCGCGGCAGGAGCGGGGGCCCACCTTGGCGTGTGGGGCACCCTGGGAATCGTCGTTGGAGCCGTGGGAGCCGGGCTGGGTATCGGATTGACTCGCGGTGGAGGAACGCAGATCCAGCGAGGTTGCAATCCGAACAACCTCAAGGCTTGCGGATAAGCGAAGATTTTAGGCGGAATCAGTGTTCCTTGTGCCTGGGCACCTCGATGCAGCCGGGGCCAATTTTCAAAGCTTCCGCAGTTCCCAAGGAAGCATGCAACTCAAAACAAGTATGAGCCGTCGAAGAAGTGTTGCATGAACGGCGATGGCTTGCGTGTTCCGCGCTTGGTGCGCCTGCACACGATGGCGTACACTGAATGTTTCGCGGTCCCGTCTAACAGTGAGTGAGGCATCCTTTGATCAATTCGAATCGCGGTAGGTTGATTCCCCTCCTTTTTGCGCTTGTTTTGCTTCCAGGCTTGGCCCTCATTCTTGCGCCGAAAGCGTACGGCGCTCCTCCCGATGCGCAGGCCAAGCGCTCTCCGTTACTCGCGGCGTTGCAAGCGGAGTTGGAGCGCTCGATGAAAGCATTGAACTCCCAAGAAACGCCGGCGTATTTTCTGGGCTATACGATCACTGACACGCAGAGAGCGGATGTGTCCGGCTCGAACGGCGCATTGCTGAACAGCAGTGAATCGCGGAACCGCTGGCTGGAAGTCTCGGTTCGCACGGGATCCTATACGCTGGACGACACGCACAAAGTGGGCGAACGGCAAATGCAGAGCGCGAGTCCGGGAGTGTCCGTACCTTTAGACGACGACGCTGAAGTGTTGAGGCGCGCCATCTGGCTCGAAACGGACAAGCAATACCGCGCTGCCGAACAGGCGCTGATCAAGATCAAGACGGGGAAAGAAGTGAAGGTAGAAACAGCGGAGGGCAACGCGCCGGACTTTTCGCGCGAACAGCCGCACACGTACATTGGGCAGCAGGCTTCCATCGCCGTGGATCGCACGCCCTGGGAAGCGAGAGTACGCGCCTATACGAAAGCTTTTCGCGAATCGGCGGCGATCATCAATTCCATCGTGACGTTCAGCGCGCAGGCGCAAAACGTGTTTCAAGTGAACAGCGAAGGCACGCAGCTACAATTCGGGCAGATTCGGTACCGGTTGGAGCTTTTTATTCAGGGCAAAGCACCGGATGGGATGGACATCGACCGTTATTACAACTTCGACTGGGTGGATCCGAAGGAGACGCCCGACGACAAGGCGGTGTATGCCGCGGAAGCGACCATGCGCAAGGAGCTGGAAGGCCTGGTCAAGGCACCAATCAACGATCCGGCGGTGGGCCCGGCGCTTCTGACCGGGCGGGCGGCGGCGGTCTTTTTCCACGAAGTGTTCGGCCATCGCGCGGAAGGGCACCGGCAGAAAGATGTGACCGAAGGCCAGACGTTTTCGAAGAAAGTGGGGGAGCAGATCCTGCCCGATTTTCTGAGCATCACCGACGACACCACGATGAAGAAGCTGGGAGTGCAGGATTTGCTGGGCTACTACCAGTTCGATGATGAGGGCGTGCCCGCGCAGCGCGTTGCGCTGGTAGATCATGGCGTGCTGAAGAATTTCGAGATGTCGCGGTCGCCGCTGGTGGGCTTTCCGCATTCGAATGGACACGGCCGAAGGCAGCTTGGCGCCACACCTGTTTCTCGGCAAGGAAACTTGATCGTGCAAAGCAGTAAAACGATGACCAACGCGCAGCTTCGCGCGAAATTGATCGAACTGATCAAGGCTCAAGGCAAGCTGTATGGCCTGCTGATTGACGATATCGCCGGCGGATTTACCTTCACCGGGCGGGGACAACCGCAGGCCTTTCAAGTACAGCCGCTCGTGGTTTACAGAGTCTACGCCGACGGCAGGCCTGACGAACTGGTGCGCGGAGTGGATATCGTCGGCACGCCGCTGGCAGCTCTGACCAAGATTGTTGCGACCGGCGACACGCCGGAAGTGTTCAACGGGTACTGCGGCGCGGAATCCGGATCTGTCCCGGTGGCAGCCGCTTCGCCCGCGATCCTCACCTCGGAGTTGGAAGTGCAAAAGAAAGAGAGTTCGACGGACCGGCCGCCGATTCTGCCGCCGCCTGCTCACGATGTGGTCAAGACGGGAGGCCGGCAGTGAGGGGCGGGGGAAGAATTGCGGCGGTGGCGTTTCTTTTGGCAGCGTTGAGCTGGGCGAAGGCGGACGTTGCCCTGGCTCAACAGGATAACGACCACACTCTGCAAGCGATGCGCGATGAGATGGCGCGGTCGAAGTCGCGGCTGGAATTGAAAATTCCCAATACGGATCAACCCGTTCGCCCGTTTTACGTTGAGTACAGGTTGCTCGACCTAGACGTGCGTGAAATTGTGACGGAATTCGGCACGCTGCTCTCCAGCATACACACGCGAAACCGCTTCATGAACGTTGCAGCGCGCGTAGGGAGCTACAAGCTGGATAGCTCCAATTTCGTGAGCGACGATGCCTTCCGCGGCTTTATCGGCCCGACCGGCTCCGTGGGCATCGACCGCGATTACGATTCGCTGCGCCAGGACCTGTGGATCGCCACGGACCAAGCGTTCAAGGAAGCGGTGGACACTTACTCGAGGAAGAAGGGTTACCTGAGCAGCCTAGCGCGGCAATCGGATATCGATGATTTTTCGAAGGCGGAGCCGGCGCAGCTCATCGAGCCGCTGGAAACGCCCGATTGGACGGGCCGCAATTGGGAACAAGAAGCACGCGACACTTCCGCAGTGATGCGTGCGTTTTCTCAGATTCACGAATCGCGCGTGAGCTATTACCTGGTCTATGCAACGGAGTATCTGCTGACTAGCGAAGGGACGGAAATCCGCCAGAACCGGCGTTTTGCTGCCATCGAAGCGGGCATGAATGCGGTGGCCGACGATGGCGTCCCGGTGAATCATTATTACGCAACCTACGCGGTGCGCCCGGCGGACTTGCCGAACGTTGAGATGGTGCGCAAGGGTCTGAACGTCGCTTGCACGGAATTAATGGCGCTGCGCTCGGCTCCGCCTGCCCAGGATTACACCGGCCCCGTGCTTTTTGAAGCGCGGGCGGCTGCGCCGCTCCTCGCGCAGGTGCTGAGCCCGGCGGTCAACGGTGCGCGGCCGCCGATTTCCTTCAGCCCAGTGCTGGAACAGATGCTGACGGGACTGGGAGGAAAGAGTGACTGGGTCGGGCGGTTGGGTGCGCGCGTTTTGCCATCAACCGTGACGCTGGTGGATGACCCGGGAGCCAAAGAGTTCAAGGGCACGCCGCTCGTCGGCGGATACAGCGTGGACGACGAAGGCGTTCGAGGGCAGAAAGTCACGCTCGTGGAAAACGGCGCCATGAAGGGCGAACTGATGTCCCGCCGCCCGGGGCCGGATTTCGAGCAGTCTAACGGTCACGGCCGCGCCGCGTTCCTGAACGATGCCAAGCCCACGATGAGCAACCTGGTCTTTTCTTCCAGCGAAACTCTTTCTCCCGCGGATTTGAAGAAGAAATTTCTGGACGCCTGCCGCGCGGAAAAGAAGTCCGAACGCGAGTATTGCCTGGTCGTGCGAGAGATGGACAATCCTGCGCTGAGCCTGCTCCACCAGGACGATTTTTCGGAACTGCTGGGAAGTTTCGGCGGCGGCGCCGGCACCGGGGACCGGTTGCCGCTGGTGGTCTATCGCATTTATCCCGATAGCGGGCGCGAGGAAGTGATTCGGGGAGCGCGTATCATCGGCCTGAACACGCGCGCCTTGCGGAACATCGCCGGGATCGGCAGAGACAATTTTGTTTACAACTATATGCAAAGCCAGGCGAACGGCTTCGCAGGCACAGCGCTTAGCGCTTTTGGATCGGCACAAGTGGGCTTGCCTGCCTCGGTCGTGGCGCCTTCGCTCTTCTTCGAAGAGGTGGAAGTGCGCGGCGAACGGGCGGAGGCCAAGCGGCTCCCGCTCTTGCCACCACCACCGATGACTGCATCCAAATAACTGTTTCCATTTGGCAAGCTTCCCTTGTAATCCGGGAAAAACGCAACATCTGAGGTAGTCTAGTCCCGCGATGGAAATGGTCGCCCCAATCGAAGTGCGGGAGAAGAAGCGCGCTGCGCTTTTGAGTGTAGGCTCGGCTTTGCTCCTGGTTTCCCTGAAGGGTTTTCTGGTCGTAAGAACGGGAAGCTTGGGCGTGCTTTCCGAAGCCTTACACTCCGGCCTGGATTTAATTGCCGCCATCATCACCTTTCTCTCAGTTCGAGTGTCGGATCAACCGGCCGACGAGCGCCACCCGTACGGTCACGGAAAGTTCGAGAATTTTTCCGCCTTCGTGGAAACCGGTTTGCTCGCGCTGACCGCCCTTTACATCATTTATGAGGCGTTCGACCGGCTGTTTTTCCACAGCGTGCATATCCAACCGAGCGTGACGGCGATCTTCGTGCTTCTCTGCGCGCTCACCATCGACCTGACACGCGCGCGGACTCTCGGACATGCAGCCAGGAAATACTCCAGCGAAGCGCTGGAGGCTGACGCGCTGCATTTTTCGACCGACGTGTGGAGCACGATCGTGGTCATTGCCGGAATTGGGCTCGTGTGGGCCGGCGAGACCTGGAAACTGCCTTGGCTGGTCTACGCGGACGCGCTCGCGGGCCTGGCCGTGGCAGCCGTGATTTTGTGGGTTGGCTCGCAACTTGGCCGCCGCACGCTGGACGCGCTCCTCGACGCGGCCCCGCAGGGATTGCAAAGGGAAATCGCTCGGACGCTCGAACGCATGGATGGCGTGTTGGACGTGGAGCGGGTGCGAGTCCGGCGCGCGGGCAACCGTCATTTCGTGGATGCGACCGTCAGCGTGGCGCGCACCGCGAGCCTCGAGCAGGTGCACACGCTGACCGATGCCATCGAGAAGCGCATCGGCGAAATTGTTCCTTCCGACGTGATGGTGCACGTGGAACCGCGCGCGCCCGCTGGCGAGCATCTCTTTGAAGCGATTCGCGCAGCGGCGCAGCGCATGGGGCTGGCGATTCACGATTTGCACGCGTCGCAACAGAATGGCCGTCTGTTCATCGAACTGCATCTGGAAGTGGATGAGAATTTGAGCCTGCGCGAGGCCCATCGCCAGGCCAGCGACTTGGAAGACAACATCCGCGAACTGCGCGACGGAGCGGTTGACGTGAACATTCACATTGAGCCGCTGGGGCGGCACATCGCTACGCCCGACGCGGGCATCGGGGAAATGAACCAGCTTGCCAAGGCCATCGAGAACTTCCTGAACCGACTGCCGGCGGAGTTCGATGAATTGGTGAATTGCCACGACGTCCTGGTGAGAAAAGTGGAGCACCACATCCTGGTCTCCTGTCATTGCACCATGAAGAGCGAACTGCCCATCACGCAAGTTCATGATGTAACCGCCGCACTGGAAGACCGCGTGAAAGAAAAGTTTCAACAAATCTATCGCGTCACGATTCACCCCGAGCCGTCGAGTGAAAAGTAAAGGCGGTTGGGCTTGCGCGGTTGAGCACCGGTGATATGCCAAAAGCTAAGAGGAGGCTTGCGGCTGAGCCGCTCTCCTTGCAAACAGTTGCGCGCCCAGCGCGATGAGAATCGGAAAGCAGGCCAACACGTAACGAGGCTCGGGCGTTTCCAGCGTGGTGAGAAACACGGTGCGCAGGAGTATGAAGAGAATCAGAAAGGCGACGACCGGACGGGGGGAAGCGCTCGAATGCCAAAGCCTTACAGCACCCCATGCACCCAATCCCACGTAAATGATATTCAAAACGAAAAGCAGGACGGTGAATTCCTGATCTTCGGGATCCCGATCGCGCATTTGAGCGAGCGGGAAGACATTTCCGGAAATCGGCAGCAACTCGATGCGCGGTGTAAACCAGATGGTGATGGCGCGTGCCGCGGGGATCCACAGCAAAGTGCGCAAGGGATGGCTGGCGGAGCGTTCTCTGGCGATCTGGCCGAAGGCGTCATCCACTTCCTTCGTCAGTGTCAAGTCCTCATTGTATTTCTCGAGAATCGCAGCGACACGGTGTTTTTCTTCTGGCGAATCAAAAGCGCGCGCCGGAATCTCATCCACATTGATCGGCTCTTCATTGAGTTTCCAAGGAACCAGGTAGCAATCCCGCAAACGGTAAAGCCAAGTTTTTTCCCAGGCCATAAATCCGTAGGGCACGATTTCGCCGGGAAGCGTCGAGTATTTTGGCGTAAGAAACTGCACTTCGTGCAATGTCATCGCGTTTCGCATGGCCCAGGGACCCAGCGGTATCAAACACAAAACTCCCAAAAGCAGAATTGTCTTGGCGAGGCGAGAGATTTCATGTTGGAGGAGTAGAAGGACGGGCAGAACGATGCCGGCAGCAACAAGAAGAAGCGGTGCTTCCGGACGAAATAACGTGCCCATACCCACGGTGAAGCCGCCCAAACCGGCCCACACCCAATAGTCATTGCCCAACACCCAATCTTTTTTGACCACGCGGAATCCACCCTCGCGCGACCACGCAATCAGCATTGCGAAGCAAACCAGCGAGACCGCAGTTAAGAAGACGGCGAATACCTCGGTGAGCGGAACCGCTGGGTAATTCGCGGTGAAGGGGCACAATGCCGACAACCACAATGCAACGGCAAAGACCCGTTTCGGCTGTGCATGTTCGTCGGCCATGAGGAACAGGATCACCGCCAAACACGCGGTCACCAGACAGGCAGCTAAATCGACACCAATCTGCCCGAGCATCACCCAAAACCGAGCGGATTCTCCCGTGCGACCCGTCAGCGCGTAGACCAGCGCGAGAAAAGCCGGGTAGCCGGGCATACGCACATCGACAGGCGTGATGGCCCCATTCAAGTCGATGCCAAAAACGTGGTGCTTCAGCCAGTTCGTAGCGAGCTGTTCGTAAAGTGCCGTGTCGCCGGAATCCGCGGGAAATTTCAACACAAAAAACAAGCGCAGGCAGAACCCCACTGCCAAGGCGAAAACTGGGCTTGAGAAAATTCGCTTCATCGGCTTGACGCATCTTACAATAGAGCAGACGGAATCGCGCGGAAGGACTCCGACCAGCCTGGAGTCGCTTGCTGCCATCCCGGCGGGTCAAACGGATCCATGAAAGAACGAAGGCCGATATTCTACGACGCGGAGCGCGTCCGCTGGCGCCACACGCGCCATGTGCTGGAGCTCACCGGAGCACTTCTCACCGCGTTGCTGGCATATTTTTTTGTGACTATCGCCGTCAGCGTCGATTTGCCCGCGGGGCTGCTCCCGGATACAAAACCGGGTTATCACGCGTTTAAGCCAAAAAAGAAGCCTCTTCCTCCGCGGGAAGGGCGGCGCCAGCGTATAGCCAACCTCGGAACCGTGCCTGCAAGCTACGATCCGTTGCGCGCGGCGTTTTATGTCAGTTGGGACCCCAACAGCCTGGCCTCTCTGAAAAAACACTATCGCGAGATCGACCTCCTCATCCCGGAGCAATTGCACGCAGTTACGCCCGAAGGCGGTTTGACCTTCGTAGACTACGAGCACGGCCAGACAAGCGTCAGCGCCACTCCGGCCGAAGGCTTGGCCCTGCTTAAGAAAGACAAGCTGCATCAATGGATCAAGACCCTAAATCCTCCCGTCGAACTCCCCATGATGGGCTTGTTGAACAATTACGATGGCCTTCGGTGGCGCGTCGAAGAAATGGTAAGAATGCTGGCCGACGCCGCGGCGCGCCAGAACCTGGTGCGTAACGTCGTCGAGTTCGCCAGGGAATCTCACGAGGCCGGCATCGTGGTGGACTTCGTAGACGTTCCCGACACGAGCCAAGTGCACTTCCGGCAGTTTGCTTCGGAGCTGGGGCCTGCTCTGCATTCCGCGGGCCTGAAGCTGATGATCTCGCTCCCCGCGCACGACGACGCCTACGATTATGAATTCTTCGGCAATCAGTGCGACGCCATCCTGCTGATGAACTACGACGAGCACTGGCTGACTTCGACGCCCGGCCCCATTGCCTCTCAGGATTGGTACGTTGACAACCTCCGCGAAGTGATGAAAGACGTGCCTCCGCGGAAACTCATCGTCGCCGTTGCCAGCTATGCCTACGACTGGTCGGAAGATCCGAAGAAATCACACGAACTGCCGCAGTCATTCACGATCCAGGAAGCTCTTCTTCACGCCTTTGAGTCCGAGACTCAAGTGGAATTCGACTCTGCTTCTCTGAATCCGCATTATTCCTATTACGACGAGCACGATCATGTGCATCAGGTGTGGATGCTCGATGCCGTAACCACCTACAACGAACTGCGCGCGAGCGAGCGCATGGGAGTGCAGGGCACGGCCCTTTGGCGCCTCGGTTCCTCCGATACTTCCATTTGGCCGATCTGGGACGCAACCCGCCCGGATGACAGCGTGCGCCAGAAATTGGAGGACCTACCGCCAGGGCCGGACTTGATCCTGGAAGGGGATGGAGATATATGGCACTTCCTCGATACTCCGAAGCGCGGTCACCGTACCTTTACTTATGATTCCTCTGCGGACCTCATTACCTCCGAAAAATACGACGCCTATCCTCTGTCGTACCATATCGACCAGATCGGCGCCGCCAACCGGAAGCTCGCGCTTACTTTCGACGATGGCCCTGATCCGACCTGGACTCCCAAGGTTCTGGACATTCTCAAACAGAAAAATGTGCCTGCGACCTTCTTCGTCATCGGGTGGGATGCCAACAGGTGGCCACAACTTCTCCGCCAGGAATATGCGGAAGGTCATGAAATCGGCAACCACACCTATTCTCATCCGGATTGGGAAAATCCGAACCTCTCCCCGACGCAAATCCGCTGGGAACTCAACTTAACCGAGCGGCTCATCGAGAGTGTTCTCGGCGTGAAGTCTTTGCTCTTCCGCCCGCCGTACGGCATCGACCATCAGCCTGATTTTGCCGAAGAAGTAGCGCACCTGCCTATCGCCCAGGATATGGGCTACATCATCATCGGCCAGAAAGTGGATCCAGACGATTGGAGCCAGCTTGGCCCTGGTGTCCCGCTGCCGGCCGCAAAAATTGTCGAGAATGTCTTGCACGAAGCGCCCAAGGGCAACATCATTCTCCTCCACGATGGCGGCGGTGATCGCAGCCAAACGGTCGCCGCGCTCCCGCAGCTTATCGACGCGCTTCGCGCGGAGAGGTACGAATTTGTCTCCGTGCCCGACCTGCTTGGCAGAACGCGCGCTCAGGTGATGTTGCCGCTTTCCCCGGAGGAACAATTTGAAGCTCGCGCCAACGGCTTCATTTTCGGGATTTACCACTGGTTCTGGGTGCTGATCACGACCACATTTATTTTGGGCATTATTCTCGTCAGCGGCCGCACTCTCATCATTGGCGTTCTGGCCCTCATCGAGAAGCTGCGCCCGGACCGTCCGGAGATTCGCGGGTCGCTTCCCGGCGTGACCGTGCTGATTCCCGCGCACAACGAGGAAAGCGTCATCGTCCAAACGATGAATTCGGTCCTCGAGTCGGATTATCCCGATCTGCACATCATCATCGTGAACGACGGCTCCACGGACAAAACCGGCGAGCTGCTGGACGCTCATTTTTCGCGTGAACCGCGGGTGCGCATCATTCACCAAGTGAACCGCGGGAAAGCAGCGGCGCTGAATGTGGCAATGTCACAGGCGGAGACCGAAATTGTGGTGACCATCGACGCGGACACGGAAATCGAGCCCGATGCCATCCGCAAGTTGGTCCGCCATTTCGTGGACCCCACCGTGGGCGCAGTGGCGGGCAACGTCAAAGTCGGCAACCGGTCGCGCTGGCTGACGCGCTGGCAGGCGCTCGAGTACATCACCAGCCAGAACATGGAAAAGCGTGCCTTCGACCTTCTGAACTGCATTACCGTCGTCCCCGGCGCTCTCGGCGCCTGGCGCAAGCAAGCGATTGAAGCCGCCGGCGGAATCACCGCAGATACCGTCGCGGAGGACGCCGACCTCACCATTGCGATTCGCCGGCTGGGCTGGCGCATCAGTTACGACGAGGAGGCCTTCGCCTGGACGGAGGCGCCGGAAACGCCGGGCCAGCTCATTCGCCAGCGGTTCCGCTGGACCTTCGGCACCCTGCAATCCTTTTGGAAGCACAGCAGCACGTTGTTCCGGCTGAAGTACGGCACGCTCGGTTGGATTGCCCTGCCGAACATTTTTGTGTTTCAACTGGTGCTCCCACTCATCTCCCCGCTGATCGATTTGTTGTTCCTGTGGTCCGTTGGGCTCTGGGCCCTCGAAAAGCTGCAACTCTCCTGGCTGCCCACTATTCACGCCAGCACGGGAGACTTGTTGCGCTCGATGTTCTTCTTCATCGGCTTCCTGCTTATCGACATATTCACGTGTGTTCTGGCTTTCGCCCTGGAGCGCAAAGAAGACTGGACTTTGCTCGTTCCCGTCCTCCTGCAGCGCTTCTATTACCGCCAATTGATGTACGTGGTGCTTTTCCGCTCGGTGAAGGAAGCTGTGCGCGGCCGCCCCGTTGGGTGGCGAGGCGTCGAGCCCGAAGCACCGCCGTCCCCGCAAGCTCCAAAAGCTCCGCCCAAACCCGCGGCGGTCGCCGGAAATTAAGCCTAACACTTGCTCACGCCCCGAAACGCTGGACGTCTTATTTGCTGGGGCTCGTTTCTTTGTCCTCAAACGTCACACGCCGGAATTTTCTGAAGACCTCCGCGGCAGCTGGCGCTGGCTTGGTGCTGCCCTTCCATCTTTCAGCCAAGCGGTTCGCTCACGCTACCTGTGGATCCTCTGCCTCCAACTCTTTCTCGCCAAGCGCCTGGCTCGAGCTTTCCACCACGGGCGATGTAAAGATCTGGTGTGGCAAGTCCGAGATGGGCCAAGGCGTTTTCACGGCCCTTCCGATGATCGTTGCGGAAGAACTTTCCTGTGATTGGCGCCGTGTTCAGGTCGTGCAAGCCGACCTCGACGAAAAATTTGGCGATCAACTCACCGGAGGCAGCGGCAGCGTTCGCACTTCCTACGACAGTCTCCGCAAAGCTGGCGCTGCCGCTCGTGAGTTGCTCCTCGGCGCCGCGTCTGTACGATGGAACGTGGCACGTTCCGAGTGCCACGCCGAAAATGGCTTTATCGTCCACACGGCGACTCAGCGCAAGCTCACTTACGAACAGCTTCTCGATGCCGCTTCCGCCCTTCAGCCTCAAGCGAATCCGGGATTGAAGATTCCTTCGGAATTTGTTCTCGTCGGAAAACCCACGCGGCGCACCGACACAAAACTGAAAATCACCGGCGCCGCTAAATTCGGTTTGGACACCCGCCTCCCCGGAATGCTCATCGCTTCGGTCGAACGCAGCCCGGTTTACGGCGGGACGCCGCTCGGCTTCAACGCCCACGAAGTGAAGTCCGCACCACATGTTCGGGACGTGTTCGAGCTAGAGTCCGCGCATCTCACCCATCAGTTCGGTGAAACGTCGGGCCCCGGCAGCCGCAATTACTCGTGCGCTGGCGTTGCCGTCGTCGCCGATTCCACGTGGGCCGCCGTGCAAGCCCGCAAGCTTCTCAAGGTTGAATGGAACGAGCCTCCTTCCGCCTCCGAGTCCACCCTCATCATCCGTGAAAGAATGCACCACAACGCCTCCGAACCTGGGTCCGTCATCCGCAGCGACGGCGATTTTGACAAAGCCTATGCAGCCGCCGCCAAAAAAATCGAAGCCGTTTATGAGCTGCCCTTTCTCGCTCACGCCACCATGGAACCCGGCAATTGCACCGCGCACTTCCACGACGGCTCCTGCGAACTTTGGGCGCCCACGCAGATTCCCGGAGCGGCCGCGGAATCCGTGGCCAGCGCACTAGGCATTCCGCGCGAACGTGTCAAAGTCCACGTCACGTTCATCGGCGGTGGCTTTGGCCGCCGCCTGATTCAAGACTACGCGGTCGAAGCTGCGCTTATCTCGCGCAGTGCCGGCGCGCCCGTGCAGGTTGTCTGGTCTCGCGAAGATGACCTCCGCCACGATTTCTACCGGCCAGCCGCCTGCCATATATTGCAAGCCGGCCTGGACGAGCAAGGCCGGTTGAGCTCCTGGCGTCACCGTGGGTCTTCGCCCTCCATCGAAACTTTTTATAACGGCACCGGCATCTCCCCCGGCGCCGCGGCTCAAGTCGACTCCTTGGACTTTCCGGCGCTTTTCATTCCGAATTTCCGCCTGGAATTCAGCGTCGCCGAATGCGGGATGCCCCTCGGCTACTGGCGCTCAGTCGATGCCTCAGGCAACCAGTTTGTCCTCTCGAGTTTTTTTGATGAAGCGGCGCAGGCCGCCGGGCGCGACGCTGTCGAGTTTCTGCTCGCCGCGTTTGGTCCTGCGCGCAAGATTCCTGTCGGAAATGGGGAGACCCTCGATGTCGGCCGCCGCCGCAAGGTTGTCGAATTGGCGGCGGAAAAGTCAGCTTGGCACAAATCATTGACGGCGGGCCGTGGCCGCGGCATCGCCGTTGCGTTTGGCTGGGGCAGTTACGTCGCTCAAGTAGCGGAAGTCACCTGGGATGCGAAGAATGGTAATCTTCGCATCGATCGTGTGGTCTGCGCCGTGGATTGCGGCACGGCCATCAATCCCCTCGGCGTGCAAGCGCAGATGGAAGGCGCCATCAATTTCGGGCTGGCGCAAGCTCTCAAAAGCGCCGTCACCATCTCCGCCGGACGCGTGGAGCAGAGCAATTTCAACGATTACGAAGTCCTCCGTCTGAGCGACGCCCCGCCGGTGATCGAAGTCCACATCGTGCCCAGCAGCGAAAGGCCTGGCGGTTGTGGCGAAGTCGGCGTACCCGCCGCCGCTCCCGCGGTTGCCAATGCCACTTTTGCAGCCACCGGAAAGCGCATCCGCCGGCTGCCCATCCGCGCGGCCGATTTGCTCTCAGGCTGACGGAATTCTGCGGATTTTCATACTTGCGGGGAGTTGGTGTAGGATATGTGCCTGCTCTAGGAGGTCCCCATGGCTATCAGTTTCACGTTGAACGGCAAGTCCCAGTCCGTCGATGTCAGCCCGGACATGCCTCTGCTCTGGGTGCTTCGCGACACCCTGAACATGACCGGCACGAAGTTCGGTTGCGGCATGGCGCTTTGCGGAGCCTGTACGGTACATATCAACGGCGAAGCCACGCGCTCTTGTATCACGCCTATCTCCAGCGTGGCCGGGAAAAAAGTCACCACCATCGAAGGCCTTTCTGCCGATGGCAGCCATCCCGTGCAGCAGGCTTGGATGGAGGAAGACGTTCCGCAGTGCGGCTACTGCCAGTCGGGACAGATCATGTCCGCCGTGGCTCTGCTGTCAAAGAAACCCAACCCCACTGACGCCGACATCGACGATGCCATGAGCGGCAACATCTGCCGCTGCGGCACTTATCAGCGCATCCGTAAAGCTATTCACCCATGGCAACTGTTTCCGTTGTAAACCGCCGTGATTTTTTGAAGAAGGGCGCAGCGGGTGGCGCCGCGCTTGTGATTGGTTTTCACCTGACTTCCAGCGCGTTCGGCGATCAGGCTAAGGATCAGGAGGAGAAGACCCCTAACCCTTTTGAGGCGTGGGTGCGCATCACGCCCGATAATCGCGTCACGCTGATTCTTGGCAAATCGGAAATGGGCCAGGGGATCATGACGGCGCTTCCCATGATCCTCGCGGATGAACTGTGCGTGGACTGGAAGCAGGTGAAGGTCCAGCAAGCGCCTACCAATCCAAAGGTTTATGACCTCGGCACCGGAGGGAGCGGCAGCGTGGCCGGCTCCTGGCTGCCGTTGCGCCGCGCAGGCGCAGCCGCGCGCGAAATGCTGGTCGCTGCAGCGGCCAAGCAGTGGGAAGTCAGTCCCGACACGTGCAAAGCCCAGGACGGCCGAGTAATTCACGGTCATCCCCAGCGCTCTCTGTCGTACGGTCAACTGGTCGAGGCCGCTTCCAAGCTTCCCATCCCTAATCTCAACACCGTGCCGCTCAAGAACTCTGACGATTTCACCGTCGTTGGCCACGATACGCGGCGTTTTGAAGGCCGCGACAAAGCTACCGGTGGCGCCAAGTTCGGAATCGATTCCCGAGTTCCCGGCATGCTTTTTGCCGTCGTTGCGCGCTGCCCGGTTTTTGGCGGAAAGCTCGCCTCGTTTGATGCCACCAAAGCGAAAGCCGTTCCGGGCGTTCGCGATGTCATTCCATTTGAAACCAGTGGTCGCGGCGCTTCGACCACAGGTGGAGTCGCCGTGCTTGCCGACAATTCCTGGGCCGCCATCCAGGGCCGCAATGCGCTCGAAGTGAAATGGGAGGAAGGCCCGG
Organism: Acidobacteriota bacterium; assembly: GCA_003223295.1. Classification (GTDB taxonomy): domain Bacteria; phylum Acidobacteriota; class Terriglobia; order Acidiferrales; family UBA7541; genus Acidiferrum. The sequence continues at coordinate 16,421 of QHYM01000322.1, read as the reverse complement.
CGGCAAAGGAATCGACAGCCGAGCTGCAAAAGCAGTTTCTCGCGAACGCCGCTAAGCCCGGAAGAGTTTTGCGGAACGAGGGCGATGCGGACTCCGCTTTCAGCTCCAGTCCGAAGAAAATCGAAGCCGTCTACGAGCTTCCTTTTGCGCCGCACGCTTGCATGGAGCCGATGAATTGCACCGTGCAAATTCGGCCCGATGGAGCAGAAGCCTGGGTGCCCACGCAAGCACCGCAGTGGGCACAGGGCGTTATTGCGGAAGCTTCCAAGCTGCCCCCGGAAAAAGTAATCGTACACACTACGCTGATGGGCGGCGGCTTCGGCCGACGCTATCAGGCGGATTTCGTGATGGAAGCGGCGCAGGTAGCCGCAAAGATCGCGGGCAAGCCGGTCATGGTTCTGTGGACCCGGGAAGACGACATGCAGCACGGTTTTTACCGCCCGGCGTCCTATCACAAAATGCAGGGCGCTCTCGACGCCAGCGGAAATCTCGCAGCCTGGAAACATTTTCAATCCTCGACCTCCATCGCCGCCAAGTGGAGCGAGAAAGGCCAGGATGATCCGGGGCTGGGCGAGTTCGGCACCGGAGCCACAATTCCTTACATAACGCCGAACCTCCGCCTCGAGTACGCTTTGGCTGAATCGAGCGTGCCGCGCGCGTGGTGGCGCTCCGTTGAACACTCCAGCAGCGGCTTCGTCGTGGAAAGCTTCATTGATGAACTTGCGGCTGCTGCCGGCCAGGATCCGCTGGCCTTTCGCCTGAAACTCATCGGCGGGGACCGCAAGATTCCGCGGTTCGGTGAAGAGAAAGCAACGCCACTCGACACCGCGCGGCTCAAGGGAGTTTTGCAACTGGCCGCGGAAAAGGCCGGCTGGGGAAAGCCTTTGCCCAAAGGTGTGGGCCGAGGTATCGCCACATTTTTTTCTTTCAATTCCTACACGGCAGCCGTCGCAGAGGCCAGCGTGAAAGATGGCGCCGTGAAGCTGCATCGTCTCGTTTACGCGGTCGATTGCGGCCGCCCCATTAATCCGGACGGCATCCGCGCGCAAGTCGAAAGCGCCGCGATCTACGGCCTTTCCGCCGCCCTGCACGATGCCATCACCATCAAAGATGGGCGCGTCGAGCAATCAAACTTCCACGATTACCAGATGCCGCGCATCAGCGAGACTCCGAAAACGGAAGTCCACGTAGTGATGAGCAAAGAAGATCCCACCGGCATCGGCGAGCCCGGCTTGCCGGTCGTCGCCCCGGCCATGTGCAACGCGATTTTCGCCGCCACGGGAAAACGTGTTCGCCGTCTGCCGATTCGTAACGAAGACCTGGCTTGACCACTTTGATCACCAGATTGTTTGATTCCTGAATCGCACTGACGGACAATTCCGCCAGTATCGACATGGAGGCGTGTGTGTCCCCTGTAGCAATGCTGCATCGTCGCGATTTTCTCAAGAAGAGTGCCACCGGAGGCGGGGCTCTCGTGATCGGGTTTTATCTGCCCGGAAAGTTTGAAGCGCTCGCGACCAGCCCGCCGGCGGGACCCGCTGCGCTCAACGCCTGGGTGCGCATCGCTCCCGATAACACCGTCACGCTCATCATCGACAAATCCGAGATGGGCACGGGCGTCACCACTTCTCTTCCCATGCTGCTTGCGGAAGAACTCGAGTTCGATTGGAAAAAAGTGAAGTTTGAGTTTGCCCCAGCCGCGACGCAGTATTTCAATCCCATCTTTGGCTTGCAGGGAACGGGCGGAAGCACCAGCGTGCGTGCGTCCTGGGAACCTTTGACAAAAGCGGGCGCGGCCGCGCGAGAAATGCTGGTTGCCGCCGCGGCCAAAAAGTGGTACGTGGAACCGTCGGCCTGCCATGTGGACAATGGTGCCGTCGTGCACAACGGCTCCGGCAAGCGGCTAACCTATGGCGCCTTAGCAGAGGAAGCCGCGAAGCTCCCTGTTCCGGCCAATCCCGCGCTAAAAGATCCAAAAAACTACAAATACATCGGCAAACCCATCAAGCGTCTCGATACGGCTGTGAAGATCAATGGGAAAGCCGAGTTCGGTATCGATGTGCGCCTTCCCAAGATGCAGCACGCCGTTGTCGCGCGCTGCCCCGTTTTTGGCGGCCAAGTCAAAAGCTTCGACGCTACCAAGGCCAAAGCCGTCCGCGGTGTAAAGCAAGTTCTGCAAATCCCTTCCGGCGTCGCCGTGCTTGCCGACAATACCTGGTCCGCCATGGAAGGCCGCCGCGCGCTGCAAATCGAATGGGACGAAGGCCCCAACACCGCCGTTTCCTCGGATTCGATTCGCAAGCTCTATCTGGAAAACGCCGAGAAAACCGGCGCCATCGCGCGCAAGGACGGCGACGCGGAGGCCGCCCTTGCCGGTGCCGCGAAAAAGGTCGAAGCCGTTTACGAAGTTCCCTTCCTGGCGCACGCCACGATGGAACCCATGAATTGCGCGGCGGACGTTCGCGCCGATGGCTGCGACATCTACGCGCCCACGCAATTCCAGACCTTCAATCAAAATACCGGGGCGAAGCTCACCGGCTTCAAGCCCGAGCAAGTGCGCATCCACACGACGTATCTCGGAGGTGGATTCGGCCGCCGCGCGGAGCAGGACTTTGTCGCCGAGGCTGTCGAGCTATCGAAGGCCGTGAACGCCCCTGTGCAGATCACCTGGTCGCGCGAAGACGACATGCAGCACGACTTTTACCGCCCCGCGACTTATACGAAATTGACGGGTGGGCTCGACGCTGATGGCGTGCCCGTAGCGTGGAAATGCCGCGTGGTCGGCCCATCCATCATGTCGCGTTTCTTTCCCGGGTCGGTAAAGAATGGCCTCGATGGCAGTTCGGTCGAAGGCATTGTCGAGAGCAAGTACGCCATTCCGAATTTCTTCTGCGATTATGTCTTAACCGAAACCGGAGTGCCTGTAGGTTTCTGGCGCTCTGTGGGAAACTCACAGAACGGCTATATCACGGAGTGTTTCATCGAGGAACTCGCCAGGGCCGCCGGAAAAGACTCATTCGAATTCCGGCGCAGGTTGCTCGCCAACGCGCCGCGTCATCGCGGCGTTCTGGAATTGGCCGCCGAAAAGGTGGGCTGGGGAAAGCCGCTACCGGCAGGACAAACACGCGGCATCGCCGTGCGTCAATCCCGACATCGTCGCGGCGCAGATGGAAAGCGGAATTGTCTACGGCCTCACCGCTGCCTTGAAGGGACAGATCACCATCGACAAGGGACGCGTCGAACAGCGCAATTTCAACGACTACGAAATGCTGCGCCTTAACGAAATGCCCAAGGTCGAAGTTCACATCCTGCCGAGCAACGAAACTCCCGGCGGCTGTGGAGAGCCCAGTACGCCGCCGGTCGCGCCCGCGGTGTGCAACGCCATTTTTGCCGCCACCGGAAAACCGATTCGCCGGCTTCCCATTCGCAAGGAAGATTTGGCCTAAAGTTGCAGGTCATAAATTTGAGAACTGAATCTGTTGCACAATAGCGCGTGCTCCTGACGCCAACTCTTTTCGCCGCGATTCCGCTGGCCATCTGGCTGTATCTTTTTTTTGTCCGTGGGAATTTCTGGCAAGTCCACGAAGACGCGATCGACCCGCAACGTCTGGAACGCTGGCCGCGTGTCGTTGCCATTGTTCCGGCGCGCAACGAAGCGGAAACCATCGCGCGCACTGTCGATTCACTAGCAAGACAGGACTATCCTGGGGAATATTCTGTCATCATCGTGGATGATCACAGCCGTGATGTCACTGCTGATCTTGCACGGAAAACCGCACAAGATTCTCCCGCGGCAGGACGAATCGCAGTCCGTCCCGCGGCGGAACTTCCTCCGGGCTGGACCGGCAAAGTTTGGGCAACCAACGAAGGCGTTACGGCGGCAGCAGGAAATGCGCCGGATTATTTCTGGTTCACGGACGCAGACATCTCGCATGCACCGGACACTCTGCGACGCTTGGTCTTTCGCGCGGAAAATGATTCGCTCGACCTCGCTTCCCTCATGGTGCTCCTGCAAACAAGAACATTTCCAGAACGGCTGCTGATCCCACCATTTCTGTACTTTTTCATGATGCTTTATCCCCTGAGCTGGGTGGCCGATCCCAAGGCACGCACCGCAGCCGCCGCAGGCGGATGCATTTTGTTGCGGCGCGAGGCTTTGGAGCGCATTGGCGGAATGGCCGCAGTTCGGGGCGAACTCATTGAAGATTGCGCTCTCGCCCGCGCTGTGAAAAAAAGTAGTGGAAAAACCTGGCTAGGGGTGACGCGCGACAGCATAAGCCTGCGCGGTTACGGTAGCTTCGTGGAAATTCGCGACATGATTGCGCGCACGGCGTTCACGCAGCTTCGTTATTCTCCCCTCTTGCTGCTTAGTGCGCTGTCCGGCCTCTTCGTAACCTGCTTGCTCCCCGGGGTGCTCTTTTTTGCTTATCCGGGAGAGGCTTGGCTGCTCGTGGACACGACGGTCGCCTTGATGGCTGCTTCGTTTGCCGTAACTGTGCGGTTTTACAGCTTATCCTGGCCCTGGGCTCTTACGCTTCCACTCGCTGCGCTGTTCTACGGTTACGCAACGTGTGTCTCCGCGGTGCGCTACTGGCTCGGCCGCGGCGGGCAGTGGAAGGGCCGCGCGCAGGCACCACTGAAAACCTGAGCGGGCCAACTCATTGCACGCGAGAGCGCTACATGTGCATTTCTTCGGCTGCTTTCAGTCTGTGAGGATGTGAACAAGGACCGCGGCAAGAATGGCGCCCGCAAGCAGCGTGCCCGTTCCCAGAATTGCGACAGCGAGATGCCGCCGAAGACTTGCCACTGCCGCCCTTACGTCCTGGCGCAAAGTTTCGCTTCCGCGCCAAAGCAGCAAGAGCGCAGCACAGCCTGCGACAACGGCGACGCCCGGCAAGCCGAGGAACAGCAGGGCGGCGCCGGCATGCGAGATGTTCGTGGTTGTCCACTCGAAAATCATCCAACTTGTTCGGGCGGGCTCAAACTGTCGAGGCTGCAACTGGCGCAGCACTGCGGTTCCGAGCAACAGGGTAGCGGGCAAAACGAGTAGCCATTCCGAGAGGGCCAGGGCAAAGAGTTTCGACGGGCTTGCGGGGTGTTCCATGATAGCCTCCATAGAGTACTTTATATGGCAAAGTACACGGCGTTGTCAAGAGCAGTTGTTTGAGGCCAGCGCTCCGTTGAAAACTTCGCGCCCAGGTATGCCCAAACACTGCTCCGCGGCATCGAAGTCTCTGGAGCTTCGCATCAAACTTTGTTATTCTTGCAAAATCACAAGGTACAGGGCTGCATCCCGTTGGCCGCTCGAGCGGCCACCTTCCAGAGAGGCAGGGAGCGGCACCGGAGGCCAATATGAGCGTTGTTCCTAATCCCGGGAACGCCAAAATCACTGTTCCCAACCTCCTCGAGCGCAAGCGCCTGGCTGCGGGCTCCTACTCCAAGCCGGAAAAGATCACCTGCCTTACGGCGTACGACTATCCGACCGCGCGCTTGCTCGATGAAGCCGGCATAGACGTGATTCTTGTCGGCGACTCCCTGGGCATGGTGGTGTTAGGCCACGAAAGTACGCTGCCCGTGACGCTCGAAGACATGCTGCATCACACGCGAGCCGTGCGACGCGGCACGCGGCGCGCCCTGCTCGTGGCTGACATGCCTTTTGGCAGCTACCACTCGGACACGGCGGAGTCGCTGCGCAACGCCGTGCGCTTCGTGAAAGAAGCCGGTGCGGAAGCGGTGAAAGTGGAAGGTGGCGAGCGGCGCTTGGAGCTGATCGCCCGCCTGACCGATGCGGAGATCCCGGTAATGGGGCACGTCGGTTTGACGCCGCAGTCGGTGAATGCATTGGGCGGTTATCGCGTGCAGGGAAAAACCCCGGACGCAGCGGAACAATTGATTCGCGATGCGCGTGCCGTGGAAGCTTCGGGCGCCTTTGCCGTGGTGCTGGAAGCGGTGCCGCGAGAACTGGCTGCGCGCATTACGCGCGACTTGCGCATTCCTACCATCGGCATCGGCGCAGGGCCAGACTGCGACGGTCAGATTCTAGTGCTACACGACATCTTAGGGCTGACTTTCAACCAGACGCCCAAGTTTGCACGGCAATACGCCAACGTCGGAAGGGTCATTTCGAGCGCGGTGCATGCCTATTGCGAAGACGTGCGCAGCGGCAGATTTCCTTCTGATGCCGAGTCTTACCACGTGCAGCAGATGGCGAGGGAAGAAAAAGAGGCGCCCGTCAATACTGACGGCGATTGGTAGAAGGCGAGCAAACGGCTTCCTTGCTTCGCAAAACAATGCCGATCGCCAGCTGAATGACGCGACACTTCCGTTTTGCTTAAGGAGCAGGTCATGACACCGGAAGAGATGCGTACGCTCTACGACTACAATGCCTGGGCCAACCATCGGCAGTTGCAGGCCGCTTCCAAACTCCCGGCGGAACAATTCGCAAAGCCGTTGGGCTCGAGCTTCGGCTCCGTTCGCGACACTCTGGCGCACATTTATGGAGCGGAGTGGCTATGGCTGGAACGCTTTCAGGGCCGTTCGCCGTCGTCTCTGCCGGACACAACGCAATTCCAGAATGTCGCCACCTTGCAAGAGCGCTGGACCGAATTCGAGCCCAGGCTGTTGAATTTTGTGCGCGGACTGACGCAAGCGGACCTGGACCGCGTGATGGAATACAAGACATTGAAATTCGGTGTGTACAAGAATCCGCTGTGGCAATCGATGCAGCACCTGGTGAATCACGGAACGTACCATCGCGGGCAGGTGACCACGCTTTTGCGGCAGCTTGGCGCGGAGCCGATTCTGACCGACCTGATGCACTTTTATAGGGAGCGCTCCGTGGCCGCGGGCTCGTAGTTTTTTCGTTCCTCTTCGTGGAAACCATCCGAACGATCGCGTGGATGAAAGAGATGGCGCGACAGGCGCGCGCGGAGAGCCGCATTATCGGCTTGGTCCCGACGATGGGAGCGCTGCACGAGGGCCACGCCTCGCTGATCGCCAGAGCAAAACGGGAATGCTCGCCGCTCATCGCTTCAATTTTCGTGAACCCAAAACAGTTCGGCCCGGATGAAGATTTTGCGAAATATCCGCGGACGTTCGAGAGTGACAGTGAAAAGCTGAGGCAAGCCGGCGTGGATACGCTGTTTGCGCCCGAGGCTGCGGAAATCTATCCGAAGGATTTTTCGACCTACGTCCACGTCGAGGGGCTCAGCGAAAGACTGGAAGGTCGGTCGCGGCCCGGGCATTTTCGCGGCGTCACGACCGTGGTGATGAAACTGTTGCAAATCGTGCAGCCGCATCGAGCGTATTTCGGGAGAAAAGACGCGCAGCAGGCGCGCCTTATTACGCAAATGGCGCGCGACCTGAATCTCGACTCAGAAATTGTGGTTTGCCCCATCGTGCGCGAGCCGGATAGGCTGGCCCTTTCTTCGCGAAACGTTTATTTGAATCCGGAGCAGCGCAAAGCCGCCACAATTTTGTACCGCGCGCTCGAAGCCGCGAAAAAGGAACTTGAGGCCGGAGGCCGGGACGCGCTGCATCTACAAACGAGTTTGCGCCGCAAACTGGATTCCGAGCCACTTGCAGCCGTTGACTACGCGGAGGTCGTGGACGCGGAGACCTTTGAGCCAGTCGTCCGGGTCAGCCGCGCCTGTTACGTGCTCCTCGCCGTGTTCATCGGAAAGACGCGCCTGATTGACAATTTGTACCTGGAACCCAAGGCACCGGAATCTGATGAGTTCATGTTTCATCTTTAGCGCCGCGCGCATAGTGCATTCATTCAGCGGTCATCTCTTTTGCTAGACTTCTCTTACAGCCCCAATTCCAGACGGAGGTGACGGAGATGAATTCACGTTTTCGCGCAGTGGCCAGTTTTCTTATTGTTGTGTTTCTTGTGCCCGCCCTATCGTGGGCCGGCGGGACAATTCCTGTAGGCATGCACATTCCGGTGTTAACGGATCAGGCGGTCAACTCGAAGGATGCGAAAATGGGGCAGACTATCTCGGGCTCAGTTGCCAAAGATGTGATTGTGGGAGGCAAGGTGGTCATTCCGAAAGGTGCCGAGGTTAAGCTGTCGGTTAGCAGCGTGCAGGCTTCGGGGCGGCTTTCGACGCCTGCAAAGCTCTACCTGCGGCTGCGCGTGGTGACGGTGAAAGGCAAGACGTACACGGTAGCGACCAACTCTGCTGGCAGAACCGAGAAAGGCAAGGGCAAGCGCGATGCCGGATTTATCGGCGGGGGAGCAGCCGGAGGCGCGGCGATCGGCGCATTGGCAGGCGGCGGCAAGGGAGCGGCCATCGGAGCGGCGGCGGGCGCCGGGGCGGGAACTGCGGGAGCCGCGGCAACCGGCAAGAAAGATATCGAGTTTCCTGCCGAAACCCGTTTGGTCTTCACGACGCGAGCGGACGTGGTCATCAAGTAGAACCATCTTCAAATTAGAGCGAAGAATTCACTCGAAGCGCCTGACTTGGCCAAGCTCTCAGGGAGCGGAGACGCTGCGCTGCGTGGAACTTTTTTTACGGCGGTACAGACGCTGGTCGGCGGCGTCGATAATTTCGGCGGCAGTTCTGCCGTCATCCGGGTAAATGCCGACTCCGATACTCACACTAAGCTGCGGTTTCTCCTGATCGGAGCGCAGGCGCTGTTCAATGCGCTGTGCGACATGTTCCGCCATGCCGCGGTCGGAATCGATGAGCAGCACGGCAAATTCGTCGCCGCCATAGCGCGCAGCTACGTCTGTCGAGCGGCAATGTTCATTCATGACCGCCGCGAGCCGGCGAAGCGCGCGATTTCCCGCCAAGTGGCCATGAAGGTCGTTGATGCGTTTGAGCTCGTCAAGATCGAGAAGAAGCAGTGTGAAAGAATGACGGCTGCGGTCGGCGCGGCGCACTTCGCTCTCGAGGCGGTCCATGAATTCGCGGTAATTCGCGAGCCCCGTCAAGCCGTCGTGGCGCGCCTGATAGAGCGCCTGTTCCTCAGATTTCTTGCGGTCAGTGATATCCACGGCGGCGCCCAGGCATCCGCTGATTTCGCCGGATGCCGAGAGCAGCGGCCCCGTGCGGATCTCCAACATGTGGCCTTTCCACGTGTATTCGCAACGCGAAACGGCGCCGCGCAGGGCCGCGTAATGCTCGGCAATGGGGGTGGCATGAGCATCGGCGGCTTCCAGGAACTTGCGGATGTCCCGCCCTGCAAGGGAACCGGGGCGAATCTTGGCGGCGGGCAGGGCGCTGCCCCAATGCGTCAAAATTCGAAGATTCCGGTCGGTCGTCCAATGGAGGCCAGGCACTTGATCCATCAGCAGGCGGACGGTGGTCTCCTCGGGCAACCAGAGCGCTTTGTGGGGGTCGAGCGCCTGGGCCATCTCGAGAATTCCTTCCGCTTCGCGATTGTCACCGCGAATAATGCTGCGCCGTATAGCCAGAAGAATCCTCGAGCCGTTCTTGTGGAGCCGCTCTCCAACTTGGATAGATCTTGATCCGCCCCCGCCATTTCCACCGTTTGTTGCGTGCAACCCCCCCCATTGCGGCAATTCATAGAGCGGCAGAAGACGCCTAACCGATTGCCCTACTATCTCCCTGGCCGTGTATCCGTACAGGCGTTCTGCGCCTGCGCTCCACGTTTCAATCGTTCCATCGGGCGAGACGGTAAGCACCGCGTCCTCAGAGGACTCGAGAAGAGCTGCCAGTAGATGCTCATGTGCCGGTCGATGAGCCATCAAATTACATGCGTCTTTCTGAACGGGGAAGGCGTTCGTGGGGAACGGCAATTCCTGCTGGCGAGAGCATCGGGCCCGCAGGCGAGCTTGTTGATGCGACGGTCTTCGCATCCTAACCAGCGAGAAGTTTACCAAGTCAGGAATGCCAGGGAAGCGCTAAGCCTGAAGGCAGCTACCAAGAAGTAACCTGGGGCAGAGGGGAGGGCACGATCGGTGTACTTCTGAAAGACGTTCTGCATGGCCTCCAATCTAATCCTTGCAAACAAAAGCGGACTAGATTAGTCTTATATCCAGTTGCAAATAATTTGCAAAGGAGATTCCGGCTTGTGTTCATTCCTAAGGGTTTGATCCTTGTTTCTGTCTTCTTGCTAGCCACTATTTGCTTCCCGTGCACCACCTCAGCTCAGGAGAATCCCTACTTCGTCGCCTATGATCACTATCTCGAAGAACCGGGGAACCTCGAGATTGAATATTTCTCAACGTTCGGCACACAGCGTGACGGCAACGACTTCCACTCCTTTTGGACGGAGTTTGAATACGGCGTCACGGCTTGGTGGACCACCGAATTGTATCTCGATGGCCAGACTACCTTTGGCGACAGCACCATCTTCACTGGCATCCGCTGGGAGAATCGCTTCCGGCCGCTCAAGCGGGAACACTTCATTAATCCCATGCTGTACGTCGAATACGAACACAAAAGCGGGGCCGACAAAATCTTGAAAGAAGGCGAAGGGCACGACGTTGAGGCTGACTTTCTAACCCCCAATGCACGAGCCCGCCGGGACATCATCAACGAGATGGAGTTGAAGCTCATTCTCTCCAGCACCTTCAAGGGATGGAATTTCACGGAGAACACACTGGCGGCGAAGGATCTGTCCAACTCACCTTGGGAATTTGGCTATGCGCTAGGCGCCAGCCGCCCGCTGGCCCTGAAGGCTTCGGCGAAGCGCTGCACGCTTTGTCCGCAGAATTTCGTCGCCGGCGTCGAAATGTATGGCGGACTCGGTGACCGTTACCATTTCGGTTTGCGCGACACGTCGCATTATCTTGCGCCCGTTCTCGGTTGGAATTTGCCATCCGGCTGGACGCTGCGGATCTCCCCCGGCTTCGGCCTAAATGACAATAGCCACCAGTTTCTGCTCCGCTGGGGAGTGTCGCGCGAGATCAGCAGCTTTGGCTCGATGGTCGGCCGGCTTTTCCGAGGCCGCCCATGAAGATTCGTGCCGTTGGCCTCTGCTTGGCAACCCTTCTGATTTGCACATGCTTTCCTTCAGCAAGAGAAGCCCAACAAACGGGCAGTTCCACATCTAAACAAAAGGCCAAGGAGTCTGTGTATTCCGAAATCGGCAAGGCGCCGGAAAAAGCTCGTGCCCAACACAATCCACTGGAAAAAGATCCCGACGCTGTGGCCGCGGGCCAGATTCTCTTTGAGCAGCGTTGCGCGGAATGTCACGGCGATAGGGCCGAAGGCGGTAAAAAAGGACCAAGTTTGCGCGCCGCCGAAATTCAAACCGCTGAACCAGGAGCGATTTTCTGGGTCTTGACGAATGGCGTGGTTCGAAAGGGAATGCCAGTGTGGTCGAAATTACCCGAGCCGCAACGCTGGCAGCTCGTCAGCTTCATCCAGTCGCTCGGAGCGGCGCCGCCAAAGCCAGAAACGTCTCCCACCAGCTCCGCACAGCCGCCCGCGGCTAAGGGTGCGTTTTTGCCGCGTCGTTGAGGATCATCGCCAGGCGCACGCCCGCTTTGGCAAGGCCCGTTTCCGCAGCCTTCGCAGCTCTAGTCTGGTAGGCTTCGTCGGCAACCAGGTGTTTTTCAAACATGCGTTTCCCGATGTGATTGTTGTCCGAACAGCCCTTCGGCTTAACATCGGGTTCCACTGGGATTCTCGCCGAAAACGCGTCGTAGACCTCCGCTTCGGCGAGCTCGTGCACTTCCCAAGCCCAGTTCTCCACATGAATGTCGGCGGCCACCCAAGAGGCGCTTTGCGCGCGGAATTTCTCATCCAGTTCATCCGCATAGCGATGGGGATTGGAGACTTCCATGTCGCGCTCGACAATCTCCGTGTCCCAAATCTGATGAAGATTGGGCGAGTAATCTTCGCGCTCCGGGTGCTGCGGATTGGGCAGTGGTTCGTGATGGAGGTATTTCACAGGAACGCAGTTTCCCCCGTTGTCGCCGTTGTTGATGGCATGCAGCGGCTGGTGCATGTCGCCGACAAAATGGATTAAGTAGCGAATCGCTTCGGCCCGTTTCAAAGGATCCGCGGATTTATCTTTCAAGATGATGCGTTGTTCTTCGATGGCCCGCGTCACGCATCCATCCGCGCCGCAGTATTCCTCCAGGGAGCCTTTGTGTTTTCCCCGCGGAATGTCGATGTAATGCCACGGCCCATTGCGGCGCTCGTTGCGCACGTCGTCCGGCCAAGTGGAAGCATCCACCATGACGTCCGGAGTCGCATTGCCGCACCAGCGCTTCAGCTTCGGGTCAATCGGATTCTCGCCGAGCAACTTCTCCACGAATTGCCGCGCTTCCGGAGTCAGATGTTTCTCCGCGATGAGCGCCACCGTTTGATGCCCCTTGCAGCCCCAGGCACGTGCGAAAGGCGGGGTACAAAAAATAGCAGCGAGCACAGCAACAAGCATTGAGAGTCTTCGGTTCATTATTCCGGCCTTTGTCGGAGAACTGAGACTGAGACGCAGAAAACTGCCGCAACGGTTTCAGTCGCTCAACCACCGCCCGATTGGCTTCCACGATTCCGTGTGGTCGCAAATCACCCGCAGGGTTGCCGTGATAGGAATTGCCAGAACCAGGCCCATTCCTCCCCACACCCAGCCCCAGAAAAGCAGCGAAATGGTAATCGCAACGGCGTTCAGCCGTACCCGCCGCCCTACCAATTTTGGCGCCACCAGATTCAACGCCAGCACGTGGATCGTGACGAGCACGGTCGCGATCAACGCAAACTGGCCAACGGTGGTCCATTTGGCCAGCGCAATCATGAAGGCCGGAAGCCACGCCAGCACTGCCCCCATGTAAGGCACCATGTTGAGCAAGCCCGAGACAATGCCCGTCAAAACCGGAAACTCCATCCCTAACGACCAGAAAAACAGGCTGCTCGCCGCCATGACCAGCAGGGTCACCACCGTCATGCCTGCAAGGTAGTCCCGCAGCACATCGCGAACATCTTCCAGCGTCTCCTTGACCTGGGTGCGTCTCGAAGCCGGAAAAAGCTGGAGCGTGCCGTGCCAGACCTGTCTCTTTTCCGCAAGCATGAAGAAGACCAGGAAGGGCATGAACGTGACTTCCAGGAGCAGCGCAGACAGGGAGCCGATCAGCGTGCGCACGACGCTCGGATCCACAGGGGCAGGCGAGGCGGAGGGGGCTCCTGCAGTTGGCGCCATTTGTGAAACGTTACCGTCGATTCCCTGTATTCTGCTCTGCACGGCTGTCACCACGTGCTGCAAAAGAGCCCTGTACTTAGGCCAGTCGTCGGCAAAATCCGCAACTCGCGTCCAAAGGCCGTAACCGACCGCCGCCATAACAGCGATGACGAGCAGCACCATCACCATAGCGCCCAGGGTTCGCGGGAGCCTGAATTTTTCCAGAAACTCCACAGCGGGATCGAGAAAGTACGCCAGAAGAATGGAAAACAGCAGCGTAATCACCACACCAGCGGCGTAATAGAAGAACAGCAAGATGATCGCAGCGGCAATCACCCGCATGCTGAAGCTGGAGCTGGTAAATCGGACGATCGATGGTGGCGTCTGGGTGGCGGACACGAGCGGCTCCGGCCGTACAAGTTAGCACATTCCCGCAAACCCTATTGGGGTGGGGTACTTAATTCTTTCGATGCCGCGTTCTTCGTACCGTCTACAAATCCAGACCGCGCGCTCTTTCATGAAAGAGACACGTGCCGCCGCGGATTCAAACGGTCGCTTTCCCTGTGTTAAACTTTCGAAGTTGTCCTCACGGATGAAAGCCGCTGCTGCTACCCTTTTCGCTGCTGCGGCCCTTGAAGAACCGGTCTCTCTTGCATGGCCAAAGAGCTCTTCGGAACCGACGGCATTCGCGGTACCCCCGGCACGCCGCCGCTCGATGACGCCACACTCTATGCCACGGGGCGCTCCCTCGGCGGCTACTTGAAGCGCAAGCATGGCGCAGCGCATGTTCTGATCGGCATGGACACGCGCGAGTCCGGCCCGCACATCGCTTCTCTTCTCGCCGCAGGGCTCACGCAAGCCGGCGCAACGGTGGCCTTCGCGGGAGTCATTACTACCCCCGGCGTCGCTTGCCTGGTGCGCCAGAACGACTTTCAGGCCGGCGTCGTGATTTCCGCTTCGCACAATCCGTTTCAAGACAATGGCGTGAAGCTTTTTTCGCACGCGGGCATGAAATTCCCTGACGATATCGAGGAAGAACTAGAGGCTGACATTTTCGGGCACCGCGGCGAATCAGCCCCGAAAAACGCACCCCACCTCACTGCTGATGAATCCCTCGATGCTGAATACTTGGAATTCCTCCGGAAAAAGTTGATTCCCGGGGCCAAGCTGCGCGGCTTTCGCATCGTTCTCGACTGCGCGAACGGCGCAGCCTACAGACTGAGCCCAGAGTTGTTTCGTTCGCTCGGAGCGGATGTCGTGGCGATCGGCGTTTCACCGGACGGCCGCAACATCAACGCGGGCTGTGGTTCTCTTCATTTGGAGGGGCTGCAGAAGCGCGTAGTGGCGGAAAAAGCGCGGCTCGGAGTGGCCTTCGACGGCGATGCCGACCGCGCGCTTTTCGTCTGCGAAAGCGGAAAAGTCGTCAATGGGGACGGCGTGCTTCTCGCCGCCGCGCGCTTCCTGAAATCGCAAAACAAGCTCAAGGGCAATCGCGTGGTCGCTACATCCATGTCCAACCTTGGACTCGAGCGAATCCTCGCCCAGGAAAAAATCACGTTGGCGCGCGCCGCCGTCGGCGACCGGTACGTCCTCGAAGAGATGCTGCGCAGCGGCAACGTTCTCGGCGGCGAGCAGTCCGGCCACATCATCTTTCTCGATGACAGCCCGGCGGGCGACGGCCTGCTCACCGCGGTGAAGATCGCTTCACTCGTTTCCATGCACGGAAAAATCGAGTCACTCGTCGAAGGGTTCAAGGATTACCCGCAACAAATCGTCAACGTGAAGGTGCGCTCGAAGCCCCCGCTCGATTCTCTCCCCGAAGTTTCGCGCGCCCTCGCCGAAGCCCAATCCGCGCTCGGTGAAAACGGCCGCATCGTGCTCCGCTACTCCGGCACCGAGCAGCTCGCCCGCGTCATGGTCGAAGCCGAACACGAAGCCGATGTCCAGCGCTTCACCCAGTCCCTCGCCAACGCCCTGCGCTCCTCCATCGGCGCCTGAAAATAGAGCACTCTTGCCCTTGGTCTTGTGCTATCCAGCCGGGAACCTTTCTCTCGGATCGGTTTCTATTTAACTGTATTTGTGATCTACGTTCGTGCGGAGAATCCATTTCCGCTCAGGGAGAAATTTATATTCGGAACTCTCTTATCGAAGGCGTCGAGGGTGTGATCATGTCTCTCGGCGCTGTCCTCAGTTTTCTCCTTCGCTATGGACTCGGGCTGACTATTTGGCTCGGAATTCTCTACTGGCCTTCTCGGACGCTTTGGCGCCGTTACAAGCGCCCAGCCCTTAGCTTCACCCAGCACCACCTGATCGCGGGATCTCTGCGAACTGCTGCACCTCTATCTCTGCGTTGTCTTTTCCTGATTTCCTTCTTTTGCTGGGAACTTTTTGCCTTCTCGCGACATTACCGTTAGTGAGGACCAAGGCGGCTCACGATGCAAGACGCATTGCCGGCGTTCGTTCTAAACTCAGAGACTCTCGCGCGAAAACCCATGAGCGAAGCGCCCGCCAGCCCGACAAATGATCCCGCAGCGCCTGAGCATCAACAGCCCGGCCTGAGCGACGAGCGCCTCATGCTTGCCTTTTCGCAAGGTTCTTCGGAGGCTTTCACGGAACTGTTTCACCGTTACAAGCAGCCTGTTTACGGCTTCTTCTGCCGGCGACTCGCCGATCCTGTCAATGCCGAAGAACTCACCCAGGAGACATTTTTCGCCTTGCTCCGCGCTGCCGCCCGCTATGAACCTCGCGCCCTGTTCCGCACCTATCTCTATGCTATCGGCTTCAAGATTCTCCGCGCCCATCGCCGCAAGGCTGCCTTTCGGGCGGCCTTCCTGGGCCATGGCAACTCGGTTCCTGACCCTGCGAAGCAGGACGCTACGGAATCCGGGCTGTGGGTTCGCCGCGCCGTTGAAAGGCTCGACCCGCTCGATCGCGAAATCGTCATGCTCCGCGAATTCGAGCAACTGAGCTACGCCGAAATCGCTGACCTCTTGCAGCTCCCGCTGAACACCGTGAGGTCGCGCCTCTTCCGCGCCCGCACCGCCCTCCGCGACCTGCTGGAGCCGTCGGTATCACACACGACAAACGCTGCAATCCAGCCCAATGCCCCGCCCTCGCTCGAGGAAAACATTGTCTCTTCGGCTACAAAAACTCATTTTCCGCTTGCGACTGTGCGTTCCGGCAGATTGTTGCGCGCGCGCAGCTGGAGTTGGCGGCGCTGGGTACTCACGTTGGCAGCTGCCGGATGCGCATCCCTGTTGCTGTTGGCGATTTCCATCCCTAACCTTCTCCGCTCCAAAATGGCGGCTCATGAAGACGGCCCAATC
>QHYM01000476.1 GCA_003223295.1 Acidobacteriota bacterium | reverse complement strand
GTCGGATCCTGTGATTGCGCTTTGGGCGAGTCGGCCGAAACCACCCTGGCGCCTGCGCTGCGCACGACCGCCCATTTGCCTGCACGTTTCTTGAGGAGATCCATCCAAAGAAACTGACCGCTAGTATCTTTTCCGTTCTGGATTCTCTTTTCCTTCACACTACCCTGGGCCACCGCCACATCCCCGAACACCTGCACGTCCACAGGTCCATTTTCAAACCACTCGAGTTTGTGCTTGCCGGATTTAAAATCGCTTAGAAGGCTCTCCTTAGTGAAAATTTTGCCAGAGGAATCGACGGTTGCCCAATCGTCGGCAAAGATCTGATTAAGCTTTTCGATATCACTGGCCATCATTGCTTTCCCCATTTCTTGTCCGACTTGCTTCACTGCGTCGACAGCGGCCGGATCGTTGGAAGGCGCCTCGAGTGGCTGGGCCAAAACCAATCCAGCGCATAGACTGGTGAACAGAACCGTCCCAACAAGTTTTTTCATTTGTAGTTTTCGCATTTGTTTTCCTCCTATTTGGTAGGGGGAGAGTATTGCGTGGGAATTGCCCCGCATAGATCCATTCATGTCAAAACATGTAGGACCATTCTCACGTCATGCCGGGAATTTTTCAGCGAATGGTCCTGACAGAAAGTTAGAGATTCCTCGACTTCGCTCGGAATGACAAGAAAAGGCGATGGAGAAGGCCAAGCGAGAATCATTTGAGCGCCGCAGCGAGGCAGCGAATTCCCTCTCGAATCTCAGACTCCGGTAAGGGCGCGTACCCGAGAACGACGCCCGTGCGCTTTGGCGGTTTTAAATAGAATGCCTCTACGCCGTACAACCCCACGCTGGCCTTCTCTGCTTTGGTGTGCACGTCCGCGATCATTCCACCGCCACTCCCTTTCAACCAAACAAGAAGATGGAGTCCGGAATTCGCACCGCAAACCTCTGCTCGTTCGCGGAACTCCTTGCGAACGGCGGCCACTAATGCATTTCGCCGAGCGGCATTCGAAGCGTTGGTGCGACGGAGATGACGATCGAAGTGCCCCATGCTGATGAAGTCTGCAAGAACGAGCTGTTCCAGTATCGCTGTTCCCGTGTCTCCCATCGCCTTTGTGGCCACAACCGGTTCTACCAACACTTCAGGGAGGACGAGATACCCCAGTCTCAAAGCTGGGAAGAGAATCTTGGAGAACGTGCCGACATAAATGACGCGGCCTTCCCGGTCGAGCCCAGCCAGCGCCTGAAGCGGTGGTCCGTCATAACGATATTCACTGTCGTAGTCATCTTCGACAATAAATGCCCCTACCCGTGAGGCCCAATCAAGAAGCTCAAGGCGTCGCGCAATTGGGAGGACTACGCCGGTCGGAAATTGATGAGACGGTGTGACGTATGCGAGCCGAATAGCGCGCCTCTTCACTTTTGGGACCTGAATGCCATTATTGTCAACCGCGGACGTGAGCAGCTTTGCTCCCGCCGACATGAATACGCACCGCGCGCCGGTGTAATGAGGCTCCTCGATCAGAACGCGGTCTCCAGGATTTAAGAGGACGCGGCTGATCAAATCCAAAGCCTGTTGCGTTCCGTTGACGATCACAATTCTCTCCGGGCTTGCATCAATTCCACGCAGCCGGCGGAGACGAGCGGCGATCGCTTCCCGGAGCTCCCAGCGACCCGCCGGCGGGCCGTAGTCGAGATCACGCAGAGTAGCGTGGCGTGCGCGTGCGCCGAGCAGCCTGCACCACAATGCATATGGCAGATCGGGAAACGCCGCACGACCTGGCCGAAAATCGTACCGGAGACGCGGCGGCGTTAGCTCCCAGCTCAAGCTTGGCAATCCCAGGCTATCGATTGTTGCTCGTGCGGCTTTTAAGATTCTCTCTCCCGCAATCGCAAGCCTGGCGTGACTGCGACTAACGGTGTGCCGTTGCCGGTCGAGCGACTCCGAGAAATGAGGGCGAAGAGAGTCCGGCGGTAGGACAGGCGCCACGACGGTTCCTGCCGCACCCACACGTGTCTCAAGGTATCCTTCTGCAAGCAGTTGTTCGTAAGCTAATACAGCAGTGTTTCGCGATACTTTCAGAAGGTTGGCAAGGGTCCGGGTCGAAGGAACCCGTCCGCCCGGTGGCAGGGCCCGGGTCAGGATATCGTTACGAAAGGCGCGGTAGATTTGCCGATAGAGCGGCCCCATTCCATCGAGCTGCAGCACAATGGACCTATTCAAATATAAAACCTCTAAGCATGCAAAGCTCCATGAACCGCGGGAATTCCTGCGGAGAGTCCTTTAGCCTGGGAAACGGTCAGGGTCGAAGCTGATAGATGAGAGAACGCTTCACGTTAGTTGAGAGATCGGAGCCTGCTACCCGGGTAGTGTTTCACCCGACCCTCCGATCGCCGCGGGAAATCCTTGAGCTTAGGTGATCCGTCTCTTCGACTTCGACTTCGTTGTGCGCACACTCGCGTGCTCTCAAACTGACCACGTTTCTTTGGTCGATCTTTTGAGCGATGTCGAAACACGCGATTCCATTCTCGATCATCCGCGGTTGGTTGAGGCAATTTTGTCCAATTGCGAACATCTGCGCATATGGTCGCAGTTTTGCTTTTGCAGAATTAGAGCGCCCATTAGTAACCGACAATTACCTTCAGCAAAAGTGTGGCCTTGCCTTGGTATTCTACTAGCG
>QHYM01000475.1 GCA_003223295.1 Acidobacteriota bacterium | reverse complement strand
CGAGAACCTCACAATGGGATTAGATGCTTCGGTCCGTTGCAACTGCATTAAGGAAGGCAAGGCACGACCCCATCCGTTCCCTGAACTTTTGGGGTTCGATGAAGCGGGTGAGCCGACGCTCAAAGGCGACCGTGACACCAACTTGAAGATGTGGCTGAAGCACGACAAGTGGTACCGCGATTCGTGTCCGCACTCAGGCTATTTGGTTGAGAAACACCTTGGGAACATGGCTTCAGTGGCCAACGTTCGTGGGTTTCTTGAAAACCATTCTCCGAACAGCTTCCGGCTGCTTCTTGAACGCGTGGTCTATAGTGGCACTCACTCTGGCGATTGGGTCGCTGCTAGTGACATGCCGCAACTGTTGACTGAGACCCGGAGATTGCAAGGCTTGACGAGTGACCTATTAATCTTCCAGTTCACGAACGATGTAGTTGAACTCGCAGAGGCGAGTATCGCAACCGGGAATCCAATCGTTTTCTGACCGCACTCCACACCGTTTCTACGCTCATCGCGTCCAAGACCGGTCACAGTCTTGATTAACAGCGATTGCGGACAGGTGAAATCCGTTGCGGAATCGGACCGGCCACTTCGACGAGTACGCCACTTATCGGGAGTTAGCCGAGGCAGGCTCGATTACTGACCCTGCGCTTTCTCAAGTTCTGCTCGATAAATCGATTTGTGGACAGCACTCCGGTAGAACTCATGGGTAGAGGTAAATCAGTCTGCAAATCCGTATTGGAATATCATGACCTTGCGAAGTCGTGGGACATAGGTGGCCCATCGAATGTTTTCGCGCCAGCTACCGCGATAGACGAAGATTCTTGATGATTTGTTATTCAAAATCATCCGCTTGAGCTCTGCAGTCGTAATTCCTTCGATCTTGAGTCGTTTCATTTCGCCTGCCAACACATCCTCATTAACCTCGCGATCTTCCAATTGGCGCACCTCGAAGAAGTTCAAGTTGAGTTCTTGATTGCGCGCTCCAACGAATTTCCATGTAAACCATTTTGAGAAGAATTCGCCTGGAGTTCTAAAATCCACTATTTCTCGAAATGAGGCTACATCAGACTCCCTGACGGACCACTCGTCTTCCCAGAGGGTCGAATTGTCGAAACCGGACTCGACGACAAGCCAGCAGTGATACGACCAATGTTGAGTTTTTGAGGGGGTCTGTTCTAGGCCTTCTACCAGGGGCTCCACTTCCTTCTGGACCCGCAGTAGAAAGCGGTCAGGTATTCCGTCACCGTTCCAATCGTATTCAGTCGCGACGTGATATAGGTCGTCGTTCACCAGCTTGGACAGGAGACGTCGATGGGGAGGTTCGGATATCGCGGATTGGCAAGAAACAAAGAAGGCGAAAAGGAGGAGTAGCTTGTACACGGAGCTGATCATGCAATGCCACCGCAGCGAGAGGAGCACTAATACTCTGAACCGCTAAGCCGGAAAAAGCCAGCCCACGTATCGCGCCATCTAAAATGTAACCAGAGGGGACAACGTCGCGTGGGCGGTATCACAAAGCAGATCGTAGGACGAAACAGCTGATGCTGAACGAATTTTGCCTCACGACGAGGTACCACCGAAAATACGCCATTCGAATTCTGAATGGTCCGCCACCTGGAAAGCGACGCGCTCGGCCAGAACGGCGGCGGGGGCTGAGCTATGGGCACGAACTGCTGAGCGTGCTGACCAGCGTATGGGAGGCGGCGGGCTATCCCTGGTCGGTGCGGTTGAAAGCGCTGCTGCCGACCTGGATGCCCTGGGTCCGCAAGCGCTTCAAGTTAAGCCCGAAGATCGAGAAACAACTGCTCTCGATCAGTCCACGGCAGATGGACCGTCGACTGGCCGCCAAGAAGAACCAACAGAGGCGGCGGATTTACGGGCGCACCAAGCCGGGCTATCTGCTCAAGCACCACATCCCGGTGAAGACCGACAGCTGGGACGTGCAGTCACCAGGCTTCACGGAAGTCGATCTGGTCTCGCATTCCGGGAATTCGGGTGAAGGAGAGTTCGGCTATTTGCTGAACATCACCGACATGCAAACCACCTGGACGGAGACGCGGGCGCTGCTGGGGAAGGGGCAAACTGCTGTGCAGCAAGCGCTGGATGAGATCGCAGGGATGTTGCCGTTCCGCCTGTTGGGCTTGGACTCGGACAACGGATCGGAATTCATCAACTGGCATCTGCAGGCTTGGTGCGAACGGAAACAGATCCAACTCACGCGAGGACGTCCGTACAAGAAGGACGACAACGCCCATATCGAGCAAAAGAACTGGACTCATGTACGGAAGCTACTGGGCTGGGAACGCTATGACACGCAAAACGCAGTCGAGGCCATGAACGACCTGTACCGCCGAGAGCTGCGCTTATGGCTGAATCTGTACCTGCACTCGGTGAAGCTACTGAAGAAGGTTCACGTGGGATCGAAGCTGCGGCGCGTCTATGATGGTGCGAAGACTCCCTTCGAGAGAGTGGTGGCATCGAAACAGGGGGATACGGCACAACTAACCATTTTGAAAGAACTGCGAAGATCTCTCGATCCGTTTCAGT
>QHYM01000093.1 GCA_003223295.1 Acidobacteriota bacterium | reverse complement strand
AAAAGGCAGGGTCCATTGGACACGCGGCTGCCTTTAGTTTCTACCCCGGCAAGAACCTGGGAGCCTGTGGCGAGGGAGGCGCGATCACAACCAATGACGAAGCCATGGCAAAGCGGATGAAGATGATTCGTGATCATGGCCAGTCGAAGAAGTACTATCACGATATCGAGGGCTACAACGGTCGGCTCGATTCTATTCAGGCCGGGTGGCTTACCGTAAAACTGAGCCACCTAGCGAAATGGAACAATTCGCGCCGCGAGCTGGCGCATCGCTATCACGACCTTTTCGCGGATGCCCAAGACGGGCTCGTTGCTCCACGAGAAGCTGCATGGACCAGAGGAGTGTACCATCTATACGTTGTGCGTGTGGAGGATCGCGAAGCTTTGCAAGCATATTTGGCTGGCGCGGGAATCGGCACGGGGATACACTATCCCATCCCTCTGCACCTTCAGAAAGCCTATCAACACCTTGGCTACCAGGCCGGAGACTTCCCCGTTACCGAACGCACTGCTCGGGAGATCGTTTCTCTCCCAATGTTTCCACAACTAAGCCATACGCAACAAGACCAAGTCGTGAGCAGGATCACGGAATTTCTATGCATGCGCATGACGGCAACGAGATAGAGGAACGGCGCAGCTGGAAGGCTTCGACCAAGGCTTTGTCGAGGCTTGAGCCGGAATCGCCGTGCCGGTCATTGGGAACGGTTCTTCCTTTTGCCGGTCACCAGGCCTAACCGCCGCCTTTCGATACTGATCAACCATGCTTCGCATCGACCGCCTAGTGACACTTTACCTTTCTCATCCGCTCGCCCTTACGCTTGGACCGAGCCAGAGCCGCCGTGTGCCGATTCTGATGTACCACAGTATTTCCGACAACCTGTTCGGAAAGTCGCACCCTTATTTCCAGATCAACACGCTCCCCGAGATCTTTTCGCAGCAGATGCGATGGTTGCGAAGCTCTGGTTATCAGACGATTGGTCTCAATGAGGCTCTGGTCGGTTTGCGGATGGGTGCAGATCTGACCAGGAAGGTCGTGATAACTTTTGACGATGGTTATCGAGATTTCTACACGGATGCACAGCCGGTGCTCAAGCAATGCGGCTTTGCCGCCACGATCTTCCTTGCCACTGACCGCATCCGAGAAACTCCTGCCCGAATTGAGGGTGCAGACTATTTGACATGGAGCGACCTGCGGGAATTACAAGCCGAGGGAACGCAATTTGGTTCCCATACCGTGACTCATCCTGATCTGCGGTCGCTCGGGCCCGAGCAACTCGAGTATGAGCTGGGACGTTCAAAGGAAGTCATTGAGGATCGGCTGGGGGTTCCCGTCCAATCATTCTCTTATACTTTTGGTTTTCCCGAAGAGAACAAAGACTATGTGCGTTATCTCGAAGATCTGCTCCGCAGCCTCGGATATGAGCTTGGGGTCTCGACGATCATCGGTCGTGCAAGCCGGAAGAGCAATCGATTCTTTTTGCCCCGCCTTCCTGTCAACAGTTTCGATGACCCTTGGTTCCTCCGGGCCAAATTACGGGGCGGTTATGACTGGCTGCATTGGCCGCAGTTGCTCAAGAAATACATCTTCCATCAAGCACCGCTTATGCAGGGAACGCAGGCAACAAGAGAGATTGTTTGAGATATCGGAGGCAGCCCTATTGAAATGGCGGATGGTTAAGGATGTTTTCTGGTAGATCGGCGGCCTTGGAGGAAAATGACGGGCCACCATGCTTGCGACGCCTACGAGGTCAGTGCGCCAGTATGTTTTTGTTCGCTTGTTCTTCAGCGCCTGCACAACTGTGGTCTTCTGAACGAAGTGGTTTGAGGCATCCGCGGCACGCTTCTGCAGATAAATTAGAGGCTAGTAATGGATAGAGCCATTGTTCTTGCACAATTGGAACGCGGTGCCGCGATGCCAGCCCCTGCCTGCTCTTACGTTCTCATCACCCCGGCACGGAACGAGAAAAAATTCCTTGAACTAACCATCACGTCCGTCGCTGCGCAGACGGTTCGACCCCTTAAATGGGTGATTGTCAGCGACGGTTCAACTGATGGCACCGATGAACTAGTAAAGAAGTATGCCTCCCAGCATGAGTGGATTGAATTTGTCCGAGCTGCCGAGCATGGGGAAAGACACTTTGCCGGCAAAGTCGCTGCGTTCAACGCTGGATATGACAGAGTTAAGGGGTTGAGCTTCGAGGTGATCGGCAACCTCGACGCCGACGTTTCTTTCAATTCCTGCGACTATTTTGAATCCCTCATGGCCAAGTTTGCCCAAAACCCCCGTTTGGGTGTTTGCGGCACCTCATACAGGGAGGAAGGAGTCATCTACCCCAGCCGGTTTACAAGTGTTGAGGACGTATTCGGAGCGTGTCAGATGTTTCGCCGGCAGTGCTTCGAAGTGATTGGGGGGTATTTGCCTATTCGATCAGGCGGAATCGATCTTATTGCATTTCTCAGTGCGAGGAAAATGGGATGGCAAACCAAAACGTTTCTCGAATTAGTCTGCGAGCACCATCGTAAAGTCGGAAGCGGTCAGCATGCAAACAGCTACGAAAGAATGATGCAGACGGGGAGGAAAGATTACTTGCT
Organism: Acidobacteriota bacterium; assembly: GCA_003223295.1. Lineage (GTDB taxonomy): Bacteria > Acidobacteriota > Terriglobia > Acidiferrales > UBA7541 > Acidiferrum. The sequence goes on along the minus strand of QHYM01000093.1, from coordinate 3,736 downwards.
TGGTTGTCACCCTCTTTGGGAGTTCGCCCGGTGCGTTTATATGATGAAGTCTAAGCCCCGTCTTGCGGGATGGCTGATGTTTATTGGGTATTTCCTTTCGCTGTTACGTGGCGCTAAACGAACGATACCCAAGGACTTGATGGAGCTTAGGAGGAAAGACCAAATGCTCCGATTGAAGCGGTTTCTTTTTCAAGCGTCGTCCCCTCCCAGCGAAGAAGGCACGAATTTGCATCACGGAGCGAACGATACTCTCACACTTAGATGACGCGCGATGACGAAACGAATGAGTCACATCTGCGTTTGCATTTGTACATTCAAGCGGCCAAACCTTCTCCAAAGGCTCTTGATCGAACTCGCGAAGCAGGATACTGGTGACAATTTTACCTATTCAATTGTCGTGGTCGACAACGACCATTTACGCTCTGCGGAGACTTGTGTTTTGAAATTTTCAGCTGCGTCACCGGTTCCTATCCGATACTGCGTAGAGCCAAGACAAAACATCGCGCTGGCGCGAAACAAGGCGATCGAGAACGCAAATGGGGATTTTGCCGCATTCCTTGATGATGATGAGTTCCCGGCTAGGGATTGGCTTTTGAGCGCATTCCAGGCTTGCGAGAAGTATCAGGTTGATGGCGTAGTCGGGCCGGTGAGAAGGCATTTTGACATGATCCCCCCCAAGTGGGTCGTCCAGGGCAACTTCTACGAGCGACCGACCTACGCCACGGGATTCGTGATCGACTGGACCCAGGGAAGAACCAACAATGTTTTGCTTAAGAGAGAAGTCATCTTGCCCGGTGAACAACCCTTTCGACCCGAGTTTCGTTCAGGGGAAGATCAGGACTTCTTCCGGCGAGCTATCGCGCGAGGGCGGTCATTCGTTTGGTGCAATGAGGCGCAGGTCTTCGAGGTTATTCCTCCCGTTCGTTGGAGGCGGACTTTTATGTTGCGGCGGGCGCTCCTCCAAGGATCGGTCACGGTGCTTCATCCAACTTTTGGCGCCCGCGAAGTATTGAAATCAATCCTTGCCGTCCCACTGTACTTCGCCGCGCTGCCTTTTGCCTTGGTCCTGGCGCATCACAAGTTCATGACTATTCTGGTAAAGCTGTTTAATCATATCGGGCAGTTGCTTGCACTCCTTAAGATCAACGTCATCACCGAGCCCTATGTTACGGACTAATATCGAGAACCTGCACAACTTAGAAAACGCAGATGTCATTATTGGATCTGACGATCCCATCCTCATCACTGGAGCGAACGGGTTCATTGGATTAAGGGTTGTAGAGAATCTAATGGATCGCGGATTCCGGGAGTTGACTTGTATGACCAGACACTCCAGTGATTCGGCGAAGCTCGAGGCTTTAGTAAGCCGGCGCAGAAGCGGAGCGCGAATTCGCGTGGTCAAAGGCAATCTCCTTTCTCGCGAAGACTGCGCCAAAGTAACCAACGGAGTCGCTGCGATTTTTCACTTGGCTGCAGGTGGAAGCGACAAATCCTTTCCCGACGCGTTCATGAGCACGGTCGTCTCCACTCGTAATCTCCTTGAAGCGAGTGTGCAGCACAAATCCCTGAAACGGTTTGTCAACGTGAGTTCATTTGCCGTCTACACCAACACGCAGAAGCGTCACTGGAGATTGTTGGACGAGACCTGCCCAGTCGAAACGCGTCCAGAGCTGCGCGGCGATGCCTATTGCTTCGCTAAAGTTAAACAGGACGAAATCGTCGTCGAGTACGCCAAAAGATTTGGGATCCCCTACGTCATCGTTAGGCCTGGTTACGTCTTTGGTCCCGGCAAGATAAATATTACCGGTCGCGTAGGGATCGATACCTTTGGTGTCTTTATGCATCTGGGCGGTTCCAACCCCGTACCATTTACGTACGTTGACAACTGCGCAGAAGCAATTGTACTAGCCGGGTTGAAGAAGGGCGTTGATGGCCATGTGTTCAACGTCGTGGACGACGATCTTCCTTCCAGCCGACAGTTCCTGCGTCTTTACAAAAAGAATGTGAGGCGCTTCAAGTCAATCTACGTTCCCCACGTCTTAAGCCACTTGCTTTGTTGTATTTGGGAGCGATATTCGAAGTGGTCAGAAGGCCAACTGCCGCCGGTCTTTAATCGCAGGAGATGGCACGCCCACTGGAAGAAGACACGTTACAGCAACGAAAAACTGAGGACACAGCTGGGTTGGACTCCGAAGGTGCCCATGGCGGAGGGACTTAAGCGTTACTTCGAAGGCTGCCGGGACGGGCGACAACATGCTTAAGGTTGCCATCGTGGGATGCGGCAAGATTGCGGACTCGCATGCGTCGCAGATTGGGAGGATCAAAGGATGCGAGATCGTTGGCGTTTGTGACAGCGAGCCCTTGATGGCGCGGCAGCTATACGAGAGGTTCCCGATTAAACGCCATTTTAGCGACTTGACAGAGCTTTTGGACGCGCGGCCAGACGTTGTGCATATTACGACGCCACCCGAGAGCCATTTTGATATCGCGAAGTTTTGCCTGGAGCGCGGGTGCCACGTTTATGTGGAGAAGCCAATTGCGCTTCATGCCGAAGAAGCCCAAAGACTCATCGAACTCGCGGATGAAAGAGGGCTGAAGCTGACTGTGGGGCATGATGCTCAATTCAACAATGCGGCGCGACGAATGCGAGCTCTTGTCAAAAGCGGTTACTTGGGCGCGGGGCCCATACATATGGAGAGTTATTACTGCTATGAGCTCGGCAGATCCTATGCGGGGGCACTTCTTGGGAACAAACGACACTGGGTCCGGCGATTACCAGGAAAGTTGCTGCACAATATTATAGATCATGGTATTGCATCACTAGCGGAGTTCTTGACCACGGACTCGCCCCAGGTGATGGCGTATGGGTTTGTGAGCCCATTTCTCAAGAGCTTGGGTGAAAGCGAGATTATTGACGAACTGAGAGTCACTATTTGTGAAGAGCAGCGCACCACGGCTTATTTCACTTTCTCCTCACAGATGCGTCCTTCGCTTCATCAGTTTCGAATCTATGGAACGCAAAACGGTCTTATTCTTGATCACGATCAAGAGACCATGATCAAGCTCCGTGGGGAGAGATTTAAGAGCCATTTGGAGAAGTTCGTCCCCCCCTTGATGTTCGCCCAGCAACATCTCGAAAACGCGGTCAGGAACATCGGAACTTTCCTGGCAAAGGATCTCCACATGAACTCCGGTATGAAGTATTTGATCGAATCCTTCTACCGTTCGATCCTTGAAGGTACTCCGGTACCCATTTCGTACCGCGAGATTCTTCTAACTGCCAGAATTATGGACGCCATCTTTATTCAACTCAATATGAACCGCCCACAGCCTCAAGCACAGCCCCAGATGGCCTAGCATGCCGCTCTGCCAGACCAAAGACACAATTCGTTTTCCCTTCTCGATCCAGGCTCGTCTCCTGGGCCCCGGGAAGACGAGCGGAAAGAATCTCCACGCCTCCAAACTCATTCATCTGAGCGGTAGGCTAGCCTGACTAATCAGCGTATTCATCCCTCAGATCCTGCGAAAGGGGTCCGCGGAAGGAAGGACATTGTTGTTTTTTATGAATTCGTTAATAAACGTTTGCGGTAAAGACATCCGAGTAAAAGGAAGACTGATTCGCGTCGCCGGTCTCGACGCGGACATGTACGAATTCTTGGAGGATCCGGAACCGACGCTAGAGGCCGTCCGGAGGTTCGGAGTCCGCGTAGATCTTTTCACATTTATGCAGAGGTTA
>QHYM01000321.1 GCA_003223295.1 Acidobacteriota bacterium | reverse complement strand
CGGCCCTTCCCGGACAAATCGTTAACTGAGCGAGAGACGTGGAATGCGTTTACAGTCAGTTCGCGCGGCGCTATGCTCTATGCCTCAGCGAAGGAATGAATCGCGAACAACCCGGTTCGCGGCCTGGATGAAAGGACCCGAGTTCAATGGGTTTGGGCGCAAAGGCCGTTCGGAGCATGAGCCTAGCCACGTTGGTTCTGGGGCTGCCCAAAAGCGCCTGGCCCCAGGTACAAGAAAAGGCCCCTGCGCCGGTCAGCCAAATTGAAAATCAAATAAAACAGCATCCTAACAGCTCTAACCTCTACGTCGAACTAGGATTGGCTTTTTGGCATGAGAACGACTATGCACATGCCTTCGAAGCGTTTCAGCACGCTGTGAAGCTCGGCCCTTCCTCCGCGCAAGCTCACAATTGGCTGGGTGCCGCTCTAATGCAACAGGGCGATTTCCCGGGCGCCATCACAGAGTTCAAGAAAGCCGTCGCCCTCAACGCAAAATATGCACGCGCCTACACGAACCTGGGATCCGCAACGGCAAAAAACGGTGATGTATCCGGAGCCGTCGTCTTTTTTCAAAAGGCCCTGTCGCTTGAACCCTCCGATCTGGCGGCGCATTTGAATCTGGGCATTGCTCTGCGGGAAAAGGGCGATGCCAAGAGCGCCCTTGTGCACCTTAGACTCGTTGCGAAGCGAGAACCAAACAACGCGAATGCGCAATACTTGCTCGGCCAGACTTTACTGCAGAGCGGAAATCTTAGCGAAGCCATCGAGGCTTTCGAGTATTTGCTGAAGATCGATCCGGAGTTCCGCGAAGGCTATTATGCTCTTGGCGTGGCCCTGAAGCAGCAGGCCGCCTCACTACAGAAGTCGCGCCAGCCTTCCCCAGGTCCCGCCGCCGACTTGTTTAAAAGGGGACAACAGGCCGCGGCGCGGGGCGAACTGAAAGAGGCCGAGCAACTGCTGATCGAGGCCGTTGATAAAGATAGCAGTTATGCCGAAGCGCAGAATTTGCTTGGTTTTATATTGGGACAGCAGGGTGACCTGACTTCCGCTTTGGTCCACTTGGAGCGCGCCGTGACACTCCGCCCCAGATTGGCCGACGCGCATTACAATTTTGGCGTTGCTTTGTGGTACAGCGGCTCAAAAGCTAGAGGCGCCGCAGAGCTGCGAGAAGCTGCTCGGCTCGATCCCGGTGCGGGCCCCACGTATGCATTCCTCGGAACTGCACTGCGCGAAAAAGGCGAATTGAACGAGGCGAGACGAAACCTGCAGTGCGCGATTGCGCTCATGCCCGCCGTTTCTTCCAACTACGTCGACCTTGGAATTGTTTATCTTCGCAGTGGAGAACTTGATAGAGCTATCGGGCAGCTCGAGGCGGGGATCAATGTCCCCGCTCCATCCGGTCCAGCACCCGATTGGAACGGTGCCGCCGCGGAGCTTCGAAAGGCACTTGCTACGAAACCGGACGACGCTGAAGCCCACAATGTGCTTGGACTCCTTCTTGGACGCAAGGGCGCCAGTACCAAAGAAGTCTTGGCAGAGTTTCGTGAGGCCGTGCGCGTGCGGCCCGATTTTGCTGAAGCCCACAACAACATGGGACTTGTGTTGGCTCAGGACAACGATGAAAAAGCAGCCATCACCGAGTTCCGGGAAGCCCTGCGCATCAGCCCGGATTACGCGGACGCTCACGCAAACCTAGGTGCAGTCCTTACCACTACGGACGGCGAAGAAGCGGTGCATGAACTGGAGCAGGCTGTGGCGCTCGCGCCAGGCTTCCTGAAAGCGCGATTCAATCTGGCTATAGCTTATGGGGAGAATGCGAACTACGGGCGGACCAGAGAAATTGAGCAGCTGCGTAAGGTGATCGCTAGCCAGCCGGATTTCCCTGGAGTCCGGCTCGCCCTGGGCAGAAGCCTGCTCGGCGAAGGGAAAGTGGAGGAATCCATCGGAGAACTTCGGGAAGCAATCCGGCTTGAGCCTCAAAGTACGCAGGCGCATTATCAACTGGGGCTGGCTTTGGTCCGGGCAGGACACAGGGACGAGGGTACTCATGAGTTGCAGAGAAGCCGAGAATTGGCTTCCTCCGACGATCGGCGGCAGAACGCGGCTTTGGATATCGCAGAGGGCCATGTCGCGCTTGAACAAGGTGAGCTGGGCCAGGCTGCAACTAAGTTCCGACACGCCCTCGAGCTCCAGCCCGAATCCCCCGATGCCGAGCATTTCCTGGGAACAGTTCTTGAAAAGCAGGGTAACGCGGAGGGCGCTTCCGCTGCCTATCGAAGAGCTCTTGAACTCAATCCTGGTGACATTCTGGCCAGGGAGAGAATTGCCGCGCTTTCAAACGAGGCAGGCCTTGCAGATGAGCGAAACGGTAAGAGCCAATTCGAAGGTTACATCCGCGAAGGACGGTTTCAGGATGTCGAGCCGCTGCTTGTTGCCTACGTGAGAGAGCACCCGAGATCTTCTTGGGGCTGGTACGCGTTAGGGTATAGCCGGTTCGCGCAAAGGAAAATCGGGGAGTCCATTCAGGCGCTGGCCAAGTCCCTGCAACTCGATGTCAGGAACGCCGAGGCCCATAAGATTCTTGGCCGCGATTTCATGATTGTCGGAAAGTTCGATGCGGCTCAAACAGAGTTTGAACAAGGAATCCAGTACAACCCGGAGTCCGCGGAGATGTACTTCAACCTCGGCAAACTCTTCTCCATTCAGGACAGCTGGGTGACGGCGCGAAAACAGTTTGAAAAAGCGCTTCGTCTTGACCCTCTGTACATGGAGGCATGGGACGCTCTTGGGTTTGCTCAGGAAGCACTGGGAGATGGAGCCGGAGCCGTTGCGAGTTATGAGAAAGCCATCACACTCAATGATGCCAAGAAGGGAAAATTCGTCTCGGCCCACGTAAACCTGAGCGGCTATTACAACCGTAAGAGCGATTACGAAAAGGCTCTTGCGTATGCGCGTGCGGCATTACAGATCGATCCTAAATGTGACGGCGCCTGGTTTCAAAAGGCAAAAGCCGATGAGGCGCAAGGCCATCTCAACGATGCAGCTGAGGCTCTTGCCCAAGCAGTTTCTCTAAATCCTCGAGCCTCTTCGTATTATTACGTTTTGGCGAACGTCGACCGGCGGCTTGGGAAGGCGGAAGATAGTCGCAAAGCATTGGATTCTTTCATGCGTCTCCAGAAGGAAACGAACGAGATGGAAGAAAAACGGAGGAACCTCGCGGATCGCGCCGCTTCTTCGCCTCAGCCCAAAAACCAACCCTACTAATCGTCGGCGCTCGCCGATCGCATCCGCGAAGTGTCCAGCGAACCCTGAATCAGTTTTTCTTATGAAAATCCACTACTGTGACGCTTTGGTGCGGGAACGAGTAATCTCGTTCTGCTCCTTCCAGTTGCACATGGCTTACTTGAGGGACCACGGTCTCTGGGTGGGCATCGTCGTTCTTGTCGTAGATGCGAGCGGCGGAGAGGGTCTGCACCCGGACATTTTCTGCCGACGAAAATCCTGCGCTGGAGGTGTGCGCGTCGATGCCTTGCGTCAAGTGACGACCTGGGGCGCTGTATGTGCTGACCCTCGCCGATGCAACTCAAGCGCTTCACGCAAGACGGAGCTCATCGGGATCACACGACGACTACTCCGCGTCTTCGGTGTCCCAAACTGTACGTTCGAGAATGTCTCGGAGACTTCGACGTTCCCGCGCAGAAAGTCGAGCCGCGTCCACTTGAGTGCGAGAATCTCTCCGATTCGCATACCCGTGAGCACGGCCGTCACCACATAGGTTAATCATTACCATTAGAGCTTCTGTGCCATACGCCGCCGGAGGTTTCGCGTTGTCTTCTCCCTCTCTGTGTTTAGGGCATTTCTGCCCTGCTCTTCAAGCTATCACCGGATTGTTTCTTAACAAGCATTTTCGCAAGAATTAACGTGACTCTCATCACAGACACGAACGTACTTTGAGGAGGGCGAATGGTCTTGGTGGAGTTCCGGCCGGGGAAGCGTTTTTTTTGCTCGAGTTCTTCCTACCTGCGACTGTTGCCCCGCCCCTGACCGCGATAGGAAGCGCCCCACCGTTGCACGCTCACTTAAATGCTGGTCGCTAGATTAATAACCGGGGGCAGGCATGAGCCTTCGGGAATGAAATGAATTCTTACATGAGCAAAGGGGAAACCGCTGAAACCCTTGCCCGACCGAGCTTGCGGAGCGAAGGCCGAAGACAATCAGCTTTCCGTGCTTTCGCGCGATCCCCAGTCCGTTAACGCGCGTGCCGCCAAGCGAGGTATCACTGTCGAAGAAAAAAGTCAGTGTGCTCTTTGGCGCCAATACGGAAAGGGAGAGCACCAGCCTCGCGTTTGTCCAGTCGAGATGGGGGAAGCGAATGAATCATTTCGAGACTGACGGCAACTCATCATGTGTCATGACCTATTCCCATGACGGATTTGGACTGGGACATTTGAGAAGGAACACCACGATCGCCTCGGTTCTTGCCCGCCAGGTTCCCGATTCCAGCGTGTTAATGATGATCGGGTGTCCTTCGGGAGCGGTATTCAAGCTGCCCACAGGGGTGGACTTTATAAAGCTTCCCTCTGTGATCAAACGCAACACTGGGGTTTGGCTTCCCTTGCGGCTTCGGATCGGATTGGAGAAAACCAAGGCATTGCGCGTGGCCACAATTCAAGAGGCCGTCCGAGTGTTTCATCCGCAAGTCCTGCTTGTGGACCACGTCCCCGTTGGGATCTGGGGTGAATTGTTTCCTTCTCTGCAAATGCTGAAACGGAGAAGCGACGCGCCGACTATCGTCCTGGGCCTTAGAGATATTTTGGACGCCCCGGAAGTTACTCGTGCGCTCTGGGAACGCGAAGGAACCTACGAAGCGATTCGCAGATACTACGACGAAATTTTCATCTATGGACGCAAGGAGTTATTCGACACGGGCGCCCACTATGGACTGGATGGCGAGTTCGCTCCGAAATTGCGTTATGTCGGATATGTGTGCGAACAGGAACCGTACAAAAGTCAAAGTGAGATGCGCAATGAGCTCCAAGTCGAGGGCAAATTGCTGGTGGTAACGGGAGGTGGCGGAGCGGACGCCCTCCCGATGATGTTGGAGTGCATGAAGGCTTTGAAGCTGTTGGGAACGAACTCGGGGTTGGAAGCGATCTTTATCACGGGTCCTTTGATGGAGGGCGGTGAGCGCGAACACCTGCGCGAATTAGCAAAAGGGCTGAAGGTCCGAGTACTAACCCATGTAGACAACCATTTGAGCTACATGAATGCAGCGGATCTGGTGGTCACAATGGCCGGCTACAACTCCCTATATCAGCTTTTTCGGCTACGCAAGAAGGGACTGGTAATTCCGCGATCAGGGCCAAGCGCGGAGCAGCAAACCCGCGCGCGGCTATTTGCTCAGCGGGGTCTCGTCGATGTCATGCATCCGAGGGAATTGTCTCCCAAGAGGATGGCCGACAAACTCATGGACGACTTGGAACGGACAGACTATCCACTTTATGAACCAACGATTGACACAAACGGAGGCCGGAAGGCCGCAGACCGGCTGGCCGAGCACCTTGCCGCAAGCCGTATCTCGTCCACAGCTTGCTCCAGTGGGCGGGGCCAAAGCGAGCCTCGGTTATATCGTTAGCACTTGGCCTCGTCTTTCGCAGACTTTCGTTCTGACGGAAGTACTGGCGCTTGAGCGGCGGGGCATCCCACTCCGCATATTCTCGATCAAAGAACCCGGTAACGAACCAGTTCACGGCGAGATGAGGCTTGTAAATGCAAAAGCGACCTATCTTTCGGCGCAAAGTGGCCGGAATCGAGTTCTACGAGGGAACGTCGCGACGGCTTTTCGCCATCCCCTGCGCTATTTGAAGGCTTTGTCCCGCGCGCTACTGCTTCACCCGCGATGGAGTTTTTTGCAAAGTTTATTCCAGGCCGGTTACCTGGCAGATCTTCTGTTTCGCGAGAGGATCACGCATCTGCACGCGCACTTCGCCACCGCCCCTGCCAGCGTTGCGATGTTCACGTATTACCTCACGGGCATTCCCTATACGTTCACGGCACACGCGAAAGACATTTACTTCGACGCAAAACCAAGACTCCTGCGAGCGAAGATAAGACATGCCCGGGCTGTGATCACCGTCAGTGAATACAACCGGCGGCACCTCACTCGCCTGATACATCCCGCACAAGCAAAAAAGGTGCATTGCGTTTATAACGGCATGGACCTAAGCCGTTACGCAAACGGCGACTCGTGTCTCGAGAAACCTCCTGTTCCAACAATCCTGACGGTGGCCAGATTGGTCGAGAAAAAGGGAATCAGCGATCTGATTCACGCGTGCCACATCCTCCGGGAACGAGGACGATCGTTTCGCGTCGAGATTGTGGGCAAAGGCCCGCTGCGAACCTACTTGAAGGCTCAAGTTCATTTGCTGGGCTTACACAACATCATTGGATTCCGGGGAGCGCTGCCGCAGGAACTCGTCCGCGAAGCGTACAAGCGGGCTGCCATATTCGCACTGCCGTGCGTCATCAATGAGGACGGAGACCGCGACGGAATTCCAACGGTATTGCTGGAGGCCATGGCCTGCGGGCTCCCCGTTGTATCCACAGATGTTTCCGGGATTCCAGAATTGGTGGAATCCGGCCGCGATGGAATTCTGGTCCAGCCGCGTAACCCAGAGATGCTTGCTGACGCACTCGACCACCTTCTCTCAGACGAAGGACTGCGAAAACAACTAGGCGCCGCCGCTACCGCAAAAGTCGTAAAGAGCTTTTCTGTCGAGCGAAGCGTGACGGAATTGCTCGGGCTCTTTCACCTTGAGGGCGTCCAATGAAAATTCTTTACCTATGTTTTGATCCGAGCATCGATTTGGCGGCAGAGACGGGAGGAGCCGTTCATGTCCGCGGCATGATCCGCGCGATGAGAGAACTCGGACATGAGATTACCGTCTTGGGCACTTGCGTCAGCCGCCCTGAATGGATTGAGTCCCAAACCGCCGCAAGAGTGATCCCTTGCGGCATAACGCGCTTGAACCGTGTCCTGGAAAAAACTATTCGAAAAACCAACAACGTTTTGCATCGGCCACTTCGCCGATATCCTGATGCCGTCCGGCTACTGCACAATGGGACATTCTTCAACACAGCCGCCAAGATAGTACGCCGACTTTCTCCGGAGTTCATCTATGAGCGCTACAGCCTTTGGGGAATTGCTGGATTTACCTTGGCCAAGCGGTATCGGGTGCCGTTTGCCCTTGAGGTGAATGCGCCCCTGGTTTACGAACAGCAGCGGTACAGACAGAAACTAGCTTGGCCGCGTCTTGCTCGCTGGATGGAATGTCGCGTTTGGCAAGGCGCCAATCCGGTGATTGTTGTATCCGAACCGCTGCACAACCATTTAATAGAAGCGGGTGTCGCTTCTGAAAAGATCCGCGTCCTCCCAAATGCGGTAGATGCGGCGTGGTTCGCAGCTGAGCCCGGCAGCATCGGCCCACCCAGAGATTTCCATGGACGCGACAAATTCGTGCTCGCCTTTGTTGGAAGCTTCAAGCCATGGCACGGCGCGGATTTTCTGCTCTCCGTGTTTGAAGAGTTTCACAAACTGCAGCCTTCCTCCCGGTTACTTCTGATTGGGGACGGCCCGCTGAAGGGCGAACTACAGGAAAAGGCCCGCCTGGCTGGTTTGGAGAAGGCCGTTGTTTTCACGGGTATCGTCCCCCACGAAGAGATACGGCGTTATCTGGCGAGGGTGGACGTGGCCTTGGCGCCTTACCCACGCTTGGACAATTTCTACTACTCACCACTCAAGCTATTCGAATACATGGCCGCGGGGCGGGTTGTGGTGGCTAGCAACGCGGGACAGATTCCGCAAATCATTCGTCATCGAGTGACCGGCCTTCTTTATGAGCCCGGCGATCGAGCGGGGCTTTTGAACTGTCTTTGCGAACTGCGGAAGGACGCCGCTCTTCGCGAGGAATTAGGGAGAAACGCCAGAAAGGCAAGTGAGGCTTTCACCTGGGAACGGAATGCTGCCCGCGTCATCGAATGGATTCGACTGAAAGTGCATCGAGGAAATCTACGGGTCGCTGCTTGATGAAGATCCTGGATTTAGAGGCGATACACATGGCTCCTGGAGAGTATCTACAACCGAGGGCGGAATGGGATCCGGAACTACCTACACTTCGCGCCGCGCTCGACCCCGTAGAACTGTCGAAATGCCTCTTTCCGATTGCGTCTTCGCATTGGGGCTCGCGGCGCGTGAAGGTAATTGGAACCCGGTTGCTCAATTGGCATAAAGGCAGCCGGTACACCTTCGAAATTACGGCTACCACGGACCACGGCTGGCACAACCTCATTGGCAAGGTCTTCTCGCGTGAAAGTTTCAATGTGTTCGATGCCATGAGAAGGATCTGGCGAGTGGGCCTGGATAAAGACTCAGAATTCGCAATCCCCGAGCCTCTAGCCTACGTGCCGTCGCTGCGCTTGCTCCTTCAAGAGAAAGCTATCGGCAAGCATGCCAAGGAGGTTTTTCTCGCCGGCAGCCCGGCAGAACGTGCTGAGGCTGCTGAACGCTGTGCGCATTGGCTCATGTGGTTTCAAATCCTTGCACCTAAGCAAGGCAAAATCATGAAGGTTCGAAGATTGCTGAGGCGAAGTGAGCGCAGGTTGCGCCAGATCGTGGATGCCAAGGTGCCGATTGCAAGCAAGGCAGAAGAACTCTTCCAGCGGTTGTTGGTTGTTTCCTCAATGCTGGAAGGAAATAACTGGTGCGCGGGACATGGAGATTACTCGCACTACCAAATCCTGTTCTCCGGGAAGCGTACGGTAACCTTCGATTGGGATGGCTATGACACCGCCGATCCATGTCGCGATGCGGCTCGATTCGTTGTTTCTCTCGAACGGCTTGCGCTCAGGGAGCTTAAGTCAATTCGGGACCTCGACGTGGCGACACGGACATTCTTGAACAGCTACTTGATTGCCAAACATCCGCGGTTTGCAACGAGATTAGGTTTCTACAAAGCTGCGCTCTATCTGCAGTCCGCGAAGCGGGACGTGGCGAGCCGTGCAACGGGAAGCCTTGAGAGGGCGCGAACCATGCTGGACAAGGGCCTGCGTGCTTTGGATCAGAACAGCGGAGGTAGCGAAAATGACTGAGATGAATGATTCCTGCACGACTCCAAACTCCCTCGGGAGCGTTGCCGTAGTCGATCCCGGTATACCTACCCTTTCGTCGGCCATGGACGTGAAAAGGTTGTGCGAGGATGCCAAGCTCTTATCGCTTACTCCATGGACAAAGGGGAGCTTGCTAAAGGCCGGAGTGCAGCTCCTAAAGTGGCACAAGCGCAAGCGCTGTGCATTCGAGGTCACTCTTCGTATTGACGTGGGATGGGAAGCGATCGGGAAAGTCTATGCGGAAGACCGCCCGGACGTTTTTCAAATTATGGCGGCCATCCGCCGAGCGGGCTTCGACGAGAAGGCCGAATACGCGATCCCCAAGCCGTATGCTTACATTCCATCTCAGCGTCTGCTTCTTGTGGAAAAAGTGGAAGGGGTATACGCGAAGGATCTTTTCCTGAAGGGCGACGAGCGCCAGCAAGCCCATGCAGCCATTCGAAGCGCCCAGTGGTTGGCACGGTTCCACGCATTGCCGGCGATACCAGCGCGGGTCGTGGGCCCCAGCGTGGTGCGGTCGCGCAGCGCAAAGAGATGCAAGGAGATCGTCGAGAGATGTCCGGCGTTGGCACAGAAAGCAGAAAGGCTGCTCAAAGAAATTGAGGAGGCGTCAGGCCGCTTGATCGACATTCCAATGACCGTGAGTCATGGAGATTTTCTTCCGGGACATGTGCTGTTTCGTGGGAACCAGGTTGTCGCGATCGATTTGGACAGTTTTGTTTTGTCGGATCCAAGCCGGGATGTTGCCAGGTTCATCCTATTTGGGCTTCAGAGGTTGGCAGCAAAGCGTCTTGGCTCGATCCATGCTTTAGACCGCGCTGCAACGCAATTCCTGGAGACGTATCTCGCCTTGGGCCGCCCTGAGATTACGAAGAACTTAAATTTTTATGGTGCAGCTCTCCGTTTGCAACGAGCAAAGCGATACATCTTCAAGCAGGTTAGCCGATGGCAGGAAAAGGCGGATGCCCTGCTCGATGAACGGTTCGAGGCATTGGGACAGTAGAGCCCAAGAAGGAGGCCACCATGGAATTCGCTCATTTCGCTCTTGATCCAGTTGATTCGGCCATCACCCCGTTCCTCGATGTCCAAGAGTTTCAAAAGCAGCTCGCATTGCTTTCATCCTCTCAGCCGGATTGGGGAGCAGTGGAGCAGGTCCGAACCGAGGTTTTGAAATGCCACCCGGGCCGCCGTTGTGCTTTTGAAGTCTCTCTAAGAAGTGGCAACGTCTCTCACGAATTGATCGGAAAAGTCTACAAGAAGGAATCCCTCAATGTTTTTGAAGTGATGACGGCCATTCGCCAGGCAGGATTCAACGATGAATCAGAGTTTTCCATTCCACGTCCCGTTCTTTATGTGCCGGCGCTACGTTTGCTCTTAGTCGAAAAAATCAGCGGCCTGCATGCGGCGCAAATCTTTCTGGAAGGACACCCGCGTGAACGGAAAGTGGCCGCCGTACGAAGCGCGCTATGGCTTGCGCGGTTTCACGCCCTTGGCGGCATTCGAGGCCGCACTCTGAGATCCGATGCGGTGTTCAACCATTGCTCCAAGACGTGCAAGCGCCTTGCAGACTGCTGTGCTTCTTTAGCGTCGAAGGGGCAGCGTTTGTTAGAAGCTCTTGGGCCCGCTTCGGCTGCACTCAAGGACATTCCAGTGGGCCCGAGTCACGGAGACTTCGTTCCGGCTCACGTGTTCCTCACGGGCGATCAAGTTGTCACCGTGGATTGGGATAGTTTCGTTCTGTCCGATCCCAGCCGCGATGTTGCCAGATTCATCTTAGGGCTTCGAAGGCTCGCCGAGCGCCATCTCGGTTCGATCCGTGCTTTGGATCCGTGCGCCACCCTGTTCCAAGAGACATATCTCACTGAAGGCCACCGGTACGTTGCGACGAACGTGTCTTTCTATATGGCGGCTCTGTGCTTGCGCCAGGCCAAGCGCTATGTCCGCCGTCAGCGAGCCCGATGGCGCGAGAGAGCCGAGGTGCTCCTGGATGAAGGGCTACGGGCACTGACCCAGGTGAGGTGAAGTTCATGGTGGAGATTACTCCAAGCGCGGTCGATCCAAGGCACTCTGCTCTTGTGACCTTCCTCAACGCAGGAGAGTTCGAAAAACAACTTGACCTGCTGTCGTGTGCCGAGTGGGAGTGGGGCCCAGTACAACAAATCCAAACCCGAGTCCTGAAGTGCCACCCGGGCAACCGATGCACGTTCGAGATCAACATGAAAACGGAGCGAGGGTCGCATGAGTTGATTGGTAAGGTCTTTGTCACAGAGCGTTCGGACATTCATGACAACATGGCGGAAATCCAACAGGCCGGTTTCGGCTGTGATTCCCAATTTGCCATCCCCAGGCCCTTAACCTACCTGCCCTCGTTGCGACTTCTTCTTGAAGAGAAAGCTCACGGAGTCTCTGTCAGAGAGATTTTGCTCGCAGCAGGGCCACGGGAGCGGAAAGACGCCGCGATGCGCTGTGCCCGGTGGTTGGCAAAGTTTCATGCCACTGCTCCGCGGATCGGACCGACTTCCATCGTTGACAAAATGATGTCCAAATCCAAAAGCCAGTCACGCAAACTGACGCGGCTGGGTGGCTCGTTTGCTGAAAAATCCGGACGGCTGTTGACAAAACTAGAAGCTCAAGCCTCCAAGCTCGGAATCGTAGAAATGTGCGCCGCGCACGGCGAATACAATCCTAGTCACGTCCTCCTGGACGGTGAACGCACTGTTGTAATCGACTGGGACGGCTGCCAGGTAAGGGATCCCGCCCGAGATGTCGCAACTTTCATCATTGTCACGAAATGGCTAGCGCTCGACCGCACCGGCGCAATCGGGACTTTTGACTCGGCGTCCGATGACTTCCTGCAGGCCTACGTCGCCGAGCGGGGCCCCGACATTCTTGACCGGTTGCCCTTTCACTGGGGAGCTGTTTGCTTGAAACATGCCAAGTATTGCATGGCTTATCAGTTTGATCGTTGGGAGAAAAAGACCATGGCGATGCTCGAGGAGGGATTATCGGCGGTTAGCCTTACGGAGTGAGAGAGGAATATGCCCCAGATTCTGCAAAACCAAGGCAAGCCAAGTGCCATCGACGCGTCATCTCTCGTTGATAAAGAGATTGCTACGCTCGAGAAGGTACTTAACCCTAAGGTACTGGGGAAGGAACTGACCTTGTTAAGGAACAGCCGTCTGCGCTGGGGCGCATTCCAAGATGTGAACTTCCGTGCACTCAAGTGGCACAAGGGGAAGCGATGCACTCTGGAGCTTTCGCTGCGTACGGATGGCGGTCCGCATGTGCTGATTGCAAAAGTCTATGCGAAAGACCGGCCTGACGTTCATCGGGCGATGGACGGATTGTGGCACACGCGCTTCGGTCCGTCAGAGCAGTTCTCGGTTCCTGAGCCACTGGGTTACGTGATTCCTCTGCGGCTCCTTTTGGAAGAAAAGATTGAAGGAACAACCGCCAAGGAGGCTTTTCTAAAAGGCGATGAGAAAGACCGCGCTGAGGCCGCAGAACGGTCTGCGCGCTGGCTGGCTTACTTTCAGGAGTGCACTCCCCGCTCGGACAAGATTTCTCGACTTGACGAGGAACTCAACCGAATGGAGCGCTGGAGCCGGCGATTCACCGAGGTCGGCGGATTGCTATTCGACAAATCGAAGCTGCTCTTCGAGCAACTGGCAAAGACAGCTTCAGGGCTCGGAAGAGTGGAGCCTGCGGCCGGACACGGAAGTTTCAGTCCCGACCACGTCTTTTTTGCAGGTGACCGTACGGTGACAATCGATTGGGATGGATACGATGCAGGCGATCCTGCCCGCGACGTTGCAAGGTTCATTGTGTCAACACAGCGCTTGGCTGTTGGCAGGATGGGCTCCATTACTGCACTCGACACGGCGGTTGCCGCTTTCCTGAAAACTTACACGGAAGCTCGAGGTCCGGCCATTTTGCCCAGGTTGCCCTTTTATCGGGCCGCAACTTGTCTGAGGCTTGTCAAGTACGGCGTCTTTCATCACCGCGTTCCGCACTGGGAAGAGAAGGTTACGGCGATGTTGAGAGAAGGGCTCCGGGTTCTTGAAGCTTGAAAGGAAACCGACAGACTTTTTATGAGTAGTGAGAGAGCGCAACACACAGTCTTGGAAAAATGGACCATTCGATCGGAGCAATCCGCTCAAGCCGGCGCGCGAGCTTCTGTTCCGCAGGATCCGGCGCTGCCCGGATTGGCTTTGCTTCGCCATCCGCAAAGGTTCACTGAAGTCCTGGCGCCACTTCTGAAGGGGCGCTTCGGGAATGACATCCGCTTGGAACAAATGCGTCATAGTGTTCGCCGCCACGTTCCCGGGAAGCGCTGCATCGTGAAGGTCGAGGTTCTGATGCGGTCCTCGGCGGGGGCACCCATCGAACGGCACCGTATTCTCGCCAAATACTATGCGGGCCATCATGGGGCGACCGTTTACGAGAATTGTCAGGAGCTTTGGCGCCGGGGATTCTCAATCGGGGACCTTCGAATTGCGGAGCCCATTGCTTATCACCCGCGCTGGCGGGTTCTGTTTCTTGGCTGGGAAAGCGGCCACACGCTCCGCGACTCCCTGATGGCCGGCGAGGATGCTAATCGAGCGGTAGAAGGAGCCGCATTGTGGCTGCTCAAGCTGCATGCTTGCCGGTTCCGCGGCGGGAGAATTTATGGTTACCAGCGCCATTTTCACACTCTCGGCGTCTGGGAACGAAACCTAGTGTGTGCGCATCGGGAGATCGGAGAAATCTTTGGGGGCATCCGCACGCTGATCAAGAGAGAGCTTGCGAAGTGCAAGAAAGGCCCGCGGGTGCCTACGCATAGGGATTTTTCTCCCGAGCACCTTGTCGTAGAAGAAGATCGTTTCGTTGGTCTGGATTTTGACGAATTCTGTCAATACGACCCCCTGTTTGATGTGGCTCACTTCATCGCTCACCTGCGGTTTTTGGCTTTAACGTCGTTGGGAGCCGTCGACTACCTGGATTCTTATGCGGCTCGTTTTGAAGAAGCGTACGCATCCGGATCCTCGAACTTCTCTTCGAACAGGATGCGGCTGCTCACGGCAATTGCTTTTTTGAAACTCGCGTATCTGGAGGCCGCAGTGCGCCGCATGAAGGGCGGGAAAAAGATTGTGTTCAAGTTGCTTCAAGCTGCGAGTCAATTCGCGGGTTCGTGAGTGGCAGGTGAAAGAGTTATTTGCGGGTCTTGGTCACGACGGGTGATTGCGTTGGCGGTAACTAGGGATCCTAGTTTTCGATTAGGGAGAGGAAATGAGTGATGCCAGGTGAGCTGAAATCCCCGATGAACGAAATGGAAACTCTTCGTTATTTTGCGCCTTTTCTCCGTGCGCACTGGAGGAAATGCGTCCTCGCGCTTTCGGCGATGACGCTTGATTCGCTGCTCACCGTATTTCGCCCATGGCCTCTCAAGGTTGTGATTGATCGAGTGTTGTCGCACAAACCGAGCCGTGTCCCCCTGATCCATGGATGGCTCGACAGCGCCACGCTGACACACAACCAAATCCTTTACAGTTGCTGCATCGCGGTCATGCTCATCGCGGTCGTCACCGGCCTGACCAGTTATTTCTACACCAGCTTATTTGGTGATCTCGGTCAACGCTTCGGCTTCGACTTGCGCCGCGACTTGTTCGCCCACATGCAACGCCTGTCTCTCCGTTTTCACGATAGCCAGCGAACCGGCGACCTCACCACCCGGCTGACCTCCGACACACTAGCAATTCAGGAGTTCATCGCCAGCGGAATCATTGTTTTTGGTAGCAACGCTCTAATGCTTATGGGCATGACCGCTTTGATGTTCTGGCTCAATTGGAAGTTTGCTCTTGCCGCGCTGTCTATCGCCCCGGGAATGTTGTGGATGGTTTTCCGCTATAAGCGGCGCATCAAAAAGGCCAACCGCAAGGCCCGCATGAGCACAGGATTGCTCGCTTCCCTTGCCCAGGAAACCCTGGCTTCGATTCGCATTGTGCAAGGCTTGGCGCAGGAAGAGCAGCTTGATGAACGCTTCCACGAACACAGCGAAAGCAACCTTCAGGCTTTCATGGAAAGCGTGCGGTATCAAGCCCGCATCGCCCCAGTTGTGGATTTTTTCGCTGCGCTGGGCTTGACCATCGTGATGTGGTACGGGGCCCACTGCGTTCTCGATGGAACGCTTACCACCGGTGACGTGGTCATCTTTTTTGCTTACGTCAATAGTCTCTACAGTCCCTTGAAGGCCATCACTCGCTCGGCAAATACGCTCGCGAAAGCCAGCGTCGGTGCGGAGCGAATTGTTGAGGTTCTGTCCGAGCGCAGCGAAGTGAGCGACAGCAAGAAAGCGCGGCCAGCCCCCCCGTTGAAGGGCTCGATCGAATTCCAGGATGTCTCGTTTGAGTACGAACCGGGCGTTCCGGTCCTCTCTCATATCAACTTGTCCGTGGCGCCAGGAGAGAAACTGGCCATCGTCGGGGCGACCGGCGCCGGAAAAAGCACGCTGATCAGTCTGGTTCTTCGTTTTTACGACCCCGTCGCGGGTGTCGTGCTCATAGATGGCGAGGACATCCGAAGTTTTCTTCTGCAGTCCGTACGCGAACAGATCAGTCTGGTTCTTCAGGACTCATTACTATTTAGGGGAACGATTCGGGAGAACATTGTCTTCGGCCGGACCAGCGCGTGCGACGAGGAGATCATCGCCGCCGCAGTGACCGCCAATGCCGACGAATTTATCCGCCGCCTCCCCGATGGTTACGAAAGCCCCGTCGGAGAGAGAGGCACGACTCTGTCTGGTGGACAGAAACAACGCATTGCCATCGCCCGTGCCGTACTGCGGGACGCCCCCGTTCTGATTCTCGACGAACCTACAAGCGGTCTGGACGCCGTTGCCGAACGAACGGTCGTGGACGCCCTCGAGCGTGCGGCCGCCAGACGCACCACGCTAATCATCGCGCACCGCCTCAGCACCGTCCGCTTGGCTGATCGCATTGTTGTCCTCGACCAGGGGCGCATCGCTGAAGTAGGAACTCACGAAGAGCTTCTGGGGCAAAACGGAAAATACGCCCATCTTTACAAACTACAAATGTCTTCTCGCCAGGAAAAGGTTTCGTCTGCCAATGACAAATGGAGGATGCTGTTATGAAAATTCGTGGTGTGCTCGTGTTCCTAATCTTTGTTCTAGCCTGCTCACTTTCCGCGAAAGCGGATAAAACCGGGACTGTTCGGGGGATTGTTGACGGCCCGGGTAGCACCCTTCTGGCCGACGCCGAGATTTCGCTAACCAACAAGGCGGGAGGCGATCCTTTGGTTACTAGTTCCGATGAGGAAGGCGAGTTTCTCTTTGAGAATGTGCCCCCCGGTGACTATGTCCTCCTCGTGAAATCACCGGGATTTCAAGATGCGCAACTTCCTGTGACGGTTGGCTCTACGGCTCTTCCTCATCTGCGTGTGAAGATGAAAGTGGCGCAGGTCTCGGACCAGGTGACCGTATCCGCCAGCGCTCAACCCGTTCTTCTGGCGGGAGAAAACAAGAATGCCGTTGACATCACCAGCGAATTGTTGAGGAACATGCCGGTGAAAAACGGAGACTATCTCGCGATTCCTTCGCTCTTTCTGGACAATTCCATGCTCGGCGCGGAAGGGCCGAAGCTGATCGTCGACGGCGTGGAAGTCAACCAGGAAGACCTGCCGGCTTCGAGCATCAAAGACATCGTCGTGAACCGCAACCCTTTTTCCGCGGAGTTTGGCCGGCCGGGCAAAGGCCGGCTGGAAATCACCACCAAGAAGGGCGTACACAGCCGGTACCGCGGCACCATTTTGGGCGTATACCGCAACTCAGACTTGTACGCCCGGGAGGCGTTTGCCACGGATAAGCCGTTTCAGGACCGCAAGCTCGTGGAGGGAGAAGTGGACGGTCCTTTGCCGTTTCTGAAAAAGGCGACATTTTTTGTATCTGGACGGTACCGCAGCTTTGGGGACGTAGCAGTGGTGAATGCCCTGACTCCTTCGGGACCTCTGGTAACAAATCGGGCCGTCCCGTTGGATGCCCTGGGACTTCTCGGCCGTCTCGATGTGCGCTTCAATCCAAACCACAAAATGATGGTGTTTTACCGGTTTAAGAACAAGACACAAGACAACCAGCTGGCCAGCAATTTCGATCTACCGGAACACGCCACAACACTTTTCAATCATGGGAACGAGTTAAGAGTCTTCGAAACGGCGAACTTCTCCAGTAATGTCATGAACCAGATCCGTGTTGGCTACAAGGCCGATGCGGACAATATTTCCAGCGCCACCAATCAGCCAAGCATTGTAGTCCTCGGGGCCTTTAGCAGCGGTGGCGCCCAGGTCTCTCAAGCGAAAATCCAAAGAAACGGAGAGCTCGAAGACGCGGCCTCGGTATCGTCGGGGCGGCACCTATTCCGTTTCGGCGCCGGGATTCGCTCAAAATTCTTTCACGTCACCGACGCTTCCAACTTTGGCGGTACATACACTTTTTCTAATCTCACGGATTTTGAAAACAGCACTCCTTTTCTGTACACCATCAATACGGGCAATCCAAGTACATCTTTCAGCTGGACGGAAAATTATGCCTTCTTTCAAGACGACATTCACCTCCGGCACAATCTTGCTCTTTTCGCCGGTCTGCGTCAGGAGTTCCAATCCAGCGTGCCCTATGCGCAGAACTTGGCCCCACGGCTGGCTGTGGCCTATTCGCCCGGCGATGGAAAGACGGTGATTCGTGGCGGCGTAGGCATTTACTACGACCGGGAGCCCTTGGACATGGTCTCGCAAAGTCGTCTCTACGGCGGAAACATCACCGAAACCATCATCCCAAATCCCACGTATCCGAGTCCTGGGCTGACAGGCGTCACTCAAACTGTTCCCAGTATCGTCCGAATCGAACCTGTGCTGCGGTCCCCCTACCTGGTGCACGCGAGCGTGTCGGCCGAACACCAGTTAGGCCGGGGACAAAACTTTCTCACGTTGGAGTTAGGTACCATCCGCGGTGTGGAACTTTACCGCACGCGTAATGTCAACGCTCCGTTCCCTGGTACGACCATCCCTCCGGATCCAAACTTCAACAGAATTGACCAATTCGAGTCTTCGGCATCTTCCAGGGGGTACAGCGCCTCGATATCCTATCGCGGCCAATTCCGCAAGCTTCAGCTCATTGGCCACTACACACTGGCGCGGACGCTCGATAGCGCAAGCACCATGACTTCCCGCCCCGCTAACAACTATGACGCGAACGCCGACTGGGGACGCGCCGATTATGACCGCCGCCATCAATTGAACTTCATTGGGCTCTATAGCCTGCCCAAGAGTTTCAGGGCCTCCATCGTCTTCAGCGCAGGCTCGGGCCTTCCTTATGACATCACCACCGGATCCGATGACAATGGAGATACCATCGCCAATGACAGGCCGGCAGGACTCTGGCGCAATGCGGGACGAGGGCCCGGTTATTTGAATATAGACATGCGGCTCTCGCGACGGTACCGGCTGATGGCCAAGCGCGAGCATGCGCCAACTTTCGAATGGGCTATAGACGCCTTTAATGTTCTAAACCACGTCAACTACGACAACTATGTAGGAGACTTGCAGTCGGCGTTTTTTCGCCGGGCCAACGGCTCGCTGCCGGCGCGGCAGGTTCAGCTCTCGGCGCGATTCAGCTTCTGAAGGGAGAATGAGTGATTCGAATGCCCAATCTATGAGCCATGTCGGATCTCGGGAGCGAGATGCCCTGGCAACTTGCGCGACCGCACCGCCGTTGCGAGTCCGGAATTGAGCGTTTTGCGCCAATTGTCCGGGAGTACCATCGACGGGGAGAACGAGCGAGGCTTGTACGCCAAGCTCAAAAACTCAGCTCATCCAAGCAAGCAGCTCTGCGAGAGTAGCCGCTGTCGTTGACCCCGTTCCGCGCGCCATGGAAGGCCCAATCGCCAGGGCCTCGTTATGATTCTCAAACCAAGCGAGGAAAGAAGACTGCTCGGCCCCAGGCAGCCGCTGTTGGTTCAGCCAATTGTAATACGCCCCTATGTCGGCATCGATCAGCGAACCGGCAGGATCAAGCTCCGCTTGGGCCTGGCTTCCAGAAAGGAGTTCATTCATTGGCCTTTGTCGCTGCCGCGGTGCGAAACGAACCAGCAATGTGAGCGGTTGTGCGCGTCGGGAAGCTTCGCGAGCCGCCCATTGCGCGAAGGTAGTGCTGAAGACCTGGGTGCCAGAGCCTTCTGTCAGCAGCTTGACTTGAAAACGGTCCAGCACTGCGTCTCCGGTTTCGCCCAGGCCGAGATCGGCGGGACGGATTTGTCCTAGAAACGTGCGCAATGCTTCTGGTCCCATGCCAGGTTTTTCGATTTCGGTCCGCATTTTGGCCATCAGGACTGCCCGAGCGGTTTCGAGGCCACCGTACGAAACACAAGTCAATGAGGGATGTTGATCCGCGTTTTGGCCTCCGTCGATGTACCAATGGCCGTAAGCAGAAGGATGCGCTTTGGCTCTCGCGGCGATCGCATCCAGCAACACGTTCAATCCGTTCTCGGGCTTGACGCGGCTGAAATAGGCGCCATGCGGGCGCAATTTTCGAAACAGCGGAGCATCGTGCGTGGCCACTCCCTGGCCGATAATGGTGATCCAGAGCCTTGGCAATGCGGGGAGTTCCGGCGGCGCTGCCGCACGCAAGCGGTCGCCGTAATCAAGCGCAGCTTTTCGAAACGCATCCATTTGGTGCGTGGTCCAAAGGTGCGCCGAGAGTTGTTCCACGAACTGCGCGGGCGCGTTCACCCAATCCGAATGTTCGAGAGCGGGAGAAAGACGAATCTGTTGAAATTCCTTAAACCATTCTTTTATCTTCGCGTCAGAAAGGGAGTCTAGCTTCGAAAGCTCGCGCTCCAAGGTTTTGCGCTCGACGGGAAACTTGAAATCGTATTCAATGGCCTCACGTAAGAGGCTTGGCAAGAAACTCAGCGGAAGCCTTCGCAGTGTCTCAAGATAATCCGTAACCAGCTTCTTGGCCTGCGGCGGATAGCCACTGAACTGCTTGGGTTTGAGATCGCTCGGAAGCATGTCGGCTAGGACAGTTCGGGTATGGGTTTTCCATGGGCGAGCGCGGGAGAAAACCCCAGCATCGCTCCAAGAGTTGGCAGCAGATCCGTTGACTCAGCAGGGCGGTCGAACACCACGCCTTCGCGGACACTGGCACCTAGAGCCATCATCCAAGTCGTCCGAGACAATGCGTCGCCGGTGCGGTGATGCTGAAATCCGTTGCCGCTGGAATCGTCGTCCGAGTCGCGGCCAAAGTCCGGCAGAATGAAGAGTGTGGTTTTGCCAGCATATTCCGGATCGCTCTGGACGGCCTTCCACACGTCCGCGCACAGGCGGTCGGTGCGGCGTATTGCTTCGATATAGAGCGAATAAGCGCCTGCATGGGCGATGTCAATATCGTGCAACGTGATCCAAAGAAGGCTGGGAGCAAGCTGGCGCATGAGGCGGCGCGCGATAAACACGGAGAGTTCGTCGGGGCTGGAGAGCATGAGCGCATGCGACATGAAATCATCCAAGGAGAGCTTGAGCACCTCCTCCAATTGGCGTATCTGCAATGAATTGCCCGCGAGGTTGGGAGTGTAAAGCGGTGTCTCGTAGTTGTCCCTGAGAAGGCTTTCGAAATTTATGGAGTTTCTCCCGGATATCGCCGCGCTCAGCAAATGTTTCGGCAAAATTACGCCGGCGCCCAAATCGGAACCATAGGAACGGTGGCTGCTTGCGCCAATGCGATTGAACCCGTTGCTGGGAGCGACCACCCACGCGTCCGTAGCGGGGCGCTTCAAGTCCTTTCGAAAGTACTCAAATACCGTGGGGTGTTCGGGCGCTATGGAAGCAAAGTTGTTGATTGTTTCATATACGCCGGTTGCGATGCTTGCGGTGGCCACGTAGTGGCCAAGGATTCCTCGGTTCACGACCTGCGTGAAAAAAGTGGACTGAGGAATGAGTTCGCGAATCAAGTGCGGGATGTTTTCCTGCCCTTCCGGCGCGAAGGTTTCCTGATCTCGCGCGCCGCCTCCGAAAGTGATGACGATTACTTTCCTCTTCTTCGAGGAAGTCACTGCCCGTGCGAGGGCACTGGAATGGAACAGCGTGCTTCCCAGGGTCATACCGGCAGACATGCGCAAAAATTCGCGGCGGTTTCGCGAAAGGCCCAACGAAGCTTCGAGCGGAACTGAATTTGTTTTCTTCACGGCAAATCTATTTATTTCAACGTCACCAGAAATGTGGTGACCTCTTTCAACCTGGCATTCAAAACGTTTTTTTCCTGCTCACTGTATTTTTGGCTCAGCTCGGCCTCTCGCTGCGCTTCTTCTTTGCGGCCAAGATGCCGGTAAGCGCGGGCCAAACGGTAATGAGCTTGCGCGTATTCGGTGCGCAAGGCGATCGCTTTTTCTAGAACCGTGGCGCTCTCCTGCCATTGGATCTGCTGCTGATCCAGGACGGCCATCTGGAAATAAGCCTCGGGAATGTTCGGGTTGGCGGCGATGGCTTGTTCGAGCAAACGGCGAGCGAGGCCCGCATCTTCCTGGACTTGGGGACGCCGGAGGATGTTCGCGGCAGCGAAAATACCAGCCGCAGCATTCTTGGGATGGCTTAGCGCGAAAGTCAGCAGGCTTTCGCAGGCTTGGTTTTGTTGCTCGCTGAGCGCCATACAACTCCGCCCGAGCAAATCGGCATAGAGCGCGTTATCCGGCGCGGCGCTAAGCAAATCGGCGAAAACGGGAATGGCGCGCGCGTAGTCATTGTTTCCATACTCCGCCACACCAAGGCCGAGCTGCAGGCGAGTGCTCGAAGGGTACTTTGAGGTGGCAAACTCGTAGACCTTGATGGCCGCGGGAAAGGTCCAGTGGCGCATAAACTCGATTCCCAGCGCATACAGGTTGGTTTCCGAGGGATCGATTTCCGCGGCTGCTTTGAAGTGTTCCACGGCCGCTTCATAATGCCCTTGTTTCTCTTCTATGTCGGCGAGCAGGGATTGCGCCTCCGCCGAAGACTCCTTCGCTGGATGGCGGTCCAGGACTTCGCCGGCTTCCTTGAATTTACCTGCGTTAAAGAGAGCGAGGGCCCAATTGTAAGTAATGTTCGCATCACCGGGCTTTCCCGCAGCGGCGGCCGAAAAAGCTGCCGCGGCTTGCGCTGCGTTACCAGCCTGCATGAGCGCTTGGCCGAGGCTGGACTGCGTTTCGGGATTTTTCGGATCAAGCGATAGAGAACGCTGCAGCGCTTTCACGGCCTCCGGAATGCGGTTCGTTTTCAGGAGTATCGCGCCTAAGTTCGCGAGGCCAAGCGGGGAGGATGGGCGCAAGCGGCAGGCTTTCTCCAGCAGAGGAAGAGCGGAAGTGAAGTTTCCGCTTTCCGCGTAAATCAGGCCCAGGGTTTCGGTCGCCGCGAAATTGCCGGGATAACGATGAACCAGGTCGCGCAGCGCGGGCTCGGCTTGCTGCGCCCGCCCTTGATCGTACACAGCCAGCGCGCGTTCCAGCGCAATCTGATCCGCGTGGTTCGGAATCTGATCCGCGCTGGGCTTGGTGTTCGCGGTTGAATTTTGTGCATAGAGAGACGCTTGGAAAAACAGGAGCCGCACAGCGATAGCGAGAATCAAGAGTTGCTTGCGGCAAGAAGTTCGTAGGAAGCCCGACACGCGCAAGAGACCCCGCTGAAACGAATCAACAGCCGTTTCCGCCGAAGGCCCCATTGTAGCTCTTCTTTTCAGAATGAGTACTTCAAGGCGAATTGGAAGAAACGGGCGTCCGGGGTCAGGTTTTGAAAGGAACGTGGCCCGGTAATTAAACCACCCGTTGGACCGGCAGTGCCGTTCGGGGTTCCCCACGAAGGTGTATTCAGCAAGTTGAAAATATCCGCACGAAACTGGAGTATCTGTTCATTATACGTACGGAAATCTTTAAACAAGGACATATCAACTCGCTCGTAACCAGGACCATGGATTTGGTTGCGCCTCCCGCCGAGATCCGCAATGGCTGCTGACCCCGAAACTGGGGAAGTGATCGAGGCGGCGGGGGGTGGATTGCCAAAGGCGCAAGGGTTGAACCAGTGCTGCACGGTGTGGACTTGCGAGGCGCAAGTGGTTTGGGTGTTGCTCGCCGGGGGTGTTCCGCCAGTCTGGAAGGGATCCCCAAGAAGAATGGCGCGCGCCCCTGCGCCGTTTGCCGTGGTGATATCCGGGCCAACCGTAAAGGGCTCTCCGGTTTGCGCGCGGAAAACAAGACTCCCGGACCAACCGCCAATGAGGTAGTTGAGCGGTCCGGGCTGGTTGGCATATTTGCGCCCCATCCCAAAGGGCAACTGGTAGCTACCGTTGAAGGTGAAGCGATGCCGCACATCAAAGGGTGAGTTGGCGTAATCGTCGCGAATCGGAACGATATTCGTGTTGCGATAGCCAAAGTCGCCCGTGCTGCCCAGCGGCGTTGGCGCATCGTCCAGCGTATGAGAGTAGGTGTAGGTCGCCAGAAAATTCATCCCATTCGCAAAACGGTGCTCCAGTTTGGTTTGTAAGGAATTGTAATTGCTGATGCCGGCGTATGCCGTATACGCCACACCGCCGAAGTCCGGGAAGGGTTGGACCAGCCTGGCGTTTGCCGTCGGTGGCACGAGTTCCATGGGTGCGTTCGGATTTGGGAAAACCTGCAAGTGACGCGACACAGAGCCCACATAACCCGCCGTCGCTACCAGGTTGTTCGTGATTCCGTATTCCACCGAAAGGTTGTAATTCTCAGCGTAAGGGGTCTTCACCTTGGGGTCTGACCCGCGCAGGCTGGGAGTAGAAATAGCATTGAAAAGGCCAGCATTGATCGCACTGCTGAAGCCCGATTCTAATGTGAAACCATTGGTCGGGCAATTGTTTGTCTGACAACCGGCAGCTGGAAAGTTGGAATCGAACTCAAAGGGGAAGTTCTCGCCCAAGTTCGGGAAGTAACCCGTGCTTTCCACACCGCCATAGAAGATCCCGTAGCCTCCGCGTATGACGGCCCGATCTTTGGGCCGGTAAGCGAATCCAATCCGGGGTGCAAAGTTCACTTTGTCCTGCTGGATGAGAGCGGGGTTGCTGCTGTATTTAAGGGTGATGTTGTCCGTGGCCAGCAAGCTCGTGAACTTCTGCGCGAGTGCCACGTTCTTGCTTTGGTTCGGGATGGCGTAGTCGGCTCTGCCACTCCCGGGCGAAAGAGGTCCCGTTGGATAGAAGATGGCCTGATGCCCAAAAAGATCGCGATAAGCCTGCGGGTACTCGTAACGCAATCCCAGGTTCAAAGTCAGTTTGCGCGTGATTTTCCAGTCGTCCTGGGCATATACGCCATTGTCCCAGCGCACATCGTCCGTATTGAAGAGGTTGGAGATCGCCGAAGAGTTCATGGAGTTTGCTAGAAAATCGGCAACTCCAGAGCCCGTAAAAGAGACGCCAGGCAGCCCCGTGTATCTCCCGCTGAAGTTGTAACTGCCGCGCGGCTGAGTAGGCTGCTCCGTGGAGAAGCGGATATGCTGGAGGTTGACTCCAAACTTCAAGGCATGGTTTCCGACGATTTTGCTCACATTGTCCAACACTTGGAACACGTTCTCGTATTCATTGGAAACGTAGAAGGTCGGGGACCCAAAATGGGAGATGCCGCCAACGCTGACGTTCGGCAGTCCTCCATTCCGAGGACCAAACGGGATTCCCCCGAGGCCGATCGACTGAGCGACGTTTGTGTTGGCGTTCGGTTGGAAAAATCCAAAGTGAGCCCAGTTGTATCCTACGCGAAACTCGTTGGTGAGCGTGTTTGTGAAGAGATGGGTTTCGCTGAGGACGAAATTCTGCCCGCGGTCAAGAAACTGTCCATCGTCGCTGAAGTTGCCGCCATCCAGAATTGGGCCCAGGGGGCCTGGCCGGTAGCCGGGCTCATTCAAATAGCTGAGACGAGTGAAAGTCTGGTCTTTCGAACTGATATTCCAGTCCATGCGGGTGTCGAATTGCCAGGTGTTGTCAACGGCATTGCGCTCGACGATGTAGTTGTTGAAAGTCTTTCCGCCATTTGCGTTTGGCTCGGGGTACATCTTAAGGATGTTCTGGGCGATCGCGTCAATTTCATTTGAACACATGACGTTCTGCGGGTTGCCGCAGGCGCTGCCCAGCGGTTTCGTGGAATCAGCGGTTCCTGGCTCATAGAGGTTGATGGCTGCTCCTGCGCCAGTTAGTTGTGTGTTGAGCAATTCCGTGAAATCGCCATTGCGCATCTTGTCCGTGGGCACGGTAAGAGTGTTCGTCTCTCCAAAGATGATGCGGTTGGCTTCCACGTCGCCAAAAAAGAACAGCTTGTTCTTCAAAATGGGGAACCCCAGCGTGGCGCCGAACTGGTTTTCGCGATACTTGGGAACGGTTGGGGCGTTCCAATCTCTGGCGTCGAGGGCGTCGTTTCGAAAGTACTCCCACAAATTGCCATGCATTGCGTTGCTCCCCGATTTCAGACTGGCATTGACTACAGCGCCGGCGGAATGCCCGAATTCGGCGCTATAGTCTCCCGTCTGAACTTTGAACTCGGCGAGGGCGTCCGGAGGCGGGCGCACGATAAAGCTCGCGCCGTTCAAGAAGTCCACGACGTTGTTGTTGTTGTCCACACCGTCCAGAATGAAGTTGTTCTGCTCCGCACGCTGTCCGTTGGCCTCGAAGTCCCCTTTGCCACCGCCACGGGAGCCGTGAGATGGCGTTGTTCCCGCGGTCAATTGCGCAATGTAGACCCAGTTACGACCATTGAGGGGAGTGTCGTTTATAACCTTCGTGGACATAACCTGCCCGGTTGAAGCCTCTTCCGCTTGCATCAAGGGCGGTTCCGAGGTTACTTCGACGATATCCGTCACGGCACCGGCCTTGAGTTGTAGGTTGACGGCAAGGCGCTGCTGAACGCTAAGGTGCAGGTTTTCCTGAGTGGTTGTCGCGAAACCGGGCGCCGTGGCTGAGACCTTATAGTTTCCGATTTTGACAGGCGTAAAGACGTAGACGCCGCTCGAGTCAGTGGCTGTTTGAAGGACAAGGTCCGTGTCCCTGTTCGTCAGTGTGACCTTGGCATTTGCCACCACACCGCCAGAAGTATCCAGGACGACGCCCGTGATAGTGCCTTGATCGGCCTGGCCAAATGCCAGCATCGCGGAGAGCAGGCTGCCAGCCAAGAAACAACTGAACAGGGAGATTCGCTTCAGAAAAATAGAACAAATGTGTGGATTGCCACTCATGATCGACCACCCTGAACGAATGTAGGCATTTACACGACCGACCAGCCGAAGCATGTAGCAGAAGCAGTCCGCGCGGAAAAGCAGGGAATCACCTTAATTTTGAGTCAATGAAATACTGAAGCTGTTCGGCACGCTGGTTACCAAAACCACCGTTTCAAGCCGATCTGGCTCGCAGCGCTCGTCGCGCACGATGCCGACTACAATCTTCGTTGCCAAATCGTCAGTGGGGCCCTCGAAGGCCATTGCGGCAATGAGCATCCGCGAAATCCCTGCTTGGCTCTCCTGCACAACCACGGTAGTGACGGCTTCCATTTCTTGCTCATTGGAGTCCAAGAC
>QHYM01000474.1 GCA_003223295.1 Acidobacteriota bacterium | reverse complement strand
CTCAAGTAGCGCGCTATCTGGCATCTTCCGAAGGCGAGCGCGAAGTTCTTTAACATCAATGGGGTCACTGTTGGTGAAGCTACGGTGTGGCCGCTTTCGGCGTCTCTTCGGCTTCGCGTTCATGGATGGAACTGAATAATCTGAGCCTTCATTCTCCCTGATTTCAATTTTATCATGCTGTCTAATCCTTGACGGGCTAATTCAATTCCCATACATCGCTTGAACCTCGCCGCTCTTCGAATGAAAATTTGTCGGGCTGCGATTCGCTCCCATCGGGGTGCGCCAATCACCCAAGACTTAGCGTGCCTTTCATGGCAGTTTTTCCATGTGTTGAAGCGTCTCGCAAACCTGCATCGCATCGAGTGGTGGGTTATAATGTGAGGGAGCGAGGTTGGCCCTGATGCTCGAACAAATTGAAAAACTCTTTCCCGGTTTTCTGAGTAAAGTTCGAGAGTTTCCGGTAATTGCGAGAGCGATTTTGGCGCTGCTGATCCTCGCTGGTCCCACTGGTCTCGCTTGGACTTACTCCCATGTTTCTGCAAGCCGCATACCGCCGAACATGGTTGCACTATCCGGCCTGGCCGCGATCTCGCTAGGCATAATTTTCTTGATGATTGAACATCAGAGAAGACTTCGCCGCAAGCTGCAAAGGTTTTTGGCCTATTGGCTAGAGTTCAGAGATCGATTTCAACTATTGTGCGTGAGGATCGACGCATATTTGATTAGAGATCGCAGGCCCAACGCCACCTCTACAGAGGAGAGCTTAAAAAGGATAGATGAGTTGCTGCCCGCTATAAAAGAGTATTGGAGCCTGCGCGGTCGGCTTTGTGAGGATATGTTTAGGATGGGCGAGAACCGCCTATCCGTGAACCATAGTGTCCGGTGGGAATCACTGAAGAGGAGGAAGGCTCTTGTGAATGGTTACGCCACCCCATTCTCGTTCCTACTTGATCGCGGTCAACCAATCGCGGAATGGAATCTTCACCACGACGAGATTTGGGAAGCGTTGTACATCGCAGACGAGTTCGTAGAGTACCTTTGTTTCAGGCATCCTGCACTCAAGCAATTGGCGTACGCCGTGGCGGTTTGCTTCGAGCATAGAAATTCACCGTATCGCGGCAAGGATTTGGTTTACGTCGGCCGCGTCCGTAACGGCTTTGTCCCGGCGTCACGTCGCCAGGTCTTCGAGAAAATTCGTCATCTGGTCTCGCCTACGATGCCGTTCGCCAATCTGCCGGACACGCACAAGTCTCGATGGGGCGACGAATTGACTGCCGAGAAAATGAAAGAATGTGTTTGGCTTCGACCGGAGGCCGTGGCGCAAATTGAGTTCTTGGAGTGGACGGAAGCAGATCGGCTGCGGCATTCGAAGTTTGCCGGGTTGCGCGAGGACAAAAGCGCCCGACTTGTGGTTAAGGAGCACGTCGGAGAAGCCTGATCGGGTACTGGCCCCCACTCTAACGGTAACCGCGTTTGAACGTTTGTCAGGAGGTTTTGCCTCTTCACGTGGTGCCCATTGGCTTGCTCTGGTGGCAGATTGGTTGTGCAGAGGTCAGGAGAGGCGTACGATGCGCGAGACAGAGGTCTGAATCGAAAATTCCGGATCATTAGCCGAGAAAGGTGGCCGCATGACTTTAGGGGAGAAGCGCGCTGGCATCAGGCGGTTTGTGGGAGATTCCAGCATCTTACTGGTGGTGCTTTTGTTCGGTTGTTTCGCGTGGGCACAGACCGACCATGCCCCAAAAGAGGGGGACCGGGCCCCCAACTTCTCCATCACCACTGATCAGGGCAAGCAGATAACCCCCACGGCATTTGGTGGCGATTTGCTCGTGCTGAACTTCTGGGAGACGGCCTGTGTTCCCTGCGTGAAGGAACTGCCGTCCCTTAGCGATTTCGCGCGTGCGTTTCGACCGCAAGGAGTGGTCGTTGTGGCAGTCAGCGGGGACGAAGACCCCGAGAAATACCGCCGTTTCTTGAGCGATCACCACGTTGTCTTGGAAACATATCGCGACCCATCGCGCCGCATCAGCAAGAGCTTTGGGACCATGGGGTTCCTTCGTACGCACACAGCTCGCCCACTAGATGAACACGTAAACCGTGAAGTTAATGGGAAGGAACTTGTCATGGTTCGAGACTCTCCGGGAGTTGGCCGCTGCGGTGGGTTAGGTGCGGCTATCTGTTGCCGCCGGGTCGAAGTGTTGGAAGTCTAGTGGACTTTCTTTGATGAGTTCTGCTGGTCCCAAAGCCAGCGCGGCCAGCGTTGCAAACTCTTTGGAAGGTACCGAATCATGTGTTTGTCGGTGAGAGGACTCGGCCACAGCAGCAGGCGCAAGGCAATCAAACCCACGACGGAGCCAAAGACAAGAAAGCCGTGCCACATGGCTTGAGTCTACCACCGTTTCCTATGAAACCCAACTCGAAGCCCATCTGACCATCTGAGGATTACGCCATATGCCGCATTCAACGCAAACAGATTGTTGAGGCCCAAGTCCAAGTCAGTGCCCGATTAACGCTGGCCGCGCTTACCGGACAAGTGCCAAATCGTGGCCCCGGCACAACGAAATTAGGAAGGCAAAGCTTACGGAAGTTACTCAGCAGACAGTAGGACGGCTTCTCAAATTGGTGACATACATCTGAGATAAGCCGCATGCATTCCACAATCAACGTTACAATTTCTTTCAGAACATCGTAAACGGATGAGTGCTGCATACATTAGGGCCATGTCCAGCTTTCAGGAGCATCACGGTGGATTTGTTGGGTCCAAAATCGTTTGAAGAAGTCTCAGAACTCTTCTCTCAGGAAAATCGTTTCAAAGATGAAAAAGTGTGTAAAGAAGGGGATACTTGGGCGCGAGATAGGTTCAACGAAGCTAACGTCCACTTCTCGGGAGAGTGGTACGAATATCGTCTTTCTCTTGCTGAGATTTTACAAATAAAGCTTCCCTGGCACAAATATACGTATCAAACCCCGGAAGACGGTCTCACAGTTGCGGAAGCTTTGCAGAATCACAGTGTCCAGAAGTGGGTAGAGGAGGAGGCCCCGAATTATCCAGACTCACACATTTTGTTGTCAGCAGGTCCCTTCAAGACTGATGCTACAGAATACCGCCGTATGAGAAATCACGAACGTCGTCTCATAATGCTTGATGGACAGCATCGTCTGGTGACTTGGGCTAAAGCGGAGAAACAGAGATTTCTTGCGTTTATAGCTGGTAAGCCTTTAGATCATCTGTTTCATTATTAGAGATAGTTAATCATGCACCCACTCTTGCGAGTTTCCTCTGCATTTAGGCAGCAAAATAAATCGTAAATGGTGAGAGATTGACGAAGCATTACGAAGATGTCCTCAGCACCGAAAGCAGGCTTTATTGTCTTCGAGGCTTCACGTTCAACTTTAAGGGCTAAAGTGTTCGCCGAGGGTAGCGAGCGGTGCATGAAAGGTCCGGGCGTCAATGTGGTCCAGTTCTTTGTTATTCTCCATGTAAGCTACTATCTCCGAAATTCGGACGAAAAAGAGCAGTCTTGATTTCCTTAATCGATGGATAATATTACCACCCTGCTCACGTCTGACGCCCACTTGAGAAAGAAACTTCTCGCACAAGTGGGGAAGCTCGGTTTTGTGACGGACGAGAAGGGGTATCTGGCTCCTCGAAG
>QHYM01000320.1 GCA_003223295.1 Acidobacteriota bacterium | reverse complement strand
TTCTTGCGCAGCGCGTTTTCGAGCTTCTCGCGAATGTCCGTGTTTTCCTTCAGGAAAACGCGTGCATTCTCGCGCCCCTGCCCCATGCGTTCCCCGCCGAAGCTCAGCCAGGTTCCGCTCTTCTCCAACAGGCCCTTGTCCACGCCGAGATCGATCAAGTCGCTTTCGCGCGAAATGCCTTCGCCATAGAGAATGTCGAATTCCGCTTCGCGGAACGGCGCCGCCACCTTATTTTTTACTACCTTCGCCCGCGTGCGCGAGCCCACCACCTTGTCGCCTTCCTTGATGGACTGGATGCGCCGGATGTCCACACGCATAGACGCATAGAATTTCAGCGCGCGCCCGCCCGTGGTTGTTTCCGGATTGCCAAACATGACGCCAATCTTCTCGCGAATCTGATTGATGAAAATCAGGCAGGTGCGCGACTTGGATACAATGCCGGTCAGCTTGCGCAGCGCCTGCGACATCAACCGCGCTTGCAACCCCATTTGCGGGTCGCCCATGTCGCCTTCGAGTTCGGCCTTGGGCACCAGCGCCGCGACGGAGTCCACCACGACGATGTCCACGCCGCCTGAACGGATCAGCGTTTCCGCAATCTCTAGCGCCTGCTCGCCGTTATCCGGCTGCGACACCAGCAAGTTGTCCACGTCCACGCCGAGCTTCCGTGCGTACACCGGATCGAGCGCGTGCTCGGCATCAATGAACGCCGCTTGGCCACCGAGCTTCTGCGCTTCGGCGACCACGTGCAGCGTCATGGTAGTCTTGCCGCCGGACTCCGGCCCATAAATCTCGATGACCCGTCCGCGCGGGAAGCCGCCAACCCCCAGTGCTGCGTCAATCGAGAGGCATCCGCTGGGAATCACACTGACGGGCACCAGAATATCCCGGCTGCCCAGCCGCATGATCGCGCCCTTGCCGTGGTCCTTTTCAATCTGCGATATCGCCGCTGCCAGCAATCTTTCTCTGTCGTCTGCCATTTCACACCTCGGTCGAGGAAAGTAGGAATTTCATAACTGCGGAGCCGATGGCTTCAGCCAGAACCAATCACGCCGCCGGGAAATTGCGACGGACCCGTTCCTGTGGACTTTACGAGATATGGAGTTTGCCACTCCTTATATCCTCTCGCTACCCCTTTTTTTGGCCTCGCCTACCGCCTGCAACCGTGCTCCACTTCGTGGCTCGCCAGCCGTGCCTGAGCCGCCTGTTCACGCGCATCCAACGCTACCCGTTCCCGGTAGGTCAGATGCCGCAGCCGGGACAAATTTCTGCCCCGCGTGCGGGCCTCGAAAAGCTCCTCTTCGAGTCTTTCGCGTTCCTCACAGCTTAGAACATTGCTGGCAAAACCGTGCATGGCGCACCTGTTGAAAACGGCAAGAGGCAAAGTAGCATAGAGGCGAACAAAAAGCAAACACTATTATTCGCCTTACCTTCGCCAAGCGGCCTGGCTCCTCCAAAGACTAAGGGTGTCGAGCGTCGAATTCCAGCTTCTCTCCAGGCTCTGAATTGTAGTCGGCCCGGCGACAAGAGTTCGTTCCAGCAATTGGACAATATGCTTCCTCTCGTGGAAACCTAGAGCCACCCCAAGTCGCGGGAGTAGGAAGCCCCATAGGATCAGGGCTGGTGGAACAATCAAACCGACCCAAAGGTTTTCCCGATCAGCACATCGAGGATTGATTGTACACTTCAAGACCACGAAAAAGGCGGGCGTGCCAATCAAGATGGCAAGACCGAGCCAGACACGCATGAACACGCGAACTGCCCGCCACGTTTCCCAATATGCTTCAATTAGTGCGCCCCCACCATCAGTTGTCATTCGACCGAAGAGCACAGGACCAAAGCTGTTACGCCAGTAGCGCCGCTTGTGCAGACGAAATTCATTGCCTTCGAATCGCCCAAGAATTGCTTTGCTCCCCTTGTAGCCGGACAACGAGAACAAGGCCCATCGATCAAGATCAATCTGTTCAGCCAGTTTTGCAAGACAAGTCTGCGGCGGATAGTCACTGTGCAGTATGATGTCCACTTTTTTCGCCATGGCCTTTATGAGTCACACATCTGTTACGGGAATGGCCTTACCGGCTTCGAGGAGGTCCTGCGCATATGAATCGATGGCTTCGCGAATATTGGCGAGCGCTTCTTCATAGCTGTGGCCCCAACGATGGCAGCCCTTCAGAGCCGGGCAGGATGCGTGCCAAGCCTCTCCGCCATCTTCGAACTTATCGGGCTCGACAACGATTTCGTGGACGTAGGAATTCATTGTTTACTGGGAATAATTATAGAAGCCTCGCCCGGACTTGCGGCCGAGCCAGCCTGCGGCCACATAGCTTTTCAAAAGAGGGCACGCGCGATATTTCGGATCGCCCAGCCCTTCGTGAAGAACGTGCATGATATCTACGCAAACGTCCAGCCCGATGAAATCGGCCAGCTCCAGCGGCCCCATCGGATGATTCATCCCCGTCTTCATGACCGCATCGACCGCTTCCGCCGTGGCCACGCCTTCCATCACACAGTACGCCGCTTCGTTGATGAGCGGCATCAGCACGCGATTCGAAACAAAGCCCGGCGCGTCGTTCACCGCGACTGGCTTCTTCCCTAGCTTTTCCGCCAGCTTCATCGTTGTTTCGAACGTCGCGTCACTCGTCTGCAGCGCGCGAATCACTTCCACCAGCACCATCACCGGCACCGGGTTCATGAAGTGCATGCCCACAAAGCGGTCCGGCCGCTTCGTCAACGCCGCCAGCGTAGTCATCGAAATCGAAGACGTATTGCTGGCAATGATGACTTCCGGCCGCGCAAGACGGTCGGCGTCCGTCAGCACCGCGCGCTTGACCTCGATTTTTTCGGGCACCGCCTCCACGATAAAATCCGCCGCCGCAATCGCATTCATCTCCGTCACCGGCTGCAACCGCCCCAGCACGCTGGACTTCTCTGCCTCCGCCAGCTTCCCTTTCTTAATTTCGCGGTCGAGATTTTTCCCCACCGTCTCGAGAGCGCGGTCGAGAAACCGCTGCTCCATGTCGCGCAAAATCACTTTGTATCCGGCCCGCGCAAACACGTGCGCGATCCCGTTCCCCATCGTCCCCGCGCCCAGCACCGCCACCGTTTCAATCAAATCGACGGACACGAATCGGCCCTCCAAGATTAGGAAGTAACCGATGTATAGAATGACAGGAAGAGGAATGCAGTCAATATTCGACGTTTCGCACAGAACTGTTTTGCGAAACGTGCTAGGATTTCGCTAGGGTCTGGGTATAATCCCGCAGCGGCCGCACAAGAAGGCGAAGACCATGAGCAGAAAATCAAAAGGCAATTCACGACGTAGGAAGAATTACAGACTTGAGAATCGCGGCGGCCAACTTGTTAAACGTATTCAGATCCCTTCTGAGTTGGCGGACGAACTGCGTGCCCAGATGGAAAGATTTCGTGCGAAGTTTGGGCGTGAGCCTGGCCCGACCGACCCTGTTTTCTTCGACCCGGATGCCGACGAGCCCCGGCCGCTAAACATAGACGCCGCATTTGACGAACTTGCGGCCATAGCAGGGGAAGTTGGTGTTTCCCCGCAACTTATCTACGCCATGAAAAAAACAGGTCGCATAGTCACCGAAAACAACAAGCAATTCCTGACCCCCGCCGAGTTGAAAGAGTGGAATGACGCCATCGAGGAGTACCACCAAAAGATAAGGGCAAGCGGTGTTATGTGAGTGGAAGGAAGCGATACATGCGCCCGCACCGCAGGCCAACTTAGCGCCTCTGATGTCATGGGACCGGGCCTCCGTGCATGCTCAGTTCGCCGTGTAATTCTCGGCTAATAGGCGTTTTTTCTGTGCAGTGCGACGGCCACGATTGCGCGAATTCAGCGCGAGCCAGGCGGCCAGCGTGGCGAATTTTTCGTCCTGCGACCATGGCGAACCGAAGGGCTTTCCGAGTTCGGTGACGCGGCGCAAGAGGACGGCCGGCTGAATGTGCAGTGACTGCCGCGCGCACTCGAGAAGCTCTCGTTCCTTCAGTCCCACAATCTCGAGGCCGCAGCGTTCCGCCGCGCACGAAAGGGCATCGCGAAAAAGTCCCCCATCCGCCGTGTGAATCAGCGCATGCGACGCAAGAATGTCTTCGAAACCAGGGAGCGGCCTTCCGGAAGCCAGCAACAAACCTCCCCG
Organism: Acidobacteriota bacterium; assembly: GCA_003223295.1. Classification (GTDB taxonomy): domain Bacteria; phylum Acidobacteriota; class Terriglobia; order Acidiferrales; family UBA7541; genus Acidiferrum. The sequence goes on along the minus strand of QHYM01000320.1, from coordinate 18,584 downwards.
CGTGAGTTTGATTTCCCGTTTCTCGAACTCGCACTGCATTCCGTGAATCATGCGATGCGCAAGTTGCTTCGCTTCTTTCTCGACCTGCGCGATGAATTGCCGCGCCTCCGCAAGGGGCATCTTCTTGGCCGTGTGATACGGCTGGCGGAACGTGTACGTGAACGTGTTGATGAGGTGAACGCGCTTCCGCTCCAGCACCACCGGCGCACTTTTTTCCAGCGACACCGCAACCACCGCCGCCCAGCCCGAATGCACGCGAAACCCAAGCGCCGCCTGCTTCACGCCTCGCTCCTATCCAGCTTTACTCTTGGCCAAGCACCGCCTCCACCCAAACTTTCTCTCACTCTGGTGGCACCCCTTCTAGCACATCTCGCAAGATCTCTCGCGCTGGCGTTTGGTCTTCGGGATGAACGAAGACCTTCGCACTGCCTGGTACAGCGGACTCGACACGGTAAGCAATTTCTTGCTCGCGAAGGGCCATTCCAACACCGTCGAGCACGTTGAGATTGGTGCCTGTCCAAAGGAGTGATTCCAGGTCTTCGGGATACCAGCCGTTACGCTTGGCTCGGTCGGGCCAATAGAATTCTCGTGCATCGTGGGACGGCCCGAGGTTAATACTGCGGTCGAACTCCCAGTATTGCAAAACTTGCGCCAGAACTTTTGTGGCCCGCTCGAAGTCTGAATCCAGCACGACCACATCACTTCTCCGTGTGTCCGGGCCTCCAGGAAAGTTCGCGTTATTGAACGGAATTCCCGCGCGATGCAACGCCATCCTGAGGTCTGCGAGAAATTGCGGATGCGCAAGATCGCACAACAACTTCGCTGGATTGTTTTTGAGAGAAGCCCTTTGAGGCGGACGCAAGGGCACTCCACAATTTGGGCACACAGAATACGCGGCAGTGAATTGTGCAAAGCATAGTGGGCAGACACCCGTAACATCGGGTGACACATCTTGCTCTTCTGCTTCCTGCCTAGACTCTTTCGAATCGACTTCCTCCTCTTTCAGCGCTTCTTCCAGAGAAGAAAGAACCCATTGCCCGAAAGGAAGATTCTCTTCCGAGACCCGCACCTCAAATTCCCCCTCCGCGTACGAGCCCACCGGCTGCTCTTTGAACGAGTCATACATCGGAGGATTCAGCGGTCTTCCAAAGCAAGGAACCTTCTTGCTTCCCAGAGAACCAATCAAGGCCAGATAGAAGTGCGGATCGGCGCCTTGCCAGAGCAGCACGGATAATTTGTCAGGGAGTTCATTTCTTCGAACCCGACCGTATTCCGTAGCTGGCAAATCCCTGTCAACCAAATCCACGTCGCAGTCGGTGCAGTGCGTGAACCCGGGCCGGTACTCGGCGCGGCATTGCGGGCAAAACATGGCAGCAAGAAGTTTACACCGGAGTCTTCGAAACCCGGGTCACGGATAACCGCGTGAGGTCCTTGACCTGTCGGGCACACCTTCCGAAGCCTCCGTAACTTCACCATGACACAATACTTAGCACCGAAATAAGGCTCGGCCATTCCTTTGCGTCTTTTCGTGGCGCGCGCCCGTATACCAGCTAGAATGAACGCCACGACTTCATGCCCGACTGCCCGGCAAGCTGGTTTGTACTTTGGCCCGAACCTCTTTGGGCAAGTGCTGTCGTTTTCCACGCTGATGCGCGATGAAGCCAAAAGCATCGCGCGCGGCTTGCAACGGCGCGACCCGGACCTGCTGGACCGTTTGATCGAGCAGTATCAATACCGGCTGTTCCGCTACCTCATGTATGTCACCGGCGACAAAGCGCGCGCGGAGGATTTTTTCCAGGAAACTTGGATCCGCGTGCTCGAACGCGGCCACCAATACGACGGCAAATCGAAATTTGAAGCGTGGCTCTTCGCCATCGCGCGGCATCTGGTGATTGATTGGCAGCGCACGAAGAAAGCGCAAAGCTTGGATGCGCTCACCGATCCCGGGCAGGAAAATCCGTTGCAGATTGCCAACGAAATCGAGCCCTCGCCGTTGCACCAGGTGCTGGCGCAGGAGACAGAAGAAAACGTGCAGTCTTCGTTGCAAAGAATTCCGGCGATTTACCGTGAAGTGCTGGTTTTGCGGTTCCAGGAAGAATTGCAAATCGAAGAGATGGCGGGCGTACTGAGCATTCCTGTTTCCACCGTGAAGTCGCGGCTGTATCGCGGGCTCGATGCGCTGCGTGGTGCGCTTCAGAAAGGTGCAGCATGAGCGAAAACCTGCACGAGCGCGCCCTGCAGCTTGTCGCCAAAGCGCGGGTGGAAGGCTTGGCAGATTCCGAGCGCGAGTGGCTCACCGTGCATTTGCAAGACTGCGACTTTTGCAACGAGCATGCGCAGCAAATCGATTGCGCCTTGCGCTCACTGCGCACGGCAGCGATTCCCGTCCCCGCTGACCTTGCGTCGCGCACACAATTCCGTGTGCGGCTCCGCGCCATGGAATTGCGCGAGCGCGAACCGAAGCGACGCATGCTGTGGCTGGCTTGCGCGGCTTCGTGGATTTTTGGAATTGCCAGCGCGCCTTACGTGTGGCGAATATTCGAATGGTTTGGGCACGTAACCGGCGCTCCGAAGCTTCTCTTGGAAATCGGTTTCGGCCTCTGGTGGACAATTCCCGCGCTGTTCGCGGTGATCGTGTTGCTCCTGGAGAGCGCGCGGCAAACTGAAGAGCCGGAGTGGATGAAACCAAGCCGCTGAGAAGGTTTGGAAAACGAAGCCCGGATTCAAACGCTTTGAGAGGTAAGAAAGAGAAAAAATGTCGGATTACTCACAAAAAGTGACAGGTTCTTTCAATGAACGGATGAGGCTCAACCGCCTGCGCCGGAGAAAAGAGAAGCTTCGTTTCTGGAGCGAGTTCCTGATCATTCCCAAGTGGCTCATGGGCCTCGTGGCTTTTCTCTACGCGCTCGCACTGGGGATCGCCATTCCTTTCAACCTGGCGCAGCGTTACAACCCGTATGGGAATGACATGTTTCCGCCCGAGCTACGGGACCAGCCAGTGCTGGCTTCGTTCGCTTTGGCCGGCCTTGTCACGTTGGCCAGCATTTTCTTTGCGAGCTTCATCTTTCTGACGGCGTACGTCAATCGCGATGCGAGCCGACGTGGCATGAACTCGGCGCTGTGGACCATTCTGATCCTGATTTTCTTGCCAACGTGGGGGCTCATCGGGTTCGTCATCTATTTTCTGATGCGCGAGCCCTTGCCTTATCCTTGCCCGCAGTGCAGCGCGTCGGTCAGCGCACGATTTAATTTCTGTCCCAACTGCAAATGCAACCTGCAACCATCTTGCCCGCAATGCAAGCGCGAAGTCGCCGAACTCGACAAGTTCTGCCCCTACTGTGGAAACGACCTGACAGCTGGCCCATGACAGAGTCGAGCAGAGCCCCAGTCCGGCCAGTTAGTTTCGGTTCACCTCTTGGGGCAACCTGCAGAGGATGTTTCCAGAGATTCACGGCATGATGGGTCGCGTGTGCATCATGAGACTAGCACCGTATTCGAGACCATTTCGACGATGGAGCGGAAGATTGCGGATGTTTGGCACGATAGTCGATCGTGAGTGTGAATAGAAGGCTGTTGCTCGTGTGACCGAACAAGTCGTGAACGCGGCTCTTGGCCATGTTGTTCACCTAGGCAAAGTCCAATCGGAATGGGAGGAACCTGTACGAAAGCCCTCCCGTTGGGGAAGTTTCATCGAGACCGAACCTTGGAGTGAGCCGACCACTCCCGCACGCGCGCACAACGATTGGCCGTCCATACCGATTACACCTCACAGGAATTCAGCGAGGGATTAATTTACACCAGCAAGATTCGTAAACCTATGGAGCAAGCAACGAAAGAAGGAAACAACTTTGTCACCAGGTCAGCAGCGCTCGACGGCAAGGGCTACAGCGTTTCCGCCCCCGAGGCAAAGGGCAGCGATGCCGCGCTTCAAGTTGCGGCGTTGCAATTCGTAGAGCAGCGTAACCAGGATGCGCGCGCCGCTCGCGCCGATGGGATGGCCGAGGGCAACCGCGCCGCCGTTTACGTTGACTCTTTCAGGATTGAGCTTGAGCTCGCGCGTCACGGCAATCGCGGCCACCGCAAAGGCTTCGTTCAACTCGACGAGGTCCACGTCCTTGTCGCGGTCCCAGCCGGTTTTCGCAAGCAGCTTTTCGACCGCGTCCACCGGCGCCATCATCACCCACTTGGGCTCGACGCCGCTGACGGCTTGCGCGACGATGCGCGCGATGGGCTGCTTGCCGAGCCGCGACGCGTTGCGTTCGCTCGTGACGATCAACGCCGCCGCGCCATCGTTCGTGCCTGGCGCATTGCCCGCGGTGACCGTGCCGTCTTTCTTGAACGCCGGCTTCAACTTCGCGAGCGCTTCCAGCGAGGTGCCTTCGCGCGGCGATTCATCGTATTTGATCACGATGGGATCGCCCTTTTTCTGCGGCACTTCGATAGGAAGAATCTGCGCTTCGAAAAAGCAGGACTTGCGCGCGCGAACCGCCTTCTGATGGCTTTCGACCGCAAAGAGGTCCTGCTCTTCGCGCGTGATGCCGTATTTTTCCGCGACGAGTTCGCCAGTCATGCCCATGTGAAAATTTTCGTACGCGTCCCAAAGGCCGTCAGCGATCATCGAGTCCACGAGCTTTCCATCGCCGATGCGGTAGCCGGTGCGCGCTTGCGGCAGCAGGTAAGGACAGTTCGACATGGATTCCATCCCACCGGCGACAACGATTTCCGATTCGCCAAGCTGCACAGCTTGCGCGGCGAGAGCGACGGCCTTCAGGCCGGAGCCGCACACTTTATTGATGGTCATGGCGGCGACGCGCGGCTGGCAACCACCTTTCAAGGCCGCCTGGCGCGCGGGATTCTGGCCGAGACCAGCCTGCACCACATTGCCCATGATGGCTTCGTCGACTTGCTTCGGTTCGAGGCCGGCGCGGCGAATGGCTTCGGCGACAGCTGTTGCGCCAAGTTCTGGCGCGGAGAATCCGGCGAGCCCCCCTTGGAATTTTCCGATGGGCGTGCGAACTGCGGAGAGAATGACGGGAGTTTCCGTGCCCATGGTAATCCTCCGAAGGCGTGATTATAGAGGCGCGACAGGCACTAGTATAGCGCGTTGCGGCGGAGGCTGCTGCGGCAGGCGCACGTCAAGGGTGGACGCCGGGTCCACCCTCCACTAGAACAGTTTTAGTTTGCGGCGGCGGCGTTCGGCTGCGCCTCATCGGCGCTCGGGCCGTACATCCCCGGAACGGGTATGCCCAGCAAACGGTAGTACACCGTGAGCTGCGCCCGGTGATGGATGTGGTGATTCAGCACCATGCCGCGAATACAGGCTACCCGAGGCATGGTGAAAATCTCCTGGCCTCCCGCCAGCAGCTTCCAGTTCTTCATCATTTCTGCATCGCTGACGCCGGCAAGTGCCGTGCGGGCTTCCGCGACGTTCTTGTCGAACTCGCCGAGCAATTCTCTTCGGTTGGTGATCTTCGGCGGTTCGAAACTCGGGCCGTCCACGGGGGCGTAGTCGAGCTCTTCCGTTTTGAGGGTGTACGGCAGCCAGCTCACCATGTTGGCGACGTGTCCCGCAAGCCAGCCGACGGTTCCGGACTTCTCGTGGGGCTTCCAGTTCCAGCGGTCGTCGGGACAGCGTTCCAGCAACTTGCGTGTGTTTTGCATTTCTTGCTCAAATTCCGGCAGCAGCGATTGTCCAATGGTCATGGCGGTTCCTCCTGCGTTCTATACAACGGAAATGTGAATTCCTTTAGCGATTACCTCGAGAAGTGGCTTTCGCAGGGGAGTAATCATAGGCGAAGAAAAATCGAATTGTCAAGCTTCTTAAGGATCACGGAAGCATGACGGCGTAAAACCTCCCCGGCAGGCCGCCGCTGCATGTGCGCAGGGGTTGATCCATTTGGAAGTCCAAGTTATCATCCGCTGAAGATTTGAATTTGAGTTGACAGCGCGACGGCAAAGAACAAAATGGCGTCATGGCGCATCAATTTACAACTTCATACGCGAAGGATTCCATCGACCTGTTTCGCTATTACAAAAAGCTGGGCGAGCGCGCCATGGCGCAGTGCTCCGACGAAGGATTGTTCACAAAGATTGATGCGGAGTCGAATTCCATCGCCATCATCGTGAAGCACATGGCCGGGAACATGCGGTCGCGGTGGAGTGATTTTCTAACGTCGGATGGAGAAAAGCCGGACCGCAACCGGGACACAGAATTCGAGGAACCGCCGAAGACCCGGGCGACGCTCATGGATTTGTGGGAACGCGGGTGGAAGTATCTTTTCGATGCGCTGGAGCCGCTGACAGACGCGGATCTGACCCGCAGCGTACCGATTCGAACGGAGCCGCATTCGGTGATGCAGGCGGTCAACCGGCAGATTGCGCACTACTCGCATCATGTTGGACAAATCGTGTTTCTGGCAAAGCATTTGACGGCAAAAGCTACGGGAAAATGGGAATCGCTTAGCGTGCCCCGCGGACAGTCGAAACAATTTGCCGCCGACGTGGCCGCAGGCCGCAAGTCACAGCGTTGATTTCGCGTCCTAACAACAATCCTCATAGCACTTCTGTCGTTTCCTGTTGACCCTGAATTCGGCTACCCTTCTTGATTCATGGAAACATTGTTCGAAATGGAGCCGCTCGAGGAGAGCGGGCTGAGACTGAATGATGCGCAGCGGCGCGCGATCACCCACGGCGAAGGGCCGCTGCTGGTCATCGCGGGGGCGGGAACGGGAAAGACGCGGGTCATCACCGAGCGGATCCGACACCTGCTGCATTCGAATCCGGAGCTTGGCGGCGAAAACATCCTGGCGCTGACGTTCACGAAGAAAGCAGCGGGCGAAATGAAAGCGCGGGTGGTGAAGGCCACCGGCGAGCGCGGCAAAGCAGTGACGCTCGCAACGTTTCACTCCTTCTGCGAAACGCTGCTGAAAGATGCCGATCCACACCGCGTGGTGCTGGATACCGTGGACCATTGGATCCTGCTGCGGCGGAATCTCGCGCGGTTGAAGCTGGATCAATACCGCCGTCTGGCCGAGCCCGGGCAATTCCTGAATGATTTCGTGGAGTTTTTCTCGCGCTGCCAGGACGAGCTGGTTTCGGCCGAAGATTACCAGCACTATGCGAACCTGCTTGCGAGCGAACTGCTGGCGGAACGCGCTGCATTGGATGCCGACACGCTTGCCGAACGCGAGGAGACGGTGGCGCGCGAGCAGGAAATCGCGCGCGCCTATCGAGCCAGCGAAGAGCTTCTGCGAGAGAAAAAGCGCGTTTCTTTTGGCTCGTTGATCACCGGGGCAGTGGCGTTAGTGGAAAAGGATGCGGCGCTGCGGGAATCGCTGCGGCAGCGGTTTCACTACCTCCTGGTGGATGAATTTCAAGATACCAACATCGCGCAACTGCGGCTGCTGGAACTGCTGGCGGGCGAATCGCGAAACGTTCTTGTCGTCGGCGACAACGACCAGGCGATCTACCGTTTTCGTGGCGCCTCGTTCGCGAGCTTTCACCTTTTCCTCCAGAAATTCGCGGCGTGGAAGCCCGGCGGGGACTCGGGAAAATTCCGCGTCAGCCTGACGGAAAATTACCGCTCGACCCCGAACATTCTGCGCGTGGCTACGCAGGTGATCGGGCAGAACACGGTGAGCGCGGACTTTCCCAAGAAGTTCCTGAGCGCCAAGCGGCCGGAAGGCGAAAAGATTCGCATCGTTGAGCTCAGCAACGAGGAGGAAGAAGCGCGCTGGGTGGCGACCGAACTGCAGCGCATGCATGGCGCAGGCCGCCGCTGGATGGACTTCGCGGTTTTATACCGGCAGCACGCGCACCGGGACGAACTGGTCCAGGAACTTGCGGCGCGCAAGATTCCTTTTGTCATCAGCAGGCTTTCCATCCTGGATCATCCGCTGGTGAAAGATGGGCTGGCTTACCTTCGTTTGATCGCGCGGCCCTACGATGACATCGCGTGCGCGCGTGTGGTCTCTGCGCCCGCCTGGAATTTGCAAGCGGAAGACGTGGTGCGGCTGGCGGAACGCGCGGCGAAAAAGCGCGGCACCGCGCTCTACGACGCCTTGCAAGCCCCACAATCCGAACTCCCGTTTGACGGGTCCAAGAAGGCAGTTGGGGAGCTACTCGAGTTCCTTGGCGAACGGCGCAAAACGATGAAACGCCGCACGGCGCGGGAGATTTTGGCGGAGTTGCTCGAATGGCTGGAAGCGCCACAGCGCGCAAGCGAGCAAGACTACAAGTATGTGGCGCGCTTGACAGAGTTTGCGAAAGAATGGGAGCCGAAAAGCGACACGCGCAGCCTGCCAGAGTTTCTCGAGTATCTCGACTATTTCGAACAGGCCGGAGGAGTCATTGCCCTCGAAGATGACGCACCCGCAGACGCCGTGAGGCTGATGACTGTGCACGGGGCAAAGGGTTTGGAATTTCCGCACGTCTTCGTGCTGCGCGTGAACAACAAGAAATTTCCGGCCACGGAACGGCCACGGGTGTTCGAGTTTCCGGCAAGACTGATGAAGGAAGGTGAGCCGGCGGAGCAATTCCACATTCAAGAAGAGCGGCGGCTTTTTTACGTGGCGCTTACGCGGGCACAAGAGCGGTTGACACTGACCTATGTAACAGAAAAAAAAGGCAAAGTGCCGGTTTTTATCGAGGACATTCTGATAGATCCAGCAGCGAGGCGCCGGGACGTGCGGCAGATGATGCCGAAGCTGCCTCCTCTTTCAAAGGATGCAGGAACAAAGGCCGGCATGGCATCAGGGACTGGGGACCTCTTTGCAGTTTCTTCCGGGCCAGCGAAGATTTTCTCGCGGATCGCCGACTGGGCGGAGACTTTTCATCCGCCTTCGCCGGAGCCGCTGACACTCAGCCCTTCGGCGGTGAATGGATACCGGACCTGCCCGCAACAGTATTTGTTCGGATATCTGTGGTCGTTGAAAGAAGGACCGAAGGCGACGCTCAGCTTCGGCAGCATCATGCACAACACGGTCAAGCGGTTCCTCGGCGAGCTGCGCAAGGGCAACAAGCTGCCTTTTGAGGAACTGCAGCGGATCTTCGAATTGGAATGGCGGCCGGTGGGCTTCGAAGACGAATACCAGGAAGCGGAATACAAGAAAGACGGCATTGAGCAGTTGCGCGCGTTTCATGCGGTGACGATGGCCGCGCCGCCGCAAATTTGCGAGCAGGAGAAACGATTCGAATTGCCGCTGGAGAACAACATCATTATCACCGGGCGGATGGACCAGGTAAATTCGCTGGGACGCAACGACGTGGAGATCGTGGATTACAAAACGGGAAGGGCCAAGAAGGATTTCCTGGCGAAAAAGGATTTGCAGCTCAGCCTGTACGCGCTGGCGGCCAAGGAGATTTTTGAATGGAATCCCGTGCGGCTCGTTTTCCACTATTTGCAGGACAACCAGGTTCAGGTGACCACGCGCGACGCGAAACAACTCCTACAAGCGCAAAACGAGGTGCAGGAAGCTGCCGCCGACATTCGCGCGGGACAATTCTCTCCCCGTCCCTCGCCGTCCGTTTGCCGGAGCTGCGCCTACAGACCGATTTGCCCGACGCATGAAGAGGAGTTGAGCGGGTAAAGGAATCGCCTCGGGCTAAAGGCCTAAGCTACTGAAGTGTGTTATCGAAGGAGAGCTTCCGATGAGTCGCAAGTCTGTTTACTTGGTCTTTTGCGTGCTCGGGATTGTGTTGCCCTATTCGCAATTCGTCCCTTGGGTTTTGGAGCACGGACTGCGGATGGGCCTCTTCTTCCACGAACTCTTCGCCAACCGGATTGGCGGATTCTTCGGAATGGATGTTCTGGTTTCAGCCGTGGTGTTGATCTTCTTCCTCCGGCGCGAAGGGAAAAGGCTCGGCGTGAGGCATCTTTGGCTGCCGATCGTAGGCACATTAACGGTCGGCGTGTCTCTGGGTTTCCCGCTGTTTCTTTATCTGCGCGAACGCGCCCTGGAAAGTGCAGGGATAGCAGTAGTTGCAAAATCAGAGGCCAGAACCTAGGTGAAACGGGAGTGCGGGTTGCTCGTTAGCAGCCGAGCAAGAAGCTACCGCGCGATACCGGAGTAATACCCTTCGCGCGTGAGGATGGTCAAACCTTCGCGCCTCACCCTCACTTCAATGGAATGATAGTCCGTGTTGCGATCCGTGCCGGCGGGAGTGTAAGCGATGGTGTACTGATTGCGCGCCTCTTCGGTCACACGGGAGTAAAACTCTTCCATGTCCTTGCGCTTCAGTCCGTAGTACACGTCCCCGCCGGAATCGTGGGCGTACTTGGCGAGGCGCTCAAACCTGCGGTTGAAAAATGCAGTCCCTACACCGACGCCGTAGACGCCGATGTCGTAGCGAAGGAGGTCCTTGATGACGATGTCGTATTTGTTGGTATTGACCTTGGGATTGTTGACGCCGTCAGAGATGAGCAAAATGATTTTGCGCCGCTTGCGATCCGGGTCGCGGTCTTTGAGCAGCTGGGCCGAGGCATAGACAGCATCATCGAGTGCCTTGGTGGACTGGCTCTGGATGTTCTGAGTGGTCTCGGGAACTTTCGGAGCGTCGCCCGTAGCGGAGTGGCCGTTGATGGTCGGAGCATCGTTGACCGAGCCGGAGGGTCCGGTGGAAGGCTCTTCATCCAGGCGGGTACGTTTTAGTTCGGTGAGCAGCTTGTCCTGGTCGCTGATAAACCCGTGTCCTTCATGGAAAAACTGGTCGAAGCGGCAGACAAAGGCTTCATCGCTGGTACTTAAGCCGGCGACGATGGAATTGAGACTCTCCGCCACCTGGCGCGCGTCCTTGGATTTCAGGTCATTATCGATGAGCACGACCAAGGAAAGGGGAACAGCGTCTGCACTGAAGGAAACAATTCTTTGTTCGACGTTGTCTTCGAGGATGCGGAATTCGTCCTTGCGCAGGTCGGGGACGAGGCGGCCGGAGCCATCCTTCACCGTGACTGGCACGATGACTTGTTCCACCTGAACGCGCACGCCGGGCTGCTGCGGTTGCTGGGGCGGGGGTTGCGGATTCTGAGCCTGCGCGGCCGCCGCGAAACCTTGTTGAGGCGTGCGCGCACTCAGCGGCAGGAGAGAGAGCGCCAGGAGCACAACGCCAGACGACAGAAGGATTTTTCGTAGACTTTTCATGCTCCTCAGGCCAAACTTCGTGGTGAAATCATCCGCTCGGATCAGACTCAATCGCGCACATCCCATGAGGCGCTCGGCGGCATCCTATAGGGCGGTGATGACCCGCGCGGCGCGTTTGGCGGGCATCTTGTGTCCAGGAAAGTATACATGCGTTCGATAGACAAAGTTGTGACGCACTGCGCAGCAGCATTGGTTGCATGGGCCCTGGCGGCGCCCGTATGGGCGCAGGACCCGGCGCAGCAAAGCGACCGGCAGCAAACGATTAAGACCGAAGTCAGTCTGGTCAACATTTTCGCCACGGTGCGGGACAAGAAAAAGCTGATCATCCCCACGCTCAAGAAGGAAGATTTCCGCGTTTTTGAAAACGATCAGGAGCAAAAGATCGCTTTTTTTGCCGCCGAGAAGACTCTTCCGGTCACGCTGGGGCTGCTGATCGACACCAGCCCGAGCGAGCAATATCGCCTGGGTGCAGAGCAGGATGCAGCCTCGCGCTTTCTGAGCCATGTGCTTCGCAAGGGCGACGAGGCCATGGTGGTCTCTTTCGATCTGGACGTGGACATGCTCTCCGACTTCACCGACGATCGCGCCCAGCTTCAGCGAGCCATCCATCACGCGCAAATCAATGGCGGCGGACCGATGGTGACTCCGGGCACGCTGCCTTCCGGGCCTAATGGAACCCATTTGTATGATGCGGTTTGGCTGATCTGTGGAGAAAAATTGGCCACGGAAGCAGGGCGCAAGGCGCTGGTAATCATCACGGACGCGGAGGATTTTGGGAGCAAGGTGAGCGTCACGGAAGCCATCGAGGCTGCGCAGCGCACCAACACGGTGGTGCACTTCCTGCTGGTGCACGATCCGGGCCAGGGCTGGCGGCCGGACATCGCTCATAAGGTCGCGGACCAAACCGGAGGACGCGTCATCGAAGTGTCCTCGGAAAAGCATCTGCAGCAAGCGTTCGATCAGATTTCCGAGGAATTGCGCAGCGAGTACACCCTGGGCTACTATCCCACGAATGGCGCGCGCGACGGCACCTTCCGCAAGATCAAAGTGGAAACCACGGACAAGGATCTGAAAGTGCTTGCCCGCAAAGGCTATTACGCGGCGAAGGGGTCGGACTAGCGGACGCCCAATTTCAGCGGGAGTCGATCCGGAAGACTCAGACGCGGCGCAACAGGGTGATGCGGCCGATGGGAAGCCATTCGGCAACGAGAATGTCACCGCTGTGAAGGAAAATAGCCGCGTGAGGCGTGATGAACTGCCCGGGAGTGAATTCGTTGCGCGACTGCTTTCGGCGTGAGCCAACCTCCCCGTTGGAAGCGCGGCCGTCTCCCAATTGCACAACCACTTTGTACTCGCGGTCGAGAATGCAAACCTGACTGTCGAGGTCCGGACAAACCATCCATTCGCGCTGGGTATGAAAGTGACACGGCATACGGAGCCGTGAATCGTCTTTAATGGTACGAAGATGGGAGCCGTCCAAAGAAAATGTTTGCACGCGCCGGTTCCCGCGATCGGCAATCACAAGAACGGGATCCTCACCGCGGGTATCCACGAAGAGGCCGTGAGGCGTGTCGAATTCGGCGTCACCGTGGCCCGGCCGCCCCACTTCTCCGAGGAATTTTCCATCGGAAGAGAATCGCAGCACATGGTGCGAGCCATAGCCATCACCTACATAAAAATCTCCGTTTGGAGCGAAGGCGACGTTGGTGGGAACAAAATCAATGGGCCGCGCTGCATAGGCAGAGTCTTCACGCGGATAGCCGTGGGTCCAAAGGGATTCGCCCTTCAGCGTCGTCTTCGTGATCTTGCACTGATTGATGTCGCAGTGATAGAGAACTTCCTCACCCTTCTCGCGGCGCACACCAAGCCCATGTGCGCCGCCACGAAACTCCTCTCCAAACGCGCGCAGGAAGCGCCCCGACGCATCGTAAACAACCACGGCCTCTCCGCGCATGCTGGATTTGTTCACCGTGTGTGCCACATAGATGTTGTCTTGCGCATCCTGCGCCAAACCATGGGTGTCTCCCCAAACCAGGCCGTCCGGCGGCACGAGCCAGTCGTGAACACACTCGTAGGTGTGCACCCCAGAGCCGACGACGGGCAAGCGACTGCCGGACTTGCTGGAGGTCTGCAAAAAGAAAGGCGGCAGCATGGCGGCGGCTGTCGCCGTCGAGGTGTCTTTAAGGAACCTGCGTCGAGTGAGTGGGTTCATACGAGGAAGGCCGGCACGATTATCCCACGTTCGCGTAATTCCTGGTAAGGCGGGTGGCCGCCCCCCAGCCGATGAGACCTCTTGGGTGGCCCATCCTTGCGGTTTTGTTTAATGCAAAGGTGGGGCCGCTTTGGCTGGCCTCTTTTCTTAGGGGTCAGCTGTGAACTGTCAGCTTATTAGCTATCTCTTGTCTTTTCTCGTCACTCGCCACTCCTTTGCCAAACGCCTAGAACGGACTTGTGCGCTTGGGGCGCGTCTTGGGAAGCGGCTTGCGCGGAACCATCTCGTCGCGGTTGGCGGTCAGGTAGACGAAAGAAGCGACAATCACAGCCATCTGCTTCATGTCCGGCTCCTGGATGCGCTCGTAGACGTCCATGTTGGAGTGGTGCGTGCGCGTGTCGTAATCCAGAGGATCCTGGATGAACTGAAAGCCGGAGAGGCCCACCGCATCGAACGCCAGGTGATCGGTGCCGCCGGTGTTGCGAATCGTCAGCGTGGTCATGCCCAGATTGCGGAACGGCTCCATCCATTGTGAGAAGAGCGGCGCGATGGCCTCGTTGCCCTGAAGATAGATGCCGCGGATTTTCCCCGAGCCATTGTCCACGTTGTAATACGCGTCGAGCCTTGCGTGTTCGGGCAGCACTTTGATTTTTTCTGTGGTGGAGGTGTCAGGCTCCCAATCGGCGAAATGCTGTTTCACGTACGCGCGCGAGCCGAGCAAGCCCTGTTCCTCACCGGTCCATAGACCAATGCGTACGGTGCGCCGGAGCTTCACGCCGGTGGCTTTGAGAATGCGCATGGCCTCCAGCATCACGCCAGAGCCTGCGCCGTTATCCGTGGCGCCCGTCCCGGAGTGCCAGGAATCAAAGTGAGCGCCCACCATGACGATTTCGTCGGCTTTGCCTTTGTCCGACCCCGGAATTTCGCCGACGATGTTGAAGGAGTTCAGGTCGTCTTCGTAAAACTTGTTCTGGATGTCCGCCTGGAGCGTTACTGGAATCTTCTTGTCGAGCATGCGCACCAGCCGGCCATAATTTTCGCTGGCAACGGCTACGCGCGGCGGAGCGGGAGGATCCTTGGGGTCGCGTCCACCGCCTCCCGACACGAATACCGTCCCGTCATCTCCCGGAGAAGGTTCGAGCCACGCAGCCACGCCCTCTTCTACGAGGAACTTCTGGATTTTTTCATTGAGTTCGCGCTGCGCACGAAACCGGGCGAATCGATCCTCCGGGCCACGCGCCGTCGGCACCGGCTGCGTTGCTTCCTCCACCAGTTCGGCGTCGGTGAGGCGATGAAACTGCGCTTCTGTGCGCGCTGGAATTTCGGGTTGCTGCGCCGTCAGGACAAATTTTCCCTTCAGCTTTCCGCGATACTTTTCGATGTCTTCTTCTTTTTGAATGGGAGCCCACACAGCCTCTGCCGTGACGACACCAGTGGTGCCCGGGGTCCACGCTTTGGCATACGCGATAAGAGGAAATGGCCGCGGCGAAATCACCTGCAATGAGAACCGTTCGTTCGACCAGCCTTTGCCGAAAGGTCCCCACGATTCCTGGTGCACGTTCGCAAGCTGCCATTCCTTCATTTTGCTCATGGTCCATTCGGCGGCCTGCTTGACGTTCGGCGAATTGGTGAGGCGCGGGCCGTAGACGTCCGTGAGGTAGCTCATCGTATCCATGACCTGCGAATGATTGAAGCCTTCGTCTTTGATTTGAGAGATGGCGTTCAGATCCGCGGGGCCAGGCGCCTGCGCGCCCACAGGAACCACGGCAACGGCCAACAAAAGAATCAGTAAGGCATTCCTATGCTTTCGCACACTCGCCTCCAGGATTTGCTTGCCAACTTGCTTGATTGGAATGAGCCTGCCCACGCAAGACTAACGGTGAGACGCCTGAACTGCTCTTTGCGTTTCAGGTCCCAACTCCACTTGCCCAGGCATGTTCGTAAGGGTTAGAGGCCGAAATCGAAAATCAGGGCTTCGAGGTTCCGTGCGGCCCCGGCGCACCGGGATCTGACGGAGCATTCGAATCCTGATTCGGGCGCGCATAGTAACCGCGCCGCGCGCGCACCTGATAGCCCTTGTGATCGGGGACTTCCACGCGGATTTTGTGATAGCGCCCGTCCCGCACGTAGTTCATGGGTTGATAGGCGATGGAATACTGGTTGCGCAGCTCGTCGCCGATGTCCTGAAAGGATTGGTCGAGATCGTCCACATGGTAGGGGAAGAACGCGCGGCCGCCCGTTTCTTCCGCAAGCTGCTGAAGAATCTGGTCGCCTTCGGTGAGATGGTATTTGCGGTCACTGGTCTTGTTCGGATCGGTTTCCGACAGCGAAACCCATTGCGTGCTGGTGCTAATGGTGTAGATGACCACACTGGTGCGCTGCGCCAGTTCGATGGCCTCGGAGCGCGTGTGCGTGGATAAATTGTCGTCGCCATCGCTGATCAGAATCATGACGCGGCGCACAACGTCGGGTTGGTCTCCCGGCGGACGCGGCGGATGGTTCAATTGTTTCGAACAAGCTTCGTAAACGGCGTCGTAAATGGCCGTGCCGCCTCCGGCCCGCGTGCGCATAATCTCGTCGCGCAACGCTCCCGTATCGCTCGTGAACGCCTGAATGACTTGCGGCTCGTCATCGAAGGTCATCACGAACGCTTCGTCTTTATTGCGGCGCAGCACGCTAAAAAGAAAACTGACCGAAGCATCTTGTTCGAACTTGATGCGGTCGCGAATGCTGTTGGAAGTGTCGAGCAGCATCCCGATGCGCAGGGGCAAATCCGTCTGCTTGCTGAAATAACGAATGTCCTGCGGCTTGCCTTCGTCGAAAACTTTGAAGTCTCCCTGCTCCAGGTCGGGTACCAATTTGTTGCGACGGTTTAAGACGGTGAAAAGCACGTCAACGAGGTTGACTTCCGTTCGAAACGTTTGACCACTTTGCGGGTTGGCCTGCTGGCTGGGAGCTGCGGGGGGTTGCTGCTTCGCGCCGCCAGGGGACTGCTGCGCCCAATCTGCGGACACAAGAAGCAGGAGTGCCGCTGTCAGCAAAGCCGTAATTACAAGGTTTGGCCGATTCATCGCTTTCATGAATTATAGGTATCCGGCGAGCGCAGCGTCAATTCGGCTCTGCGGTTCGCCGGCAGCGGCACAGAGTCTTGCCAAGAATTCCACGAGTTCCCCCGGCAGCGGCGCGCGAACCTCGATCCATGCGCCCGTGCGCGGTTGCGCAAATCCTAGCTTCGCGGCGTGCAGAAAATTGCGCTCCAACTTCGGCAGCGCTTGCTTGCCCACGCGCAATTGGGCCGCTGCTCCGTAAAGCGTGTCGCCAACCACTGGATGCTTCAGCGCGGAGAAGTGCACGCGGATTTGATGCGTGCGTCCGGTGTGGAGTTGGATTTCGACCAGTGTCGTGTTCTCGACGATTGCCAGCGCACGCCAATCCGTGCGCGCTTGGCGAGGATTCGCAGTGGCTGCCCCGCCCCAAGACTTCCGCGCCGCGGTCATGCGTGTGCGGTGCAGGGGATCGCGTCCAATGGCCAGTTCGATGCTTCCGGTTTTTTCTTTCAAAATGCCTTGCACCAGCGCCAGATAAGTTTTTTTTACGGCGCGCTGCTGGAACGCTTCTCCAAGCTTGGCCTGCGCGGCATCGTTCTTAGCCACCAGAATCACTCCGGAAGTTTCCTTATCGAGGCGATGCACGATTCCCGGGCGAAGAGGATTACCACCTCTGGAAAGTTCGAGCCCACGCCCGAGAAGCGCGTTCACCAGGGTGCCCGACACGTTTCCCGCACCGGCATGCACGGTCATTCCCGCGGGTTTATTGATGGCAATGACGTCCTGGTCTTCGTAGAGCACTTCGAGCGGGATGGCTTCCGCTTTCGCAGTCATTGCGGGCCGCTCGGTAATTTCTATAGAGATTTTTTCGCCGCCACGAAGATGCAGCGATCCTTTTCTCGCGGGCTTGCCGTCCAGGTGCACGTGCCCCGAGTCGATTAATTCCTGAGCACGGGTGCGGCTTAGCTGCGAGAAATGCTCCGCCACGATCACATCGAGCCGCCGCCCCACTTCGTGAGCTTCAACTGTGAATTGCTGGTGAACCGCCCCAAGTGCTGGCGTGCTTACGCTAGTTTCTTCCTCTTCGTGTTTCGTGGCGGTCATTACTGGAGGTCGCCGGCGTCGGCCAATTTTGCGTACCATTTGCCCGAGTCTTTGATGGTCCGTTTCTGCGATCGAAAATCAACGTAGACCAGGCCGAAGCGCTGGCAGAAACCTTCCGCCCATTCGAAATTGTCCATCAGGCTCCAATGATGGTAGGCGCGCACATTGCAGCTGTTGATCATGGCGCGGCCCAGCTCATCCAAATACCCGCGCAGGAACTGGATGCGGCGGTCGTCAGGGATGCGGCCGTGCTCATCTGGTCCATCCAGATAAGAGCAGCCACTCTCGGTGATTTCCATCGGCGTCCCTTTGTATTCACGCGAGATGCGCATCAGTAGCTCGTAGAAGCCGGTGGGCCAGACTTCCCACGCGTGTACCCACCCTTCACCTTGCCGAGGGTGTGGGAGAAGAGGTCCCAGATGGACTCACCCTTGCCATCTTCGTTCCAGGCTCCTTCAATCTGATAAGCCGCTGTCGCCGCTCCAAAAATGAATTCCTCGGGAAACTGGAAGGGGGCGAACTTCATTGGCTGCTGGAGCAAATCGCCGGGAAGAGCAGCGCCGGGAGGCAGGACGTAAAACGAGGCCGCCGCGCCCAGCGCTCGGCCCAGGAAATCGCGGCGATTCAAATTGTTCCAGCTGCCCATGAGATTCTTCCTCGTCAAACTCAGGAGACTTGACGGGGTGTTTCTTGCTTGCGGCCAAATAATACGTCAAGAAGGATGAGCGCCGCACCAATTGTGATGGCAGAATCTGCGACGTTGAATGCGGGATAGTGATACGTGCCGAGCCACACTTCAAAAAAGTCGGTTACCGCTCCCTGGAAGATGCGGTCGGCGACGTTGCCGGCGGCGCCGCCAAGCAATAGCGCCAGGCCGGCGTTTCCCATGGCGCTGTCGCTTTTGCCCGCTACCAGCAGCCACCCGAGGACGCCAATCACCACAAGCGAACCGGCGATTAGGATGACGCGCGTCAGGACGGAGGCGGAATCCGCCAGTACACCAAAGGCAATGCCGGGATTTCGGCTGTGCACCAGATAAATGAAATTGTGGACAACTTCCTGTCGCCAACCTTCCACGGTTCG
>QHYM01000473.1:1060-2671 GCA_003223295.1 Acidobacteriota bacterium | reverse complement strand
AGAGACTTGAGCCGTGATGATAGCGCTTCCGATTCTTGGATCAACTTCTCAGCTCGGGCGATCAAAATGACAGTGTTCGTACTCAGTTCATCGATCCTGTGTCGCAAGAGGTCGATCTCTTCTAATATTGCGACCTGGCGACAACGCCCACGCTGGTTACCAGCAGACCGGCCTCCGATGCGCATCAGATTGCACAAGAGACCGACGCGACGGCGGCACGACGGAGGGATGTGTAAAGGGACTCCTGGAGTCTAGCACCCGAAACGCCATCTCGCACAACGGAATGCCCGAAGCGTGGACGTTTCGATTTCTCCTACCGCGTATCCTAATCAGCAAGGGTTGGACGCCCGCCGCCGCAGCGTGGATGTTCGAGGTTTTTGCCCTCCATACGCTTGTATTCCTGCAGCGCAATCCGAGCACCGCAATGCCGGCACCGGATGATGAGCGAAGTGTGACTTTTTCCAGGTCGAAACTGCGCCGCGCTTGCATTTGCCGTCAGCCCTGCCCCTCCGAATACCCGAACGTAAACCTAGCGTCGCCAATAAGAAATCGTCGGAGCGCCTGATTGGAACAGTTGGGCGTAGTACTGGGGAACGACCCATGCCAGGCGCATGTTGCGAGCGGGCAACAACTGAACGGTTCGTGAGTGATCCTACTTTTCAACAGTGTCTGTGAAAAAGCTGTGACCGAAGCTTTGAAACCTAAGCCAAGTCTGTCCTTGACCTGATTGCACTTAAATTGATTCAAGCGGACTGGAACCGTGTAAATGTGCACGCCGCACTGATTCAGTAGGGGAAACATTCCTCGTGCAGCACGATGTTAAGTAGTGAACTGTGAACTTCCAAAACCGCCCTTGTACTCAATAAAACCGAGCTGTCCGAACCGGTCATCGAACCAACCGCGTTAATGCCTATGCATTCCAGTTGTGCAATTTTGAACAGACGGCATTGGCGGAAGTTTCGTAGTCTATCGGAAAGCCTGGAGCACAAGATTTTCTTAAGGGGAGAAGGAAGCGGTAAGTGCTTAGAATTTTACTCGCAGAGGACGATGACGCTGTCCGCCAGATGTTGCAGACGGCGCTCGAACGCGATGGGTTCGACGTCGTCGCAGTAGCGGGGGTACGCGAGGCACTCCACTGCATCGCGACAGAAAACTTTGATGTACTGCTTTCCGACCTGCATATGCCGCATGCGGGGGATGGTTTCACTGTGGTCAGTGCGATGCGCCACACCACCCCGAGGCAGTAACGCTGGTGCTCAGCGGATATCCAGAGCTGGACGAGGCTCTGTCGGTCATTCGTTCACAGGCGGATGACGTTCTGGTAAAGCCAATCGAAATCGCCGCACTCCGAGAAATTATCCACGACCGAGTCGCGCACCGCGTACTGCGCAAACCGTTTACCGCGAAAAGCGTGGCCTCCATCCTGGAGCAGGACCTCGACGCTACCATTCAGGACTGGATGAAACTGGTGGAACACGACGAAGAGTTGACTTGTATCCCATTGAGCTTTGAGGAACGCACCGGACATCTTCCTAATCTTCTTGCCGACTTAATTTACCGCTTACGAATTCCACGGACTACCCAGGCCAACATCTCGACACCCGCACGGGA
>QHYM01000473.1:0-1019 GCA_003223295.1 Acidobacteriota bacterium | reverse complement strand
ACGAAAAGTGAATTTCAGCGCGGTGCTGCTGGACGTGATCACCATCGCGGACGAAGTGGATTCGCAATTGAAGCAGGCTATGCTCAGTTTTGTCGAACCCATAGCCCTCTCCAGTTCCTCCGCAGCCTAGCTTTGGCTGCAATTTAGATCTCGGACTGTGCAATATTGAACATCGCCGGACTTTCCGTCTGCATTATTATCGGCTCAATCGCGAACTGAGGTCTTCAAACCTCTATCTCGAAATGCGCCCTCCTCTCCAGCAGGGCGTTTTTTTTGGTCAAACTAAGTTGGGCTGGCAGAGTCCAACGAGGGCCGCAATATTCCGAACTGTTCACGTGATAGACTGGATTTGAGGTGGTTACCACCTTCTCCTCTTTCAGGTTCCCTGAACTAAGTCAGCCCATCTGGAAAACTTACCTCTTAGGCCTCCCAGGAAAGCTGGCTACCCGTGCCTTCGACCGCGATCCTGTACGAAGCTCAGCAACTCCACAACGTGAGTGACCGTCTCGACTTTCTGTCGGAACAACATCCTTTGGTCTCAGAGGCGCTTCTCGGCATCTCTGGAAGCGTTCGCAACACGGCAACTTTATTGGAAGTGCTGGTCGCGATGAAGATCGCGCCATTTTCTGGATTAGATCCAGCAAGTGCCTAATTTGCGGCGGTGGAGCAAGTGGCGAGTGGAGAGTCGCACTGTTTCCCGGCTGCATCTGCGCGTTCAACAAGCCTCGCCAACAATGATGTTCAATTTTGACCAGACCTCAGGAACTCTGAATGCAAGAATTCACCAACTCTGAAATGGCAGAAGCGGGCGTGTCTCTGCTGCCAGATCTGTGGGAAGGTCCTGGGGTTCTATGGGGAGGTTCTATGAGCGTATTTCGCATTTTATTAGCTGACGATCATCCGGTTTTTCGGCTCGGTCTGTGTTCGCTGCTTGGATCTCATGAAGGATGGGAGATCTGCGGAGAGGCCAGTGACGGACGGGAAGCGGTAGAGAAATGCAAGCAGTTGAAACCAGATCT
>QHYM01000092.1 GCA_003223295.1 Acidobacteriota bacterium | reverse complement strand
CAATATAATAAAAGCCCTCGGTAACAGCGCGAAAGGAAATTTAGATCACCCGTCGTGGGTGGCGCGCGTGGCGAAGCTGTCCACGGTGAAACGCATCACGCAACCGGGGATGCGCGGCATTCGCCATAGGCCAGCCCGCAAAGGACAGCGCGGTCGACCAACACGCGCAGTATCCGGCTGGCGAGGTAGTAGACGGCCGCGGCGGTGAAGGCGATGGTGAAATGAAAGATCAGGCCAAGCGCCGCGGACGTCCATCCCATCTCCATCGACCGGGCTCCAAAAACTCCTCCGGCAATGTGCTGCAGTATCCGGAAGGGCTTCGCGCCAAGCAAGCCAGACCCGATGAAAGCCTGCGTGATATCGAAGATCTCGGCGAGCAGACCGCCCCAGAAGATCGCGGCCACGGGACGCGCCGGCGGCAATGCCATCGCGCCGCCAAGCGAGTTTCTGGACGGATTTTCCGCAGCCACTTGTGTCTTGGTTGGTCTGTTTTGACCCCGGAGAAAGATACCAGCTTCTGCGAAATACGTTCCACACCAACGATGCTCTTGGAAGCCTGCTCCACCGTCTGGAGGCAGCCGTACACCCTATCGCTCCTCCGGTAATCAGCCCCCTGCAAATTGCAGGTTTCTCTCGCGTGCAGGATCTTGGGGTGTCTATACCCTTATGTAACAGAAGGAGGGCCGGTCGATGATGAAAGCGAACTCTGGTCTTGCAAACATAGGCATCGAACGAATCCTCGAACTTTCAGCGGATGCGCACATCCAAAGGCGCTGGACGGCCAAAGATTCTCCGGAGTTTCACAAGCTAACCGGAGCGATCGCCGCCTACGGAAAAACGCTCGAGCTTCTGACCGCACTTCAGCAGCGGGAGGAGTTCTACGCCATGGTCGACGAGCTGGAAATGATGGGCGCGCTGCAACTCGTTCACTAAGGAGAGTCCACCGAGAAGTTGCGCACTCCCTCGGTCAGGCCCATTTATGCGAAGCATGAGTGCGGTTTTGACTTTTTTCTGAACCCTCTCTTTTCCTACGTCCCATTCTGAAGATTCTCCGCTCGCCAGGCATTCCAAGCATCGTTGGTGGAGGTATAATTCCAGCCTCTGGAGGGCAACCATGTTCACCGCCACTGCCGATTTGATTCTCCCCAGTACGACCACAGGTTCTTTCCCGCGGCCACGTTGGTGCGACGTGAGTATGTGGGGACGCCCTCTCGACACCTGCATGCTCGACGTGCGCTTTCGCGAGAAGTTTCAGGATGCCATGTCCGTGGTGATCAGCGATCAGGAGCGCGCCGGGCTCGACGTCCTGACGCACGGCGACCTTCACGTGGATGAGGACATGGCGGGACGCGCCTGGCACCATTACCCGCTGCAGCGCTGGGCCGGCTTCGAAGGCGATCACCTGCAACCGGAGGAGACTACGGCGCCCTGGCTTCATTATCCGCCGGGCACACTGTTGAACGAGATTTACACCGGGTGGCGCTGGCCGCATGTCGTGGACAAGATCGAGCACCGGCCGTTGGATTACGCTAAAGTGTGGCGCATCGCGCAGGCCAAGACGCGCAAGCCCATCAAGTTTGGCACTTGCTGTTCGCAGGTGATGGCGCTCTTCCTCGACATTCACACGCCCAAGTACAAGGACAAGCGCCAAGTCATCTGGGACATGGCCGAGGCCATGAACAAAGAATTGCTGGCGCTGCGCGATGGCGGTTGCCGGTGCATTCAGATCGAAGAGCCAACGTTTCATTTCATGGCGAACACCTACGGCAAGGACCACGAGGAAGTGAAATTCATGATCGACGCGTTCAATCGAGAGGTCCAAGGGCTCGATGACGTCGAGCTTTGGATCCACACCTGCTGGGGCAATCCCAACATGCAGCGCGTGATGGAGGACACCAGTTACGCCAACTCCATCGAGATTTACCTGGAGCGCTGCCGCGGCGACGTGTGGACGCTCGAAATGAAGGACCGCCAGCAGAAAGACCTCGAGTTGTTCGCGCCGTTCAAGAACGATCTCAAAAAGAAGATTGCCATCGGCGCGGTAAGTCATCGCTCGCTGCAGGCGGACCGGCCGGAGGACGTCGCTCGGGAGATTCGCAAAGCGCTGGAGTTTATCCCTCCCGAACGCTTGGTTGTCTCCAGCGACTGCGGCTTCGGCCGCCAGGGCTGTAACCGCGAAATTGCCTTCTACAAAGCAAGCGCCATCGCCCAGGGCTGCAACATCGTGCGGCGCGAATTAGGTCTGGGGACCACCTACGTGCCGGCGGCCGATCCTATGCTGCAGGTCGATGTCGTTCCCGGCCGTGACGTCAAGTCCGCCGCGCGAGGCGCCGCGTAATTTTGCAGGAGGTTAGAACATCATGAGCAAGACACTCTTGTATCCTTTTGGGCTGATCACAGCAGTCGTGATCCTCGTAGCTTCGGCAACTGGGCGACAAGCGCAGAAGGGCGCCGAGGAAAAGATCTCGATCGGGAACGACGACATCGGCGGTGTGGTCACGAGCACTAAGGGTCTCGAAGCTGGAGTGTGGGTCATCGCGGAGACGACGGACCTTCCCACCAAACTCGCGAAGATCGTGGCCACGGATGATAGCGGTCGCTACCTGGTGCCGCAGCTTCCCAAGGCGAATTACCGAGTATGGGTGCGCGGGTACGGGCTTGTGGATTCCTCACCGGTCCAGGCTGCGCCCGGAAAACTCGTCAACTTGACAGCGGTGGTGGCGCCGAATGCCCACGCCGCGGCGGAATACTACCCAGCCATCTATTGGTTCTCCCTGCTGCACGTGGCGGAGAGAACCGAGTTCCCCGGCACGGGGCCTAAGGGCAACGGCATTCCGGAGAACATGAAAAGCCAAGGCCAATGGCTGCACCTAGTGAAGACCGATAGCTGTTGGTCGTGCCATCAAATGGGCGATAAGGCCACGCGCGAGATTCCAAAGAACCTGGGCCATTTCGATTCCACGATCCAGGCTTGGTCCCGGCGCCTGCTGTCCGGGCAAGCGGGCAACAACATGATCAATGGGCTAGGGCAACTTGGGCCGGAGCGCGCATTGAAGATGTTCGCGGATTGGTCCGACCGGATTGCTGCGGGTGAATTGCCACCAATGCCGCCGCGACCGCAGGGTGTGGAACGAAACGTGGTCATCACCGAGTGGGACTGGGCCGACCCAAAAGCGTATCTCCACGATGAGATCGCCGCCGACAAGCGCAACCCCCGCCTGAACGCCAACGGTCTGATCTACGGAGCTGCCGAGCTCAGCGTGGATTACCTACCGGTCCTCGATCCCGCGGGCGCCGCGGCAAGTCAGGTCAAGGTGCCTGTGCGCGACCCAAAGACTCCCTCGAGTGCGGACGACAAGCCAGCTGCGCCTTCTCCCTATTGGGGAGACGAACCCATTTGGCATAGCCAAGGCAACGTGCACAATCCGATGTTCGATGAAAAGGGTAGAGTGTGGATTACGTCCCGAATTCGTCCTAGCGACAATCCAGCCTTCTGCAAAGAAGGGTCGAGCCATCCATCGGCGGTTTTGTTTCCGCTCAAGAGCAGTGGGCGCCAACTCGCCGTGTACGATCCAAGAACCAAGCAGATGACGCTCATTAACACCTGCTTTGGGACGCACCATTTAGTGTTTGCGGAGGATGCCAACAACACTTTGTGGACGAGCAGCGGTGGCGGCGGCGGAGCCGTGGGCTGGCTGAACACAAAGATGTTCGATGAGACCCACGATGAAGAGAAGTCCCAGGGCTGGACGGCGCTCATTCTCGACACCAACGGCAACGGAAAGCGGGATGAGTATGTTGAGCCGGAGCAGCCCGTCGATCCCACTAAAGACAAACGCATCAACGCAGCTTTCTACGGGGTGACCGTGAGCCCCGTGGATGGGGCGATTTGGGGAACGGTGTTGGGCTTCCCTGGCGCAGTTGTTCGCTTAAACCCAGGAACGAATCCGCCGGCAACCGCCCTGGCGGAAGTCTACGAACTGCCTTGGAACAATCCAAACGCGCCGGCTCATGGGTTCTCGCCGCGCGGGCTGGATATTGATCGCAACGGCGTGGTGTGGACGGTTATTGCAAGCGGGCACTTGGCAAGCTTCGATCGCCTGAAGTGTAAGGGGCCGCTCAACGGGCCTACCGCAACAGGACAGCACTGTCCCGAGGGCTGGACGCTTTATCAGCTTCCAGGGCCACAGTTGAAGGGAGTTATGGACCCTGGTAGCGCCGAGGCCAGCTACTACGATTGGGTGGATCAGTTCGACACTTTTGGATTGGGAAAGAATGTACCGATTGCCACCGGCAACGGGAATGATGCGCTGCTGGCCCTGTTGCCAGATACGGGAAAATTCGTGGTCCTCCGCGTGCCGTATCCGATGGGATTCTACGCGAAGGGGATGGACGGGCGGATTGACGACCCGAAAACTGGCTGGAAGGGAAAGGGACTGTGGGCTACCTATGGCACGCGAACACCTTTTCACGCAGAAGGCGGGAAAGGAACGACGAGCAAGGTGTTGCATTTCCAGCTTCGTCCCGACCCGCTTGCACACTAACGCAAATTAGTCGAACGGGGTGAATTTGGGGCAATTGTAATCTGGCTCAGCATTTGGTATGACGGCGGTCTATTCTAGCGAGATCTTGGAGGTCGAAATGTCCGCGATGACAAGAAGAGAATTTCTAGGAAATACAGCGAAAAGCGCCGCCGCGGCAGGGTTGCTCTCTGCGGGCGCGCTGGAGCTTCGCGCCAGTCCGCTGGGACTGCCCATTGGATGCCAGACGTGGCCGGTCCGCGAGATGATCGCCAAGGATTTTCCCGGCACCATCAAGCAGCTTGCCGCCGCGGGATTTCAGACCATCGAGCTGTGCTCACCGGTGGGTTACGCCGATTCAGGTTTTGCTGGCCTCGCCAAATACACGCCCGCCGAGCTGAAAAAAATCCTGGGCGATGCAGGTGTCACGTGCGTGAGTTCGCACTTTGGCATCGATGAGCTGAGGAAGGACCAGGCGGGCCGTATCGCTTGGGCCAAAGATGTGGGCCTTACCCAAATGATCGTGCCAACGCTGGAAGGACCCAAGAATCCCACGATGGATGATGTGAAGCGCGTCGCCGATGAATACAACAAAATGGGCGAACTCGCCAACAAGGCGGGCATCCAGCAGGGCCTGCACAACGAGGGCTTCGAAACCTCCATGGTAGACGGCAAGCGGACTTATGACGTGTTGCTGGGCCTGCTTGACCCCCTGTTGATCAAGTTCCAGTTCCAAGTTTCAACCATCAGCGAAGGTTTTGATGCCGCGGAATACTTCACGAAGTATCCGGGCCGCTTCTTTTCCATGCACGTTCAAGGCTGGTCGGCGCAAACCAAGAAAATCATGCCCGTCGGCCAGGACACTTTGGATTGGAAGAAAATCTTCACCGCGGCGAAAACTGGCGGCGTCAAGAATTATTTCGTCGAAATGAACCTGGACATGATGAAAGCCAGCGTTCCCTACCTGCGCACGCTCCAGGTGTGAAAACCTGCTCACTCAGCATTGCCTTTTTGCGTCTGAAAAGGAAGTACGGCGTTCACCCCCTTCTGCAACGTGAGCGAAAATGAAAAAACCAGCTTGCCCGGTTCGAGCTTTCTGCATTCGCGCCTCCCTGCTCGTTGGTGTCGTCGTAATGGCCGGGGTCGCGCGGCTGGCAGCCCAAACTCCCGCGATAGAGACTGGTAAGGCGCGGCAATATTTTGCGGAGGCCAAGGCGCTCTCGGAGCGAGACAACGGCGGACTCTGGAAAGTACCGCTGTGCGGGCCGCTGCTCTTTGTGGATTACGGCACGCGCTACGCCATAGCGAATCAGGTGGACGTGGAAGGCACGCTGAAACCGCTCGATGGCGTGTACGTGGGCACCGCGCCTCCGGAATTGGGCGTCGCGAATACCGCCACGAAATGGGCGGGTGTCGAGTGGACCATGGTGATGTGGCCCTTGCCGCAGTACAAGCAGCCGCGCATGCGATTGATGCTGCACGAATGCTTTCATCGCGTGCAAGCGGGGATCGGTTTGAAACCTGCGGACGCGCAAAACGGGCACCTCGATTCGCTCGAAGGACGCATTTGGCTGCAGATAGAATGGCGCGCATTGGAACACGCGTTTTGGCAGCAAGGCGAAGAACGGAAGCGCGATGTGGCGGATGCGCTTTATTTTCGGAATTGCTGGCGCGCGCGTATGGAGTGCAAGTTCCTGCCGCGACGAACAAAGCGGAAGCGGTGCGGCGCGCGGAACGCTACGACGCCAGCGAAGTCGTAGCAATCGAGACGGAGCGGGAAGCGAAGCATCAGGCGCGCATGGCGGCAGCGAGAAAGACCTTCGTGGACGGGCCGGTGCTGGTGCTGCCGGTGGGCCTGGAATTCAACTACACCTTCGATCCGAACGCGGTGCTGGCGCTGGACGACAAATTGACGCTGTATGCAGGCGATATTCAAGTGACCGATGCGTGGGGATTGTTGAAGACTACCGAAGGAGCGCTCTTTGCGCGCGAAAATGGAAGGATTGTGCGCGTGCAGGTGCCCGCGCCCACGGACGCAACCAAAGTGCCATTGGTGGGAAAAGGCTGGACACTCGAGTTGAAGCCGCAGTGGAAGCTCGCGGCTGAGGGCCGGCCGGGAGACTTTGTTGCCCGGAAGACCAATGCCCCGCAGAACAAGGAATGAGCGGCGCGAGAAAGCACTGCGCGGAACTCAGCTAGAGGACTTCGGGAATAAGGATATGACCTTCGCAGTTTAAGCCTACAGGAGGGCGCTGCATTCGCCGTTCAAGATTGTGGTTCCTCCTGAGAGGGTACCATTTTTGGTGGCAACACAAAGCATCCGAAATCGTCAAAA
>QHYM01000319.1:12578-40742 GCA_003223295.1 Acidobacteriota bacterium | reverse complement strand
ATCAGCGGCGCCTACGCCTGGCGTTCGGTGAAGGATTCCGGCGCGCATCTGCCGCTGAGTTCCGATTTTCCCGGCGAAACCCTCAACCCCTTTTACGGAATCTATGCCGCCATCACGCGGCAGGATCCGCAGGGCAATCCGTCCGGCGGGTGGCATCCTGAACAGAAGCTTACGCTTGAAGAAGCGCTGCGCGGCTACACCGCAGAGGCTGCTTACGCCGAGTTTCAAGAAAGCAACAAGGGTTCCATTGAGAAGGGCAAACTGGCCGATCTAACCGTCATCTCGAAAGATATTACGAAAATTCCGCCGCCCGAAATTCTTTCCATCCGTGTCTTGAAAACATTCGTCGGCGGAAAAATCGTCTACGACGGAGACACCGATCACTGACATCATGAGTGGAACTGGTCGCGGCCTGGATTGCGCCTTGTGGATTAGGTTCTGAGGTTTCGATAAGATGCTTGGGAGACTTTTGCAGACTATTTAGATCAGGAGGAAGGTTATGAGTATCGCGGTTGGACAGAAAGCGCCGGACTTTACGCTGCAAAATCAGGAAAAGAGAGAAGTGAAGTTGTCGGATTTTGCGGGGAAGAAGAACGTCGTGCTCGTGTGGTACCCGCTGGACTGGAGTCCGACCTGCACCAACGAACACGCCTGCTTCGTGAATGACATGAAGAACTTCGAGACGCTGGACGCGGAAGTGCTCGGCGTGAGCGTGGACAGTGTTTGGTCGCACAAGGCTTACGCGGAGAAAATGGGGATCAAATATTCTCTGCTGGCAGATTTTCACCCGCGCGGAGCGATGAGCGAAAAGTACGGCGTGTATCTGGCCGATAAGGGCATCACCGGGCGCGCGATTGCCATCGTCAATAAAGCGGGGAACGTGGCGTGGTTCAGGAATTACGACATTCCCGTGGTGCCCGACCTGAAAGAAGTCGCCGCCGCCCTGTCCCAAGTCAAAGCCGCCACCGCGTAAGCGGTCAGGGCGAATTCGCCGGCATAGGGGAGTTCGCTGACCCGCGTTAAAGAATCGCTTGGATTTCGGCGTCGATCGAAACGTGCGTGGAGGAAAAGCCGTTGATCGAAAACTTCTGGCCGTTACCATCGGTGAAGTGAAAAAAGCGGCTGATGTGGTAGTCCTCCTCGTACGCGGAAAAAAGGCGCTCGGTTTCAGCTTGTGAAAGGGAGAACGCCGAAAGCGCGACAGGCTGGCCAAAATCACCGGCGCGCAAACGGTACAAATTCACGAGTTCGCTCAGGGTCATGAGGAAAACTACGCCGTAACGAGGTGCTGAAAGCGCTTCGAAACCTTGGCGTGCTCCTCGCGAATTTCTTGGGGCAGACGAGCACCGAATTTCATGAGGAACTGCTTCGAATCCTCCAGCTCATTTTCCCAATCAGCGGTATTCACGCTGAGCAATTCGCTGAGCGCTTCATCGGAGATTTTCATTCCGTCGAGTGTCATGCCGTTCTTTGCCGGCACATAGCCAATAGGGGTTTCTTGCGCCGCGCCGCGGCCCTCCACGCGCTCCAGAATCCATTTCAGCACGCGCACGTTTTCGCCGTACCCGGGCCACAGGAATTTTCCGTCCGCGCCTTTACGAAACCAGTTCACGTGGAAAATCTTCGGCGGCTTAGGGATTTTCTTCCCCCTCTGCAGCCAATAGGCGAAATAGTCCGCCATGTTGTATCCACAGAAAGGCAGCATGGCCATAGGATCGCGCCTCGTGACTCCCACGTCCCCGGTCGCTGCCGCGGTGGTTTCTGAAGCCATCGACGACCCGACAAACACGCCGTGCTGCCAGTCAAACGATTCGTACACCAGCGGCGCAACGCGTGCGCGTCTTCCGCCAAAGATAAACGCGGAAATCGGTACGCCTTCCGGCGCCTCCCACTTCGGCGAAATGCTCGGCGACTGCTTCGCCGGCACGGTGTAGCGCGAATTAGGATGTGCCGCAGGCCCTTTCGATGGATCCCAGGGCTCGCCCTTCCAATTCGTGAGTCCCGCGGGCGGATGGCTGCCAATTCCTTCCCACCACGGTTCCCGCTCCGAGGTCATGGCGACATTGGTGAACAAAGTGTTTTTCCGAAGCGCTCCCATCACGTTCGGATTTGTCAGCATTCCGGTGCCCGGCGCCACTCCGAAAAATCCCGCTTCCGGGTTAATCGCGTGCAGGTAGCCGTCATCGCCGATTTTCATCCATGCAATGTCGTCGCCCACGGTCCACACGCGGTAGCCCTGGCTCTCGAGCGCCGACACCATCATGGCCAGGTTGGTTTTGCCGCAGGCACTCGGAAAAGCTGCCCCCATGTACGTCACTTTTCCCCCGGGCGCTTCCAGACCCAGGATGAGCATGTGCTCGGCCATCCAACCCTGTTCGCGCGCCATCACGCTGGCGATGCGCAAGGCAAAACACTTTTTCCCGAGCAGCGCGTTCCCGCCGTAGCCGGACCCGATGCTCCAGATCAGTTTTTCCTGGGGGAAATGCACGATGTAGCGGCGCATGGGATCGAGATCGCCCAGTGAATGCAAGCCTGGAACAAACTCACCGGAGGGGCCCAGGCGATCCATCGCGATTTGTCCCATGCGGGACATGATGCGCATGCTTGCCACGACGTAGGGACTGTCCGTAACTTCCACGCCGACTTTGCTGATGGGCGAATTGACCGGCCCCATGATGTACGGCACGACGTACATGGTCCGCCCGCGCATGGCGCCATCAAACAACGCACCCACTTTGTGTTTCGCGGCGCCGGGATCCATCCAGTTGTTTGTCGGCCCGGCATCGTCCTTGTCGGGCGAGCAGATAAACGTCAGATGCTCGGTGCGCGCGACGTCATTTACGGAACTGCGGTGAAGATGACAATTCGGGTAAGTCTTTTCGTTCAGCGCGAAGGTGTTTTCTTCGCGCAGCATCAGTTCGATCATGCGCCGGTATTCAGCCTCGGACCCGTCGCAATACACGATGCGGTCTGGCTTCGTCAGCCTGGCCGCTTCCTCAACCCAGATTTCCAGTGGAGTTGCCACTCTGCTCTCCCTGCCAGCACCACTTTTGGCCGCGGACTTTCCAGTGAGCGGCGCTTGGGTTGCTTGCGACACAATTAGCGCTCAGCGTGAAGCCCCCCGCAATGCGAGGTCATGGAGCGAAATGGAGTCGGCCATGCCAACAGGCCTTTTCAAGGCGGGAACGCACGGCCAGGTTAGCAGGCGCAATAATTCTACCCGAGGACAGTCTATGTTAGCCCTCGCCTTCGTTGCAACCTTGCGGCCACTAAGCGCATTCAAGCGGTTATGAGACAGGACCATTTCGACGCAGGATTCTCTTAGACTTCTTTGATGTAGATTTATGTAGATTATAAGACCTTGTCCAAAGATAACTTGGCCAGAGAGAACGCATTCGAACGGCTGCGCGTGGTGCTGGTGAACACGCGGAATCCGCTGAATATTGGCGCCGCTGCACGCGCGATGAGCAACTTTGGCTTTTTGCATCTGCGTGTGGTGAATCTGTTCGAATTGGCCTTTCGCGAAGCGCGTTCCGCCGTGGGAGCCGCATCTCTGCTCGCGCAAGCTGAGGAATTCAAACACAGCTGGTTAGAAAGCATCTCCGCGCAGGCCGAGTGGCACTTCTCTTTGGCTCGGAGAAGCGTGGCCTTTCGAATGAGGATCTGAGCCACTGCCACTGGCTGCTGCGTGTCCCGACGCGCGAAGAACACCGCTCGATGAACCTTGGTCAGGCCGTCGCCGTGTGCCTCTATGAACTTGCGAGCACAGCGAAACCTTCATTGATAGCGAAAAAACCGGTGCTCGCAACGTCAGGCGATCTCGAGCGCCTCACAACACTTTTGCTGGACGCTTTGCAGGCCAGTGGCTATCTGAAGAAACCAACACTTAGCCGCGCCACAAAATCGCGTTCGGCAGCCCCCGCCGAAGAAAAAGTTCGGCGGTTTATTCGGCGCATGAATCTCTCCCCCGCCGATGCCGAACTCTTGCTTGGCATGCTGCGGCAAATTCTTTGGAAGCTCCGCCCCTAGGAAAGCCCAGCCTCCTTTCGCCAAGCGCTGGCCGATCGAGGTTAACGGTCCGATTCCAACCATTCACTTTTTCCACATTCTCTTTCACAGTTTCCGAGCATTTGTCGACGGACAATGCTATTGTAGTAGATGCCTTCTTGTGTAGCAGGCTGGGGTACCAGCGCCTTCAATTTTGCAGGTCATCGGAGATTACATGGAAATCAGCTTGACGCAGCAAGCGCCGCAGGCGCAGCCGTGGGACCGTCCGTTTTGGAAGCCCGTTCACGGCAAGGAAGGCGTTTTCACCTATCTGATCCTCATTCACGTCCTGTCCATTATCGGCTTGATCCTTTTTCCCATCCCAAGCCTCAAAGTCCTCGGTTTGGCGGTGCTCTTCACTGCATTCGGCGGACTCGGTACCACGGTTTGCTATCACCGCATGCTCGCGCACAAGACGCTCAAAACCAACCCGATCGTCGAACAGTTCTTGATCTTCTGGGCGGTTTTCAATGGCTCCGGACATCCCGCGAGCTGGGTTGCGTATCATCGCTTGCATCATGCGGTAACGGATTTGCCTGAAGACATCTCGAGCCCGAAGCAAGGCGGCTTCTGGTGGGCGCATCTTCGCTGGCTCTACCAGACCGAGCCCGCCGACAAGAAGCGCTGGGCACCGGAGATGACGGGCGGAATTTACAAAATCTGGGGCTGGGCGGAAACGCCGGTGATTCTGCTTTCCCTTTTCATCGGACCCATTCTCGGTCTTGGCTGGATAAGCTTTTTCTGGTTGGGCGCACTGCGGCTGGTCTACTCGTTGCACATGCAATGCTTGGTGAACAGCCTGACGCACCTCGGCGAAGCAAAAGAGGGTGGCGATTCCAGCGTCAACGTCTGGTGGCTTGGCCCATTGCAGCTAACCGCATGGGGCGAAAACTGGCACAAGAATCATCACACTCATGCGGGCTCCGCGCGCCTCGGACTGCGCTGGTATCAAACGGACATCGGCTGGTATTTCATCTGCCTGCTCGAAGCGATGGGACTGGCACACTCCGTCAAGCGGCCTCGGGCTTCGTAGGCCATTTCGCGGCGGCACACACTTCATCCTAGCATGTACAGGCGGGAGCTGCGACGCGGCGCTCGTGTCTCATGTACGCACAAAAATTCAACGTGAATGTGGTCATCCAGGGAGAAGCCAAACCCTGTCCGCTCGAGTGGCTGGATCAATTTTGCATGCGCAACTTCACGAACTCCGCTGATTTCGACGACACGTTACCCGTCGCTGAAGGAAGAATCGAAGCCAGCTTTCGCCTCACTCCCGAGCGCTTTGCGGAAGGACTTGCCGCCTGGCTGACGCAGCGCGGCAAAGGCCAGGGTGATCCCGTGGTGGTGAAGGTCACAACGACATAGAGCTCTTACAGGTCTCGCACAACGAGTTCTGGATAACGGGCGGTTGTGAGGTTTAACGGGGGTTGTCCAACTCCTTTTCCAGACGGTCCATGCGATCTTCCAGCCCGCTGAGCTTCGCCTGCTCCGTACGCAATTGCTCCTCAGCTTCCATTTCCGCGGATTGCCTTTGCTGTTCTTCGGCGGCTAGACTCTCGAGTTCTGCCTTGAGTCTAGAAATTTCGGATTGGACTTGTTTCCGGTCTGCAGGAGAAATTTCAGTGGTCCCAGCGTTGTCGATAAATTCCTCATTCCGCTTCAAAGAAGCCGTTACAGCCCTCCGACGATCCTGTGCTTCGGCAAGCCTTGCACGCACATCATTCAGGTGTCCCGAAACACGGGCGACCGCCGCCTCCTGCGCCTGCAAGCGGTAAAGGAGAATTTGCGCTTTGAGCGCGTTTCCATTGGTAGCTTGCAAATCCTTTCTCAGTTGCCGGACTTCGGCCACCAGAGCTTGTATGCCCTGTGATTCGCTGGTGCTGGATTGACCCAAGCCGGAGGCTGAGAGAAGCAAGAAACAAAAGACAAAGAGCAAAGAATGACGCATGCTTCACCTCCCCAAAGAACTCTGTCTTGATTCGGACGCTGAAAATTATAGGTCTGTCCTTCCTGGGAAAGTAGCGCCAGAAAATGCAGAAGGGTTATGCAGCAATTAGCACGAGGGCACGAAGCTGTATGCGTGACTTATTTCAAGCTGGCAGGAGTGAGATCGCTTCCCGGGGTGGAGTCGCGCTTCTCTCCGCGCAGGGCGGCGCGGATTTGCGGCAAGGCATGCAGCGCCGCGATTTCTCCCGCTGCAACCATATCTGGTGTTTTGGTGAAATCGTCCCACACAAACTGCTTCACGTCCGGCTCGATGATGATGTCCGCCTGTGTACGCCAGGCAAGGTCCGAATGCCGCTGGATAATGTTGAAAGAGCGGCTGAGAATGTCTGTGAACGTGCGTGGCTGCTCCAGATTCCCTGATTCCAGATAGACGGCGATGACGAGGTCCGCGCCCATCAACAGCACGCCTTCGATGGGCACGGGAGCCGTCAGGAAGCCATCCACCAGCGTGCGGTTTTCATACTGAATCGGCACAAACAGTCCCGGGTAAGCGCAGGACGCGCGAAGGGCCGGAACGATCTCTCCATGCGAATAATATACGGAGACCCCGTCGATAATGTCCGTGGTCGCGATTGCCAGGGGTGTCTGCAACTCTTCAAACGTCTTGGCAGGCGTGAAGCGCGCGAGAAATTTCTCCATGCGTTGGTTAGTGGCCAGCCCGAGCCACGACGGCGTCCAGCGCCCGAAATCCGCGAAAGTCGTAACCGAGCCTATTTTCTCCATTTCTTCGAGCGAGGCGCCACCACAAAAAGCCGCGCCAATCAGAGCGCCAACGCTCGTTCCCGCCACGCAATCGATGGGAATGCCCGCCTCGCGCAGCACGCGGATCACACCGATGTGCGCGATGCCGCGGGCAAAGCCGCCCGCCAGAGCCAGCCCCACGCGCGGGCGCTCCGCGCGCTGCGGCTCAGTGCCATAGGCAAACGCGCGAAACTTGTCTTTCGCGGTCTTGAGCCAGGCCAATGGCCCCGAGGCCTTTTCTTCTTCCGCCATCTCTCCATTTTAGCGCTGTTGCCGCCGGTGATGCCCGCGTTTGACCGCTGCTTGCTGGTTTTGTAACCTGTCACTCCGAGAATAATTCCGCAACAAAGGCTGGCTATGGAACGGCGCATCGAAAAGGCAGTTGTGTTGGGAGCAGGAACCATGGGTTCGCGGATTGCGGCGCACTTCGCGAACGCGGGCCTGCCGTGCGTTTTGCTGGATATCGTGCCGCCGAATTTGCCTCCTGACGCCCCGCCCGCGGAGCGCAACAAGATTGTGCGCGCCGGGCTGGAAGCCGCGAAAAAATCAAAGCCGGCTGCATTTTTCACCGCGTCGCTCGCCGACAAGATCGCCATCGGAAATTTCGAGGATGACCTGGCTCGCTGTGCCGAGGCGGACTGGATCATCGAAGTTGTCGCCGAAAACCTGGAAATCAAGCGGAAATTGCTGGCCCGCGTAGCGCCGTTCCGGAAGGCTGGGGCGATCGTGACCACCAACACTTCAGGACTGCCGGTGCGCCTGATCGCTG
Source organism: Acidobacteriota bacterium (assembly GCA_003223295.1). GTDB lineage: Bacteria > Acidobacteriota > Terriglobia > Acidiferrales > UBA7541 > Acidiferrum. Next base: position 33,178 of record QHYM01000319.1, on the reverse strand, counting down.
AGGGCATGAGCGAAGAGTTTCAGCAGCACTGGGCGGGCACGCACTTCTTCAATCCGCCGCGCTACTTGAAACTCGTGGAAGTGATCCCCGGGCCGAAGACTTCGCCCGAGGTTGTGGCGACACTCAGCGAATTCTGCGATCGCAGGCTCGGCAAGGGCGTGGTCATTGCGAAAGATACACCAAATTTCATCGCCAACCGCACCGGAACGTTTTCCATGCTCAACGCCTTGCACCTGATGGGAACGCTTGGAATGACGGTTGAGGAAGTGGACGCCTGCACCGGCCCGGCAGTGGGTTGGCCGAAATCCGCGACGTTTCGGACGGCGGACATCGTGGGACTCGACGTGCTTGTCCACGTGGTGAAGAACATTTACGAAACCGCGCCCAATGATGAATCGCGTGAAAGATACAAGGTGCCTGAAATCGTCGAAGATATGGTCAAGCGCGGCTGGCTGGGCGACAAGACGGGCCAGGGCTTTTACAAAAAAGTTCGCGGCGAGGGCGAAAAGGAAATTCTTGCGCTGGACGTCAAGACGATGGAATACCACCCGCGGCAGAAGGCGAAATTCGCTTCACTCGAAATGGGCAAGGCAATTGAAGATACGCGCGAGCGGCTGCGCGCGCTGGTGGGGCCGCTCCTCGAAGGGCAAAAGGGCGATAAGGCTCAGCAATTTATTTGGGGAGGCCTCTCGGAGATGTGCCTGTACGCCGCGCGCCGCGTGCCGGAGATCTCCGACAGCATCGTGGATGTGGACCGCGCGATGCGTTGGGGCTTTGGATGGGAACTCGGACCCTTCGAAATGATGGACGCGATTGGAGTGAAAGCATTCGCCGCTCAAGTGCAGAAAGAAAGCCGGACCATTCCGCCGGTCATCGAGAAAGTGCTTTCGAGCGGGCGCAAGGGATTCTACGAATCGGAAAGGGGCGCGACGACCGTCTTCGATATTTGTACCGGCGGCGTGAAGAAAGTTGAAGAGCCGAAGGGTGTCATCATCCTGAAATCGCTGAAAGAGGCGGGGCGCGAAATCGAAAAGAATTCCGGGGCGAGCCTGATCGACCTGGGTGACGGCGTGGTTTGCTGCGAATTTCACGCCAAGATGAATGCCATCGGCGCGGACTTAATCGCCATGATGCACAAGGGTCTGAAGAGGCTGGAAACTGATTTCGACGCTATGGTCATTGCCAACCAGGCCGTGAATTTTTCCGTTGGCGCCAATCTGATGTTGGTGCTTGTGGCCGCGCAGGAACAGGAATGGGACGAGCTGCACATGGCGGTGAAGCAGTTTCAAAACATCAACCTGGCCATCAAATACGCGCCAAAGCCGGTTGTTGCCGCGCCGCAAGGTATGGCTCTCGGCGGCGGGTGCGAAGTGAGCCTGCACGCGGCAAAGATTCAGGCAGCGGCCGAAGCATACATCGGCTTGGTGGAAACGGGAGTGGGCTTGATTCCCGGAGGCGGCGGAACCAAGGAAATGCTGATTCGTGCAAACGAACACGCAGCCGGTACCGAAGATTTGGATTTATTTCACGCGTTGAAGCCAGTGTTCGAAGCCATTGCCCTGGCCAAAGTTGGCACCAGCGCGGAAGAATGCCGCGACCTGGGCTATCTCCGGCGCGAAGACGGCGTTTCGATGAACCGCGATCGCTTGGTCGCTGACGCAAAAGAAGCCGCACTGGCGCTGGCTCGCGGCGGCTACAAGCGGCCTGCGGCAAATTGGCAGGAGGGCACACAGACCACGCAAATCAAAGTGTTGGGCGAACAGTTTCTCGCGGGCGCGAAACTCGCGATTCACATGATGGTGCGGGGCGGCTACGCCTCAGAATATGACGCGCATGTCGGCCGCAGGCTCGCCAATATTCTTGCCGGCGGGCCATTAACAGTTCCGCAGTTCGTCAGCGAACAATACGTCCTCGATCTCGAGCGCGAGGCTTTTGTCTCCCTCTGCGGGGAAAAGAAAACCCAGGAACGCATTGCCCACACGCTGAAGACCGGCAAGCCGCTACGAAATTAGATGGCTGGGATAGTTCCAAGGCGCCGCCCGCGGGAAAAACGGCAGCGCGTGTGAGCAAAGAAAGACCTCACGAGGCAACGGGAACCGAAAAGTGCTCGTGAAGGATATGCATCTTGCCTTGTGCGTCTCGCTGAAAGACGTGCGTGGCACGGATCAGGTCCAGCTTTTCCTCCGCGCGCTTGCCGCCGCCGACGTCGCGGCCCGTGGCTTGAAACGAGAACGTGTAACTCGCTATCCCTGCGTCGCCGCCAATGAGCACAACGTCAATGGAACCAAGTTTCAACTCCATCCGCGTTTCCGGACCGAAATACTCACGGGAGCGCCGCATCGCGCCAAGCCGCCCGGGTTCAGCCCGCCCCATTGCAATCTGGAAGACCGTACTTCCCGGGGCGTAATAAGAGTTCAGAAGTTCTTCCGATTTCGCCAGAAACGTGGACCAGAAAAGCTCGACCGCTTTGCGTATCTCTTCGTTCGTGACCTTTTCCAAGGTACCCTCGCCTGCAGTGCGCCGCACCGTTATTCGTTTGCTTGAACGTATTGTAAGCGGTGAAGGGACAACCCTGAATTTGATGTGATGGGAACGTTACCGCACCTGTCGTTGCCGGCGAGGTCTGGAGACGCCAGCCGCATATATCTATATAAAAGCGTGTTGTCTATACGATTCTATCCATACTATTATGTAGACAGTGGAGCATACCGTGCAGAAGCTACTGGCGCCGCGCGAGGCGGCGAACATTCTAGGCATCAGCTATCCCACACTGAAGCAGTGGATTTACCACGGAAAAATCAGGTCCGTGAAGACGCCCGGCGGGCATCATCGCGTTCCCGAGAGTGAAATCGACCGGCTGATTCCCAAAAAGTTCGAGCGCGGCGATCTTGCCGCGCGGCGTTTGCACTTTCGCAGGATCAGCGGGCGCAATCAGCTGATTGGGCGCGTGGTAGCGCTCAAGTTCAGCGGACTGCTTGCCCAGGTGACGCTGGCCATCGGCGAGCAGCACATCACGTCCATTATCACCGCCGACGCGGCAAAGGAACTACGCCTCAAGCCCGGTGACCGCGCCGCCGCGCTTATCAAATCGACGGAAGTAATGATCCTCCGTGTGTGAGTGGAGAACGGTGACTCAGGATCGGCAACTCGTGACTCCCGTAGATGCAAAACTGTGTGCGCGACTTCCCTTCTGCGTAATTTGTCTCGCGGTCCTTCTTGCTTCTCCGAATTTGCGGGCGCAAGAGCAGAAGGTGCGGGTTGCCGCCGCAGCCGATTTGAAATTCGCGATGGAGGAACTATCCGCTGGGTTTGAAAGCAAAACGGGCACACAAGTGGATGTCACGAGCGGTTCGAGCGGCAATTTCTTTTCGCAGATTCAGAGTGGTGCGCCTTTCGACCTCTTCTTTTCGGCGGATATGGAATACGTGAAAAAGTTGGATGCAGCGGGCCTTGCCGAGCCGGGAACGCTCTGCAAGTATGCGTCGGGGCGAATCGTGATTTGGGCCCCCTCAAACATGGAAGTCGATGTTGCAAGGCAAGGCTGGAAGGCTTTGTTGGATCCCCGCGTGCAAAAAATCGCCATTGCAAATCCGGAACTTGCCCCCTATGGGCGAGCGGCCGTTTCCGCTCTGCAAAAGGCCGGAATTTACGAGCAGGTGAAGAATAAACTCGTCTACGGGGAGAATATCTCGCAAGCCGCACAGTTCGTAAAATCCGGAAATGCGCAGGCGGGGATCCTCGCCCACTCTTTGGCACTCTCTCCCGGAATGAAAGGAGGCAAAGTGTGGGAAATTTCCGCGGAGATGCATCCACCGATAGATCAGGGGGCCATTGTGCTGAGGAACGCAAAGGGCAAGACGGCTGCGCTCGCCTTTCTACATTTTGTCAAAAGCGACGGGGGTAGAATAATTCTGGAAAAACGCGGATTCACGGTCTCAACAGGCAACTAGCAATCAAGGAGCTGGGCAGACTTGGCGGAGAACCGACTCCGAGAAAGGCAATGAGCAAGAATGAACTCGCTGGGACTTTCATTCGAATTGGCCGGATGCGTCGCAGCGATATTGCTGCTGGTGGGAACGCCAGTCGCTTATTGGCTGGCGTATTCGAACTGGCGCGGCAAATTTCTGCTTGAATCCATCGTCGCGTTGCCCTTGGTTCTTCCTCCCACTGTTCTTGGATTCTACGCTTTGCTGGCTATGGGCCCTCGGGGCCCGCTGGGGAAATTGTGGATCGCCCTCTTCGGCCATGGACTTGCTTTCACCTTCAGCGGGTTGGTGCTCGCTTCGATTGTTTACAGCTTTCCCTTCGCCGTGCAGCCGTTGATGGTTTCGTTTGAATCTGTTGACCAGAAGCTCCTGGACGCTTCCGCCGTTCTGGGCGCGGGAAGGTGGCGAACGTTTCGCCGAGTCATTCTTCCTTTATCCCTGCCCGGCGTGGTCACGGCGCTGGTGCTGAGCTTCGCGCACACGCTCGGCGAATTCGGCGTGGTGCTCATGGTCGGCGGAAATCTCACCGGCGTGACGCGCACCGTTTCGATAGACATTTACGACCTCGTGCAATCGCTCGAATACGGCGAAGCCAATCATCTGGCACTGCTTCTCCTGGCAATGTCGTTTGCCGTGCTCTGTTTCGTGTATGCGGTCAACCGCCGCGTATGGACGCCCGCGTGGACGCGATGGGTGGCGAAGTAACTTCGTCTGCACTCGTGGCGCGCGTCGGCAAGGAGCGGCGCAACGGCGCGTCCTTTGTTCTTGATGTCTCCGTCGAAGCGCCTCCCGGAATCACCATTTTGTTTGGGCCGTCCGGCGCGGGAAAATCCACGCTGCTGGATTGCATCGCAGGGCTGGTGCGGCCGGAGGCTGGCAAAATCGCTATTGGCGAAGATGTTTTGTTCGACTCCGTGTTGCGCGTTGATATTCCGCCACAGCAACGGCGCATTGCTTATGTATTCCAATCGCTCGCCTTGTTTCCACATCTCACTGTCGAACGGAACATCGAGTACGGACTTACCGATTTACCGGATCAGGATCGGGGCACACGGGTTCAAGAGATTCTCGCAGCCTTCCGCATCGAGAGGCTGCGAAACCAGAAACCTTCGCAAATTTCCGGCGGAGAAAGACAGAGGACCGCACTAGCGCGTTCCCTGGTTACCGCGCCGCGTGTCCTTCTGCTCGATGAGCCACTGACGGGCCTGGACGCAGAACTCAAAGCCGCGCTCGTCGAGGACTTGCGCGCGTGGAACGCCCTGAAACGCATCCCCATTCTCTACGTCACGCACAGTCGCGAGGAAGTCGACGCGTTGGGCGAACGCGTGATCGCCATCGACAACGGCCGCGTAGTCAGTCACGGCGCGCCAATGGACGTGCTGGATGCCCCTCGCCGGAAGCGCCTGGCGCAAGCTGCCGGATTCGAGAACTTGCTGAGCGGTACGGTTCTCGACCTTCGCGGGCCGGATGGCGTGATGCGCGTCAAGCTCGGCGAAAGCAGCTCTTGTGAGATCGAGGTGCCGCTCGCCCATGCGTCCGCCGGGGACCGCGTGCAAGTGGCCATACGCGCCGGAGATATTTTATTGGCATCGGAGCGCCCGCACGGATTAAGCGCGCGCAACATCCTGGAGGGGCGGATGGTCTCACTGGAGCAGCGCGGCACAATGTGCATTGCTCAGATCGATTGCGGTGTGACGTTTGTCGTGCACGTCACGCCCGGAGCGGTCCGCGCCCTCGAACTCACAATGGGCAAGCCAGTCTGGCTGGTTCTAAAGACGCATTCTTGCCATCTTGTTGACTAACAGAAACCCTGCACGAACGAAGCTGAGAACTGACGCCTGAGAATTAGTTCATGACTTCGGTTTCGGCACCGCCGCAGCGACCTTGTTCGAACCGGGCGATGAGAATTTGACCTCATCCGCTTCCAATCCACCGTCTTTCGGCGTCGCATGGATCACCACTGCATCGCCAACCGCAAGGTCGGCCAGCTTGGCAGGCTTGTTTTCATTCGTATCAGGAGGGTCTCCTGGTTTTGCAGGCATATGCATGACATAGACTGTGGAAGCCACCAGCTTCACTTCCACGGTCTTGCCCTCGACCGTCTTTACTTGCAAGGAGTCGCCGCCGATTCTCTCCACCTTACCCTTGAGGTGCACTTTGTTTCCGTGCGCAAAGATCGCGCCACCCGCAAATGCGAGCGCAAGCACAAGCGTCAGCCATTTCGCTTTCATCATTGCCTCCGTCCTCCCTTGGCGGCTGCTGGTGCCGCCTTATTTCCGCCTATGAGTTTGTGATTCCGGCTTGGCCCTAGGCGTTGCTTCATTCAAAAATTCATTTTCTCCCTGTTCCTCAGCGCGATCCTCCGGGCCTTTCGGATTATAGCGCTCCATCTCCAGGCGCTCCGCAGCCGTCAAGTGTGGCAGATGCCGGATAAAATGCACGAGCTTCCAACTATCCTGCCCGTTGCTATGATTCCCTCCAGCCATGTGATCCGCCTCGCTGGAGAACGCGGGCATGCCTGTAAACCGCACGCCGTTTTCGATGATCCAGAACAATTCGCCGTCGCTCAAGTCTTGCGTGGCGGAACGCCGCAGATCGGGAGGCTTGGGATAGAGGCCGTTGCCTATTGGCGTGTCGCCGCTCCCGTCGTCTCCGTGACAAATCGCGCAGTGATCCGCAAAATGCAGTCGCGCGTCGCGCTGTCCTTCTGCGGAGTCCAGCACCGGGTTCTGGGCAGCCCGCGCCTTCCCAGGAATCGCCAGGTGACGCGCATTGCGGGCCACAAACGCTTCCAACCGCGTCGGTGTCGCCTTGGCGCTCAACCCATCATGCAGCACCGAAGCAGCCACCGCCAAGGCAAGGCCGAGGAGCACGAGGCCGATCAAGATCATAAGTGTGCTGCGTTTCATGGAAACAAGAACATTTTCGCCGAAGCGTCGCCTGAGAAATCCCGTAGACTTTGGTATCCGGCGCAACCGAAGGCGACCGGGTCAAACACGTACAGGTAGACTGCTGCCTGCGCGGTTTTATTCTGCATCAAATCATGCCCGGGAGAACCGGCGCTTGCATTCAGCGCACACCGAATTCAGTGACGCCTCATTTCACCCCCCGGGTACCGGCGCATATGATAGCTGGTCTTCCCATTTCTTCCTGCCGAATCTTATGCCGCAACTCGGGAAAAACTCAGTTATTGCCCTTGGCGGCCGAAAGAATGCAACGATTCCCGGCATTTCGGTTGCCGGGCCTGCTCTGATAGGATGGCCCTTACAGGCAAGAGGAGCTGGTGTGAGCTTGCCGCCGCCACAGGCAGAACGAAAAGGGATGAAATTGTGACGCCATTGGTGAAAAACGAAACCGTGCCGCTGGAAACATTGGAGAGAACGCTGCCACAGTGCTCACCGGCCGTGCGTGGTTCTCTGGAGTCCGTTCTGCATGGCGAAGACCTGTCCTTCGAGCAGGCCCTGCAACTGGCAACCGCGGAAGGTGCCGCTTTGCAGGCGCTCATAGCCGTCGCGGATTATTTGCGCCGCGAAACCGTAGGCGAAACCGTCACCTACGTTGTCAACCGCAACATCAATTTCACAAACGTGTGTTTCGTGGGTTGCAGTTTTTGCGGATTTGGCCGCGGACCGCAAGCCGCGGATGCTTACTCGCTCACCTTCGACGAAGTCGTGCGGCGCGCGCGGGAAGCTTGGGATTACGGCGCCACGGAAGTCTGCATTCAAGGCGGACTGCCCCGCGACCTCGACGGATTTTTTTATCGCGACCTCCTCCGCGCCATCAAACGCGCCCTTCCTTCCATGCACGTCCATGCCTTTTCTCCGATGGAGATCGACTATGGCGTACTGAAGACCGGCCTGCCGCTGCGCGATTACCTCCAAATGATGAAGGACGAAGGGCTCGGCAGCATTCCCGGCACCGCGGCCGAAATCCTGGATGACCGCATCCGCGGGCAGCTCAGCCCCAACAAATTGCCTGTTGCGCGCTGGGTCGAAATCATCACCACTGCGCACGAACTCGGGATTCCCACCACTTCGACGATGATGTATGGCCACGTCGAGGAGCCTGCGGATTGCGTGCGCCATCTTCTGTTGCTGCGCTCCCTTCAGAAGCGTACCGCCGGATTCACGGAATTCGTTCCCCTCGGGTTCATCCATCAGAACACGCGCCTTTACAAACACGGCGGCGCGCGACCCGGAGCCATGCGCGACGAGCACTTGCGCGTTCACGCGCTTTCCCGCGTGCTGCTGCACGGCGCGATTCGAAACATACAAGTCTCCTGGGTGAAACTTGGAATCGAGGCTTCCCTGGCCTGTTTGCAAGCCGGGGCCAACGATTTTGGCGGAACGCTGATGGAAGAGAACATCTCCAAAGCCGCAGGCGCGACGTTTGGCGAGTACGTTTCGCCCCAGGAGTTTCGCGCCCACATTCGAACGATTGGCGGCGTACCTGCTGAGCGATCCACAACCTACAAGATTCGCTGGACGTTCGAACGGCCTGAGGATGATCCGCCATCTGCGCCGCCACCATTGCGCCTCGCACGGGCAGAAACTCACCCCGTATACACGGAAGGTGCTTACTAGACGGCCTATGCGCGCGCTCCTCTTGCCCGTAAAAGACTTGCGAAATGCGAAGAAGCGATTGATGGGTGTCCTTACGCCCGAGGAAAGATTTAGCCTGGCCCAGGCCATGCTCGCGGACATCATTCGAACGGTGCAAGCCGTTCGCCGCGCAGAAAAGATCTTTGTAATCACAAACTATAAGCCCGTTTTGGATATGGCCGAAGAAAATCGCTGGGAAATCTTGCGCGAAGACGGGCAAATTTCCGAAAGCGATTCCGTGGATGCCGGCTCCAGAATCTGCGAACAGCGCGGCGTACGCGCGCTGCTGCGGCTGCCTCTGGATCTACCCCTGGTCCGGCCGCGCGACATCGATGAGCTGCTGGCCATCGAATGCACGTCGCCTGCCATGGCAATCGTTCCGTCGCGCGACGGCACCGGCACAAACGCTTTGCTGCGCACGCCGCCCACGCTGTTTCCCTCGCACTTTGGGGAAGGAAGCTTCGCGAAGCACCTTGCCGAAGCGAAACGGGCGGGCGCGCAAGTTTTCACCTACCGCAACCCTCGGCTTGAAATGGACGTGGATGACGAATCAGATTTGCGTGCCCTTCTGGACCACGACTTGGCGGGCACCGCAACCGGCACGTGGCTGCGCGAAACGGGTTTGGACTCGAAATTCCAAAGCGCCAGGAACAAGGAAACCGGCGCTGCTGCCGGAAATCACCTTTAGGTGCGCGATGAAGAAGAAAGTTTATTCCAGCCTTGATGAAATTGTCGCCGATGTCCCCGATGGAGCGCGCATTATGTTTGGCGGATTTGGCGGTGCCGGTTTTCCGAACAATCTAATCCAGGCGCTCGTGCGCAAAGGCGTCAAGAAGATCACCGCCATCAGTAACAATTGCGGCACGCGCGATGGCGAGCTTGGCCTGATGTTCAAGAACAATCAGATCAAGCATGTCATCGCCTCCTTTCCCGGTCCGCATGCCGATCATTTTCAGGAACGCTTTGCCGCAAAGGAAGTGACACTCGAGCTGGTGCCGCAGGGCATTTTGTGTGAACGCATGCGTGCCGCCGCCGCGGGCCTTCAAGGCTTTTACACGACCGTCGGCGTCGGCACGGAAGTGGCCGATAGCAAAGAAGAACGCACTCTCGACGGCAAACGCTGCATTTTGGAAATGCCCATTCATGCGGACTACGCTTTCATCAAAGCCCAAAAATCCGACGAATTGGGCAACTTGACCTACCGGCTCGCCGCCAGAAATTTCAATCCCATCATGGCCATGGCCGCGAACACCACCATCGCCGAAGTCGAGGAACTCGTGCCAGTCGGGTCCATTGATCCGGAGAATGTGATGACTCCTGCGATTTTTGTGCACCGCATCGTGCAGGCGAAAGGGCTCCACTATGCCGGCTGACCGCGCGAAGGAAAACGTCGTGCCGGATGAGCCGCGCCTGACCCGCGAACAAATCGCCCAGCGCGCCGCTCTCGAATTGCCCGACGGCGCCTATGTCAACCTCGGCTGGGGCATTCCCAATCTCATCGCAGACTATCTTCCAAGAGAAATCACCGTTTACTTCCACAGCGAAAATGGAATTCTCGGGATGGGGCGCCGCGCCAAACCCGGCGAGGAAGATTACGACTTGGTCGACGCCATGAAAGTGCCGGTGACATTGATTCGCGGCGCGTCTTTTTTTCACCAGGCCGATGCGCACTTGATGACCCGCGGCGGCCATCTCGACGTCTCCGTTCTTGGCGGTTTTCAGGTTTCCGAAAAAGGCGATCTGGCCAATTGGAAAATTCCCGGCGCAAAAGGCTCTGGCGGCATCGGCGGCGCGATGGACATTGCGGCGGGCGCGAAGAAACTGATTGTCTGCATGGAGCATGTCACCAAAGATGGCGTGCCCAAAATCGTGAAGAAGTGCGCTTATCCGCTCACGGGCCTCGCGTGCGTAGATACCATTGTCACGGATCTCGCGGTAATTGATGTCCAGCCCGAGGGCCTGGTTCTGCGCGAAGTCGCGCCTGGCTGGACGCCGGAAGAAGTGCAGAAGCTAACCGGGGCCCCACTGATCAACAAAGGCCGCGTTCCCGAAATCAGTTTGCGATAAGCTTCGCCTGGCTTTCTAAGGAGGAATTAATGAGCGAAGTCATTCCGGAGAAATATGCCGACCTGTTCGAAAAGAAGGCCTTCGGCAATCTTGGCACGTTGATGAAAGACGGCAGCCCGCAAGTCACGCCGGTCTGGGTGGATTTCGACGGCCAGTATGTTCGATTCAATTCCGCAAAGGGGCGTGTCAAGGACCAAAACATCCGCCGCGATCCCCGCGTGGCCATCGCCCTCCAGGATCCCGACAATCCCTACCGCTACCTGGAAATTCGCGGGCGCGTCGTGGAGATCACCGAAAAGGGCGCCGACGATCACATCAACAAGCTCTCACAAAAATATCTCGGCAAGCCCGTTTATCCTTTCCGCCAGCCCGGCGAAGTCCGCGTGACCTACAAGATCGAGCCGCTAAAAGTCAGCTCCATGGGCTGAGGGTTTCAGAAACTGGAAAATCGAAATTGGAAGATTTGACAACCTTGAGTGCAGTCTGGGGTTTCCTATTTTCATTTTTCCAGTTTCTGTTTTACTGTCAACTGAAACCTGTCCGCTGAAGACTCATAATCGCGCAGCAACCCGTGCCGCGATACGCCCATCCGGCGTCCGAAAAACAAACGCAAGGCTATCCATCAGAGAAACGCCCGCGCTTGGAACCGCGAACTGATACGACCACTCGTAGCGAGCGGGCAACTCCGCGGCAAGCGATGTCGCGTAGGGTGGGATGCGATCCACGCGCGAGCCAATTTCTTTCACGTCTTTCACTGGTTGCAACTCCACACCATGCTTCCAGTAAATCGAAAGCCGCAGGTCGTCGATCATTTTCTGCGTCAGGTAGGGGCGCGCGCCTGCCTGCTGGACCTCTGGCGGACAGAGCAGGTCCCGGATGGCGAAGGCCACGGTGACGGAATCTGGAAATTTCGTCACCGTTTCTGCGCCACGCAGAAAAATCGTGTCTTTGTCGGTATCGATGCGCTTGAGGCCATCGAAGAAATCGCCAGAGATCATGCGGCCGTGGACGCGGAAGCAGACGCCGTTGGGAAGCGAGCCATCGGTTTCCAAAAAAACGCCGCCATCATAGTTCCAGACACTTTTTTCTTTGCCTTGTTTCTCATGTTTTCCGTGTTTGGCCTGCTGCGCGGAAGCGCCGGCAGCCATAAACAAAAGAAACATCACCGCAAGCAAAACCGGCTTGGAGGTGACGAACCGCATACGAACTAGCTCTCACTCCTAATCGAGCCCCTTCTTGGACTCGGAGGCGAGGAGAAACTGGAAGCCCTGAAAAGTGTGCATGGCTTTGCCGGTGCCTTCTGCCTTGACGTCGCCTTTCCCGGAGCGCACCGCTTGAATCGCATCGACCAGCTTCGGCAGCACGTCCGGCTGCGCCACGGGAATGTTGTGCGCGCCGAGAACCAGTTTAACCTGCGGCGCCAGCGCGGCCAGACGCTTCGCGGACGCAACGTACGCGTCCATATCGGTTTCGGGCCGGTACAGCCAGATCGGCGCGGGATAGTACGTATCGCCAGTGAAAAGCAAACCACTGGCGCGATCGATCAGAGCAATGGCGTCCGGCGTATGGCCCGGCGTGGCAATGATCTCCAGTTTGCGGCCGCCGCCCAGGTTGACAACAAAACCGTCGTGCACGAATAGCGAGATGTGCCATGGCTTGGCGGCGTACGTTTTTGGGTTGAACCCTGCTGGCAGCTCGCCGCAAATCTGGCCTGGCGCAATTTCTGCTTGTGCGTCTGCCCGCGAACCTTTGGCGTTGGCGCGCGTGAAAGCCGTGTTCATACCGAAAATCGTACTGAACTGCCAGTTGCCGCCGACATGGTCGTTGTGCGTGTGCGAGTTGAGCACCACAATGAAGTGCTTGGTCAACTGCGACGTGACTTTTTGAATGTTACCAATGCCCATTCCGCTGTCGAACAGCAGCGCCTGCTTCGTGCCAACGATGAGGTAGGAAATCGTCTCTTCGGCCTGATGCGGCTCGTAAATTGCGTAGACCTCAGGGGCTACTTTGTACACTTCAAACCACGGGTCGCTGATGGGAACGCGCTGAAGCGATTTGTATTCTGGCCGCGGCAACGGCTTGCACCATTCCGGAATGCCTTTGTTCTGCGCCGCCAGGGAAGCCGGCACCAAACAAATCAGCAACAGTCGTGCGAGTCTTTTGCAAAAGCTCACGATTCCCCCTTGGTTGTGGCTCGTTGGATTGTGCTGGGCGCGTTTAATTATGGTATAGCCTCGGGCGCACGCGAGCAAATCTTCCTGTCCGGTTCTTTCTTTTTCTTCTGTGAGACCTTAGTTCCTTGTTCTGTCAGTTTTTCGACGACGTGACGAAAATCGCTTTGTGAATCATTCCACGGCAGAAGCCCAGTGTGTCCTCAGGGGTTGAATTGAAACTTGCTGTCTGCGGTTCTCATTTGCCATCAACAGAAAATGCTAGCAGCACGTTGCCGGGAGCGCTTCCCAGGAAAGAGTAGCCGGAGTTCACATACAACATTCCTCCGACGACCACCGCTCCCGGCCCATCGAGTGATCCTCCATGAGCCTTGACTCCATTCACTGTCTTGAAATCCGTGGCGGTATCCGCGTCCCACACGATGTGTCCGTCTTGCGCGGAGTACGCTCGCAAATGCCGGTCCAGTCCGCCGGAGAAAACTACACCCGGAATCGCAGTGACCCCGGCCGATTGCGCCGGGCTGCATCCGGGCTTCTCCCCGCAGCCGGGGTGCGGTGTGTGCCAGACGATCTCGCCGGTCTCAAGGTTCAGAGCGAAAAGTCCCCCGCCGGCCTTGGGGTCCAACTGAAACGGTATTCCAAGTACGGAATCTTGCTGGCCCGCCGTGCTCGCCGGAACCGGACGCATTTCTGCATCGGAGACGGCGACATACGCTTTTTGCGCGTCCGCAGCGGATCCCCACTCCACCCCGCCGACGGTGCTTCCCTTGCCGACGCGCTTCTGCCAGAGAACTTCACCCTTCTTGTCCGGATCCAAAGCGTACACGATGCCCGATTTCTGGCCCGCCACCAAAGCACGGCGTCCACCTCCAAAATCTACCAGCATCGCAGAGGAGCCGAAATCGAAGTCCGGTCCTCTTGCTTCTGGACAATTGCTCGGCATTTCTCGGGGAGCCCCGCAACCGACATTGAAAGCATCTCCTTTCGTCAGTTGGCGCGACCATGCCAGTTTTCCTGTGTCCATCTCGAAAGCCAGGAATGCGTCCGACAGGCCTGTGGGCGGGTCGGAGTAGTTGTCGCCGGTGGTCACGTAGACCATGCGCTTTTTCAAATCCACCGTTGGCGAGGACCACACGCCAATCCCCGACGGTCCCCAGAGCTGCACACCCAGCTTGTTCTTCCGCGTGGGCTTGGGCTCCTCGTCGATCGTGTAGCTCTTCCACACGACCTTCCCTGTCGCCGCCTCCAATGCCGAAAGGCTCCCGCGAAACTTGCAGCATTCATATTGGGGATAAGCCCCGGTGAACTCTTCAATCGAAGCAGCAGGCACATACAACCGCTCGCCCGCGAGCACGGGAGCCCCGGTAATCACCGCGGCAGGATGCTCGTCCACGCGCGCCTTCCACAGAAGTTTTCCTGTCGCGGCATCCACCGCGTACGCATTTGCATGCTGATCGCCGAAGTAAACGGCCCAGCCCCCGGCATTCGCCCCAATGCTGATCGCCGTGCGCACCGGAAAATCCGCGTCGAACACCCAGTAAATGCAGCCCGTCGCTGCGCTCAGCGAATAGACGTGCCGGTCCGCACTTCCCACAAACAGGCGCCCGCCCGCGACGGCAGGCTGGCCGTAGGCGCGCGTGACTCCCGGAAACCCGAACGCCCACTTCAGTTTCAGCTTCGGCACCTGGTCCGCCGAGAGCTGTGCCATCTCGGCGGGCTGGAAGCGATGCTGCTCCACGCCGGCCCCCCATCCAACCCAGTGAGGCTTCGCTAGCGGGTCCGCTAACGCACTGCTGCCTGCGGCACAAAATGCTTCGGACCGGATTTGCTCTTTTCCGGGCAGCTTGCCGGTCAAATACTGAGCGATGTCGCTGATTTGTGCCGCCGACAAGCCCATCCCTTGCATCTTCATGCTGCCGCTGAGCAAAGCGAAGCGGACATTCTCCGGCGACATCTGCTTCAGTGCCGCGCGGTTCGGCGCCTTCGGTACTCCCCCTTCGTGGCAGCCCGCGCAGCGCTGTTTGAATAACGCCTCCCCCTCTTTATTCGCGACCTGCTCTTGCTGTTCATGTGGCTCCTTTTGTAGTGGCGCAGCTTGCTGCGCTACTACAAGGCATGCGGCCGCCGCGAATGAGGTCGCGACAATTATCAAACAGAGTTTCACTTGCTAGCCCCGCTGACGAAGATGGCTTTGGGAATCATCATGTGGACGCCCTTATTTCCGTCCACCAGCTCAGTGATGTGCAAATCCGCGGCGACGCTCGAAAGCATGTAGGCATCATCGCGCGAGAGATGCTTTTCGGTGACGAGGAAATCAATCATCTCGCGCACCGCCTGCGTGGCGCAGGCGTTCAGGTCATCGTTCAGCCCCATAGTGATGTAATGCGTGGGCGTTTCGGCGCGCGGCCACTTCATGTGCATGTCCTTGCGCACGATGAACTGAAACGTGCCGATCAGCGAAGTTTCGAGAGCTGTGATGTCCACTTCCCCGTCGCCCTGCCCCGCGTGGCCGTCGCCGACTTCAAACAGCGCGCCGGGCGCATGCACCGGAATGTACAACGTTGTGCCGGCCACGAGATCTTTGTTATCCAGATTGCCCGCCATAATCCACGGCGGCCCGCTGTTCCACTTGCCGACGCTTTCCGGGGGCGCAACACCCATGCTGCCGAAAAACGGATGCAGCGGAATTTCGATGCCCGGCGCGAATTTCGCCACCATGCGCTTTTCATCCAGCGGAATGATTTTGATTTTCGAGTAAGGGAAATCGTCCGGTAGATAGCCGCGGCCTGGCCCGAACGCGTTGTACGCATAAGGAATCGCCAGTTTAATCGCCAGGATTTTCACTTCCAGCACGTCCCCGGGCTGCGCGTCTTCGATGTAGATTGGCCCGGTCAGGATATGTCCGCCGGGGCCTTTGTCCTTCACCTGAGCGGTAATGTCGCGCAGCGACTGCTCGACTTGATCAGGCGGAACGCCCGCCTTTTCCAGCCGCTCAGGGCTGTTCGTGATCAACGTCTGAATTTCCACTGTGTCGCCGGACTTGATGCGCAGCACTGGCGGCGTCTTGGCGTCGTAGTAGCCCCACGCCACGGTCTTCGGCGTGGGCTTCAGCGCATGCGTAGCCTGGGCCTGCGACCGCCGCGCCACGAGCGAGGATACAGCCAACAACACTCCGAGCAAGACAAAGCGGCGCATCATGCAACCTCCGGCATCAGAGAAAAGATTTGTGATGAATCGTGCGCCGCCACCATTGAAAAATCAAGCCGCTCCCGTGGCTCTTTGGCCGAAGCGGTGATGCCAGACTTGCGCGGCGCCAATCAGGTTGGCGTCTTCGCCCAGCGAAGCCAGCGCAAGCTCCGTCCGTTCAAACGGAACGAAGCGGCATCCCTGCGCAATCACTTTGCGGATATCTTCCAGCCGCATGCTTTTCATGATGCTGCCGCCCATGACAATTCGCTCCGGCACGAACAAATTGATCAGGTTGGCCAGGCCCAGCCCCAGATAGTGCGCCTCGCGCGCGACGGCTTCGCGCGCAAGCCCGTTGCCTTGCTCGGCGAGTTGAAAAATCTCTTTGGCGGTACGAGGTGCAACGTGCCCCGTGTGTCCTCTCGCTCTCCCATTGAACCAAGCCGCCATTGCCGGGCCCGTCGCCAACGCTTCCCAGCAGCCGCGGAAGCCGCAGGTACATTGCGGCCCGGAGGCGTCAATCACATGATGGCCGACTTCCGGATGCGCTTTGTCCGCGCCGCGATACAGCTGGCCGTCCAGGATGATCCCGCCGCCAATCCCGGTGCCCACGGTGACGTAAATCAGCCGCGACTTCCCTTTTCCCGCGCCCCAGGCGGCTTCGCCCAAGGCCGAGGCATCGCCGTCGTTCTCCAGCGCCACGCGCACGTTGAACTCGCGCGCCAAATCGTTCACCGGATTGCACCCTTTCCATTTGGGAAGAAAGTCCACGTCGCCGAATTCGCCGGTGAAGGGATAGACCCATCCGGTCGAGCCGATGCCGATGCCCGAAAGCTCGGTGTTGGCCTTTTGGGCGACTTCGCGCAGCATGCGAACCATGCGTCGAAGCCCGTCGGGATACACGCGAGCAAACTCGGTCGGAGTTTCGACTTTCGCAATGACCTTGCCGGCATCGTCCACGATGCCGGCGGCGATCTTGGTTCCGCCAATGTCCACCGCCCCAATCATTTCTTTTCCTCTTTAAGCCTTTCTTTCCGGCTTTTGCTAGCAATTGTACGGGCACGATACATCGTGCCCCTACGCTCGCCAGGGCTTTTCCCTTTATGAGCTCTGACCTCCGGGATCTCTGTGCTAGGTTTTGTCCTTTGCTTTTTACTGTTAACTGTCAACTGTCGACTTCCTCTGTGACCTCTGTGACCTCTGTGCCTCTGCGTCCTCTGTTTAAGTCTTTGTTCTTTTCCTTTTGACTCTTAACTGTCGACTGTCAACCTCCGCCGAGCGCGCTTTCGGCAACAGACCACCCTCATCTTCCACGACGAAGGCACAAAGGCGAAACGTGTCGCAATCCACGCCGGAGAGGCGCGAGAGCCGCTCGGCAACAAGCTGCGTGGGGATGATGTCGACCAGGAATTGCCACCCGGAAGGAATCGCCGGAAGCTGAAACACGAGATCGCCTGCATCCTCACGAAGTTTTTGGCCAATGAGCATCACGCGCGCGCCGAGCTTGTGAAGATCGCGCGCCACCGCCAAATCCTGTTCGCGCATGCGCGCGCCGTCAATCCACATGCCGAAGCGAACATTCCTGGCAACGATCTCCTGCGGGCCGTGGCGGAAGCCGCCTGTTCCCATGGCTGTCGCCGGCGTTTTCACGCCTTCTTCCCACATCAGCCGCGCTTCATAAGCGCTGCCAAGGCTCGAACCGCGCGCCAGAAAATACGTCGTGCTGCGGGGCGCGAGCCAAGCCGACTTGGCAACCTGTTCCTGCCAGCCGGGAATGGCGCGCCCCGCTTCGTCGATGGAGCGAGAGAGCGAATCTGCGAGCGCCGAATTAAGTGAACCCGTCACGGAGCTCGCAAGAAGTCCGGTCGCGGCAGCCAGTGTCGCATAGGTGTTCACGGAAATGGCGTGATCGAAAGCGATGGGAACGACAATGGCGGTATGCGCTTCTTTGGCGAGCGTCCCTTCCGGCGCATTCGTTATGCCAATAACGGTTACGCCGGCCTGCCGAGCTTTGGCGGCGAGTTGCACAATTTCCGAGCTCTTTCCGCTGCGCGAAATAATAATCATCGCGGAATCTTTCGGAAAAGTAGCGAAGATCAGCAGTTCGGCAGCGTCCTGCAGGTACACCGGATAAGCATGCTGATGAAAGAGCACGCTAACGTTCAACGCCGCATGCCAACTGCTGCCGATTCCCGTCAAGTAGACGTGGCGCGCGCCGCGAATCGCGGCCGTCGCCGCGTCCAACGCGCCTCGTCCCGCTGCAGCCGGCACAGCCAGGTGCTCGAGCGTCCGCCGCAACTCCTCCGGCTGCCGCAGTATGTCGCGCAAGAAATGTGTCATCGGTCTCTCAGGCAAGGCAGGGTCCTGTCTCAGTTTCGCAAGCGGGCCGATAGCCTCGCCAGGCGTTCCCTTGTAGGGGTCTCCATCGTCAAAATGAAGTGGTCCGTTACCGGTACGGCCTGGGCGCGAACACGGAACTCAAAGACCCAAACTTCTAAAGTCTCCGTAACACTTGGCCATAACCCTGGCAATAGTAGGAATGGAGCTAGTTTTTGCTCTTCCACCGACATTGTAAGCAAAGAAAGCGACTCGACAGGCCTCATTTTGAGGCCGTTTTTCCAGAAACCAGAGAAGCGAAGGGCACTCAACGATTCTGCATTTAGATTTGGATCTATTCTTCTGTGTATCTTGTCATCGAATCGTGGTAGACCGGTCACCAAGAGTTTGCATTGCATTTCTCCCGGAAAGAACTCGACAATTTTGCCGCCCCTTTGAAAAATAATCCCATCAGCTGTCTTCTTCGGCTCAAGTTTCTCAAAGAAATCGGCCTCAAAAAGGAACCCACGAAGGGCGACAAGGGCTCCGTCAGGCATCGTAGCTGTTCCAGCAATCCCCATCCACACTTTTGGCTGACGATTGGGCCTTGGGAGGGCACGCGTCGATAGAATCGGTGGACCTAGCATAGTGCCTAACAGAATCAGAGCTTGAATTCGTTGTCCTACTTGTTAGGACCGTAGCTCACGGGTGGGTCATGTCCTCGGCCTTGACCAGAGCGTCGAATTCGGGGGCGGTGACCAAGCCGAGCTTGATGGCAGCGTCGCGGAGGCTGATGTGCTCTTTGTGCGCGGTCTTGGCGACTTTGGCGGCGTTGTCGTAGCCGATTTTGGGGGCGAGCGCGGTGACCAGCATCAGGGAATTGCGGACGTAGCGGTCGATGGTCTCGCGATTGGCTTCGATGCCGCGGACGCAATGCTCGACAAAGCTGTTGCAGGCATCGGCGAGCAGCTCGACCGAATGCAGATAATTGAAAATCATCACCGGCTTGAAGACGTTGAGCTCAAAATTGCCCTGCGAGCCGGCGAAGCCGATGGCCGCGTCGTTGCCCATCACCTGCACGGCCACCATGGTGAGCGCTTCCGACTGCGTGGGATTCACCTTGCCCGGCATGATCGAAGATCCGGGCTCGTTTTCCGGAAGCGTGAGCTCGCCGAGGCCGCAGCGCGGGCCGGAAGCGAGCCAGCGAATGTCGTTCGCGATTTTCATGAGTGAAGCGGCGAGCGTCTTTAGCGCGCCCGAGGCGAAAACGATTTCGTCGTGCGCGGAGAGCGCGGCGAACTTGTTGGCATGCGAGCGGAACGGCAATCCGGTCAGCTCGGCGATCTTCTTCGCGGCGCGCTCGGCAAATTCGGGATGGGCGTTCAGGCCGGTGCCCACGGCGGTGCCGCCGATGGCCAGGTCGTACAGCCCGTCGAGCGCCACGGCCACGCGCCCGCCGTCGCGGTCGAGCAAGCTCACGTAGCCGGAAAACTCCTGGCCGAGCGTGAGCGGCGTAGCGTCCTGCAGATGCGTGCGGCCGATTTTGACGATGCCGGCGAATTCTTTGGCCTTGGCGTCCAGTGCGTCGCGCAGCGTCTTCACCGCGGGGAGGAGGCGCCGCGCGGTTTCCGTGGCCGCGGCGATGTGCATGGCCGTGGGAAACGTGTCGTTCGAGGACTGCGACATATTGACGTCGTCGTTGGGATGGATGGGCTTCTTGCTGCCCATCACGCCACCCGCGATCTCGATGGCGCGGTTGGAGATCACCTCGTTGACGTTCATGTTGGTCTGCGTGCCGCTGCCCGTTTGCCAGATACGCAAGGGGAAATGCCCGTTGAGCTTGCCGGCGATGACTTCGTCGGCGGCTTGCACGATCAGTTGTGCTTTTTCGCGCGATAGCTTTCCCAGGTCCTGATTGACCAGCGCACAGGCCTTCTTGAGGATGCCGAAGGCGCGGATCAGCTCGGGCGGCATGGTATCCTTCCCGATGGCGAAGTGGATGAGCGAGCGGGCGGTCTGCGCCCCATAATAGCGGTCGGCGGGGACTTCGATCTTGCCCATGGAGTCGGACTCGGTGCGAGTGGGGCCGGTGGCGGGCGCTTTTGCAGCTTCAGACATGGCTGGCTCCTCGATGGCTTCTGCCTCTGAGTTTAGCAGGGTGGAGGTACTTCGACGCGGCCATCCCGTACGCACAGGTCTGTTTTGCCCTTGTCCCCTCTTTCCTTTCAATGACTTACAACGGTCAAATTTGGTAAGCCCTTTGTTTTGATAAC
>QHYM01000319.1:0-12516 GCA_003223295.1 Acidobacteriota bacterium | reverse complement strand
ATGAGCAGAAAGTCCGGCTTGGTCTGCGCCACCAGCGATGGCACATCCTGCTCATTCTTGGCTTCTCCAACGACGCGAATCCCCGCTTGCTCGGAAAGCGTCGAAAGAACCAGTTCCCTTATCAAGCGCGGACCATTGGCAACCAGTACGCGGACGTTTGTGTCCATGTGCTCCTCGAGCGAGGGAGCAGATTAGCCGGAAGCAAGGAAAGGGAATAGGTTGGAAAGCGTACGGGAGTGACGTACTACGAAATCAGAACCTCATACTTCGTCACCCGAGATAAACGTGGTACTCGTTTAGTGCTCAAGCGAGCCCCCTTGAACTTCAAGCAGCTGCTTCTTTGCGGCCTTCGCGCCGCAGCGGCCTGATGGAGAAAAACTTGTTTCGGCACGGTACACAGCGGAACGCAGGAACTCCCAAGATGCTCCCGAAGATCGATGCCCGGCCGGGGACGTGCTCCGCTGAAATTCGTTGCAGTTCCAGATTGCCGCAGATTCGGCAGTGCGCAAAGATCAAGTGCCGGAACGGAGCGCGGCGGGCGCGAAATCTTGTTTCGCAGAGTTCACAACGCCACGGCAGGATTCCCGCGATGCCGAGAAGGTACTCGACGAGGGTGCGGCGCCGGGAGCGCCGGATTCTCGAACTGCGACAGGCTGGACAAACTACCTCGGTGGCCTGGATCTTCGGTCTCCCTGCAAAGGCTGGGCCCTGAAACTTGCCATCGGAAAGAGGCAGACTCTATGCGGGGCACGATACAATAAAAATCCCAAGGAGTAAACATGCCCGACTACACGGCCGAACACGCCCGCGCAGGAATCAACGCGAAATTGCCGGCGCTTGAGACCTGGCCAAACCAATTCGCTAAATACGTCATCACCGCGCGGTTTCCCGAGTACTCCTCGGTTTGCCCAAAAACCGGCTTGCCCGACTATGGCACGCTCACCATCCAGTATATGCCCAAGAAGGAGTGCCTCGAGCTGAAAGCCCTGAAAATGTACCTGCTGGCGTACCGCAACCTGGGCATCTTCTACGAGAACGCGGTGAACAAAATCCTCCACGACGTCGTCGCGGCCGTGCAACCCGAATGGTGCCTGGTGCGCGGCGAGTTCACGCCGCGAGGCGGGTTGACCACCACGGTCTTCGTGCGCTGGCCCTCGCATGCCAAAGGCAAATCATCGAGGCACTGACGGCATCAAAGCAGCAGTTGCCAGTGAGCGCAAGATGGACAGAAGGCGTTTTGCAGGCGATAATCTCAATTTAGGGCCATCGTTGGGGGTAGTACCTATCACAGAGGGGGAAGAATGAGCATTTCTCCAAACATACCAAGCCCGCAAGAATCGTACGCCTACGAAAGTTCGGGGACGCCGCGGTGGATAGCCGTATTGTTCGGCTTGGTGATTGCGGCCCTGGCCGTGGTCGTCTATTTCGGTTATTCGACGCAAGCGCGGCTGAGCCAGGATCTGGGGCGACAGCAGGAGCAAAACAGGATTCTTAGCGCGCAATTGGACCAGGCCAATTCGCGGATCGCGGATTTGAAAAGCCAGGTGGAAATCACCACGCAAAGAATGGGTTTGACGCAGGCAGAACTCGCGAAGGCCAAGAGCCGCGCCGAAGACATCCGTAAAGAACAGCAAGCCTCCGACCAGGAGCTGACGTCACAAATCAAGGCGAGCCAAGAACAGATTGGCGCGGTTGCAACGGAAGTTGGCGGCGCAAAGAAAGACATTGAAGCGACCAAGAGCGACCTGGAGGCCACCAAGGGCAAGCTCGAGCGCAGCATGGGCGACATGAACGTCATGAGCGGCTTGATTGCCCACAGCCGCGATGATCTCGAGGAATTGAGACGGCGTGGCGACCGCAATTATTACGAATTCACGCTGCAAAAGGCCAAGAATTCTCAGCGCGTGGGGCCTGTGCAGATGTCCTTGAACAGGACCGATCCGAAAAAGTCCAAGTACACCATCACCGTCATCGCCGATGACAGAACTATCGAAAAGAAGGACAAGACCTCGGGTGAGCCCGTTCAATTTTACGTGAAGGGCAGCGCCCGGATGGCCCCCTACGAAATCGTGGTTTTCGATGTGGGTAAGAACCAAATCACCGGGTATCTCGCAACGCCCAAGGATTCGGGCGGGGTAGCGCCTGCCCCTGCCGCTCCTGCGGCCGCAGCTACGCCTGCACCCACGCCCGACAAACCGTAGGATCCCTTCGCATTTGAATCAAGAATAGCCTGTTCTGCATCTTGGAAACAACGCGCAGGACAGGCCTTCCTTCGTTTTGGATGCCCCTCTAGCATCGAACGGTAAAGATGAGCCGAATAGCTGGAAACCATTCCCATGAAGGCGCGTCGCCCCTGGCCGCCGCATTCATTCTGAGTGTTGCGTTAACTTCTTGCCCAGGCGCGAATGCGCAATCAAATGCGCAAGAGCAGGCGCCCACGATCCGCGTGAACGTTGACCGCGTGAACGTGGGCGTGATGGTCACCAACAGGGACGGGAATTTCGTGGATGGCCTGCGCCGCGAAGATTTTCGCGTCTTCGACAATGGCGTGGAACAGCCAATCACAGACTTTCTCTCCGTAACGGAGCCCGCGCAGGTTCTTCTCTTCATCGAGTCGGGTCCTGCAGTTGTCTTTTTAGGGAGAGACCATCTTCGCGCTGCCGACAAACTGTTGAGCAACCTATCAAGTGGAGATCGCATGGCAATTGCCAGCTATTCGAAGGACTCGGAACTGTTGCTCGATTTCACCGCGGATAAAGTCGCCGCACGTTTCGCGCTGGACAACTTGAATTTCATGCTGGGTTTCGGCGAGCTGAACTTGTCTTCAGGCGTCGCGTCGGCCATCGATTGGCTCGGCACGTTGCGTGGGAAAAAGACTATCGTTGTTCTGTCCACAGGTGTGGATACTTCGCCGGCAGAAAAATGGCAGGCCATCCAACAAAAACTGGAAACTTCCGACGTTCGCATCCTGGCCGTCTCGCTTTCTGGCGATTTCCGCAAACCCATCAAGCACAAAGTTCTGTCACGTCAGGAGAAAGAGGACCGCGCCTTTGTCAAGCAAGGGTTCGCGGCAGCCGACCAGTCCCTGCGCGAACTTACGCGCGTTACCGGGGGGCGCGTCTATTTCCCGAAGAATCAAAAGGATTTTGACCGGGCTTACGCGGAAATTGCGCAACTCATCCGCCACGAATACAGTCTCGCGTTCATGCCACCTGTCCGCGATGGCCAGATACATTCGATCACCGTCAAGGTAAAAGGATTTGAGCGAAGAGTGGACCACCGGCAGGCGTATCTTGCGCCTGCTCCCAGAGCGCCTGAAAAATAGCTTTCGCGGGCGCGAAGGCGGCAGAATGCCTCGAGTGTCGAGGACTTACTGGCGAAGCGTGCGTCCGCTCCGCCTATTCGAATTCCTTCAAGGTTTTGGCCATTTCGCGGAGCCGATCATCCACGAGCGCGAAAGCGGTTCCGGCCTCGAACCTGCCCGTGCCATTCTTGCTTCCGGCGGAAACATTCGTCAGAAGCTCGATTCCCTGCTCCACCTTGGCCACGGGCCACACGTGAAACTTTCCAGAAGCAACCGCGTCCAGCACATCCTCTCGCAGCATCAAGTCCTCAACATTGGCTTCCGGAATCATGACGCCCTGTGTGCCGGTGAGGCCTTTGATCCGGCACACGTCGAAATAGCCTTCAATCTTTTCGTTCACGCCGCCGATGGCCTGAATGTCGCCCTGCTGATTGATCGATCCCGTTACAGCAATGTCTTGCCGCAGCGGCAACCTGGATAGCGCCGAAACCAGCGCATAAATCTCCGTGGAGCTGGCGCTGTCTCCATCCACTCCCGAATACGACTGCTCGAAACAGATGCTGGCGGCCAGCGACAGCGGCTTGTCCTGGGCGAACTTACTCCGCAAATACCCGGCGATGATTTGCACGCCCTTGTCATGAAAACGCCCGCTCAAGTTGGCCTCACGCTCGACGTTGATCAGCCCGGCTTTTCCCAGGGCTGCGGTGGCCGTGATGCGCACCGGTTTACCGAACGAATAGCCTCCAATCTCAAGCACGCTCAACCCGTTCACCTGGCCGACGCGCGTGCCGGACACATCCACGAGCAGCGTTCCTTCCTCGATCATTTCGCGGATACGCGTTTCGATTAGGTTGTGACGCTCGATTTTCGAAGACAAAGCCCCGCGCACATGGTCCGCACGCACTACGGATTCTGAAGCAGCGGCGGCATTGTAATGCGCCTCGCGCGCCAAATCGGCAATGTCCACAAAGCGCGCGGTCACTTTGTTTCTTCGACCGGCCTGGCGTACGCCGTATTCGAGCATCGCGGCAAATGCGCCACGGTCGAATGGAAACAAATTTTCTTTTTCCGACAGTGCGCGCAACCGTCCGGCGTACTCGGCGATAACACCATCGCTCATGGCCATCTCTTCGTCGAACTCCACGCGCACTTTGAAAATCTTGCGAAAGTCCTCTTCATATTCGTAGAGCAGTTCGTACAGTTGACGGTCGCCGATGAGGATCACTTTGACGTTGATTTCGATGGCTTCGGGTTTGAGCGCGCTCCCGCCGAAGGGATAAAACATTTCGAGCGGCTGAATCTCCAGCCGGTTGTGATTCAGCGTGCGCTTCAGCGCGCGCCACACCCCAGTTTCCGAGAGCGCCTCCATCGAATACATGATCAGGAAGCCGCCATCCGCGCGGAGCAGCGAACCGCCACGGAGGTCCATAAAATCGCTGCTCCAGCCGCCGCGCGTGTCGTAGGCCCGCTGAATCGTCCCAAAAAGATTCGCATAGGTCGGCGTGGTCTCGAAAATCACCGGGGAAGTTTCCTCGTGATTGTGAGCAAGAATGACATTGACACCGTAAACGCGGAAGGGATCGCGTTCCGGACCGCCCTGAGCCTTGGGCGAGCCATCGGGCGACTCTTCGTCTTGCTCCGTTTCTCCCTCGCGCTCCTTGAAGGGGTCCAGATTATCCAGCAAATGGTGCCGCACCTCTTCGAGGTACTCCGTGACGCTGGTGCCGGGATATTTTTCCTTGAGCTCTTCGATGACCCCATCCACCAGCACGGAAGCGGCTTCCTGTTCGAGGTAGCTCAGTTCGCTTGCCAGTTCCCGCGAGAGCGTGAGCGTCTTGCGGTAGACCACCGTGAATTCCTGCCGGAATTGCTCGTACTTTCTTTCAATTTCTTCCGCAACGGTCCCTTCGAGCTTTCCTTCGTGCACCATCTTCGATATGTCCTCGATGGGAACCATCTGGCCTTCGAGCACCGGGAAGATTTCCGGCAGCGCCACCGCCCCGACCTGCATGTGGCCCAGCGCAAACTGATCACGCGCGATGCGCCGCGTGAAATCGTCCATCAGTTCTTTTTCGCGGACAGTAAAGCGCTCGACGATTCTTCCCTTCTGCCGCTGGAATGGTTCGCCCTCAAACACTTGAGGAATTCGCCGCCGCAGGAAATCGATTCCCGCCTGCATGTCTTTCTTGAAGGAATCGGCCTGCCCGCGCGGAAGCGCCAGCAGCCTTGGCCGGTCTGGGAATTTGAAATTGTTGACGTAGCAGCGGTCCAGGGATTCCTTGGTCGGAGGATGGAGTTCTTCGATCATGCGGGCAATCGTTCCGCCGCGGCTGGTGCCGGCCAATCCGCAAACGAATACGTTATAGCCGGGGGCGGAGAGCTCCACGCCCATTTTCAGAGCGCGCAAAGCGCGTTCCTGCCCGATAAATCCTTCGCGCGGATCGGCCTGTGCCGTTGTTTCGAAGGGGATCCGCGAAAGCTCACACCTCCAGCGCAGCTTTGCAGGGACAAGCTCCGCAGGCTTTGGCGCAGGCTTCGTGGTCATGAAATCCTTCCGAGCGCGTTACTCTAGCACACTCAGGCTGGGCCTTACCGCCGGGCAGGATGGTTGTTACGCAGGGGTTATTGGCAGGCTCTCCGCGCCTTCCTGATAAACGCTGAGAACTCCCGCGGTTATGGCCACTAGGATCGGACCGAGCACTAAGCCGAGCATTCCAAACAGATTTACGCCGCCGACGACGCTGATAAAGATCACCAAGCCGCTCAATTCCGTCCGGCCGCCAAGCAACAAGGGCCGCAGCACGTTATCAACGACCGTCGACACCCCCGCACAGATCGCTAGGAGCAATGCCGCGCGCCACCAGTGACCGTTAAATCCAAGCCAAAGCGCGGCGGGCACAAAAATCAGGCCCGACCCCACGACGGGCACCAGAGAAAAGAAAGCCATCGCCACACCCCAGAAGACCGGCGCGGGCAAACCCACGATCGCAAATCCCGCGCCTCCGAGTGCTCCTTGAATGGCGGAGACAAGCAGGCTGGTGATCACGCTCGCAGAGATCAGGTCTCGGACCTGGATGATCATGGCTTCCTGATGCTCGGCATCAAACGGCAAAACACTCCGCACCGCGCGGAGAATTCTCGCGGCATCGCGAAAAAAATAAAACATCGCAAAGATCATCACGAACAAATCAAAAACAAATGCGGCAATGTTCTTTACAATCGTCCCAATCCGTTCCGCCAGGAATCCTGCTTGTTTTTCGATCCCCTGTTCGAGTGTCTCGAAAATATCGGCGTTGGGATCCATTCCCGGAACGTGATGCGCAATCCAGGACCAGGCATTGGCAATCCTGGGTGCATGCTGCTCCACTATGGAATGCTGCACGCCTCGGGAAATCGCAACGGCTTGCCGCACAAACAGTGTAGTCACCAGGATTGCCGGAGCGATCAGAAGAATTGTCACTGCCAAGGTGCTGATTACCGAGGCCCGAACCGGAGAGAGACGCTTTGCGAGCCGCTTGTGCATGGGATAAAAGAAAGTCACCAGAATGGCGGCCCACCCAAGCGATCCCAAAAATGGCTCGGAGATACGGAAAACCAGGTAAATCAGCAGAAGCAGTACGCCATAGGAAAGAACCGTGGTCAGACGGCCCGTCGTCGCATTCGTTGAAGGGGCGGCGTTCATGGTCGTACTATAATCCTTACAGGTCGAGCGGACACGGGCCGTTTCGTGTTCCGGCTGGTTGGCAAACTTTCTCTTCCGCTCTACCAGGTCGCGTGCGGGTCACCCGGCATACTTGGCATGTCAACAAAGCCCACTCCGCTCAATGCCCAGCAGATGCGCCTCCTTGCTGTACTTGCTTTGATCAATTTTGTCAACTTCGCGGCGCGCCAGGCCGTGGTTCCGCTTATTCCCCTATTGCGCGATCATCTGCACGCCACAGATGCCCAACTGGGGGACTTGCAAACCTGGCTGCTCGTAGTCCTGGCGATTGCCAGCATTCCTTTTGGCTTTCTTGCCGACCGCTTCAGCCGTAAATCCATCATTGCGACCGGCATTATTTGCTGGAGCGTGGCATCGTTTGCGGGCGGCTTGTTTTCCACATTTCTTTACTTCCTGAGCGCCCGCGCTCTGGTTGGTTTGGGCGAAGCGGCATATGCTCCCGCGGCTCAGTCCATGATTTCCGGGGCATTTCCTCAAGAGCGCCGCGCGTTTGCCCAGGCGATATTTGCCGCGGGCATGCTGCTGGGCGGAGCCTCAGGCCTGGCTCTCGGCGGTATCGTCGGGCCGCGCTATGGCTGGCAGGCGGTGCTTTTTGTAGTTGCCATTCTCGGAATTTTTCCTGGCCTGGCGCTGCTCGGCATCGAAGAGCCGCCGCGCGGTCCCCGCTCCGAGGTTGTGCCCATTCCGCGCCTGCTTAGCGTCCCCGCGTTTGTTTCGTTGATTGCCGCCGGCATTTGCATCACTTTTTCGAGCGTGTCTCTCATCTCGTGGGGAGTGGATTTCGCGGTGAACTACAAGGACTTCAGCTTGCGCGAAGCTTCTGTCTCTCTTGCGCTCGTAACGCTTTTTGCTTTGGTGCTTGGAGTCCTCGCCGGCGGCTACGTCGCGGACCGCTTGCAAAGATCCTTTGTCTACGGGCGCATTATCGCCGTGGCCGCGGCATTCCTTTTGGCGGCGCCATTTCTCCTGCTGGCCATTCAGTCGGAAGAAAAGTCGACCGTTCTCGTGGGATTCTTCATCGCCAGCTTCTTCATGTCGTGGTATCACGGCCCAGTCACAGCCGTGTTGCACGATATGATGCCCCGCCGCGCGCATGCCACCTCCGTCGGCGTGTACATGTTTGCCACGCAGTTGATCGGCGGCCTGGGCCCGCATATCGTAGGCAAAATCTCCGATCAGCATGACCTGCAACTGGGCTTGCAGATCGCCGTGGCCGTGATGGTCTGCGGCGCCCTGCTGATGTTTCTCGTGATTCATTTCATCCGGCGCGACGGCATTCGTCATCCTATCCTCGAGGCCTTCCGCGTCGAGCCCGGCGACTGAGGGCCACAAAAGAAAGAACCAGGTGTCCCCCTGGCTCACTTTCAATTATTTTTGTTGAGATTTACTTGATGCCGATCAGATTGATCAGCCGAAGGACTTCGCTCTCTGGGACATCATAGAGCGGGCGTACATCGTCTTCTTCAAGGCGTTCGCGCAAATACTCCGCGGCCACAAAACTGGCTTCGCGATCCGTAGGGTCGCGGCCGGTCTTCTCGCGAAATTTCACAAAGGCAGTGTGCGCCAGCCCAACGACATGCGCTTCACCATCGACGAAAAACTTTGTGTCAATGGTGTCCGCGTGCCGCGTGGCGATGCCGTTCCACATGTGAGAGAAGCGGCACTGGTAAGTCTGTCCGCTCAGTTTAGAGGTCACTTCGAACGCGCCGATGAATTGGCTCATCGCGCCGGCATTGGCCAACACAGGCCGTGTCGTCATCGGCTCGCCACCACGGCCGCCTCAACCTGCGAATAGTTTTTCACCGCCGCACCTACTCCTGCACCGCTTCCAACACGGTATCCCTGATCGATCAGGCACTTCTCCAGCGCCGCCAGGAACAGCAACACGTTGGCCTTCTGGCTGCAATAACCCATTAAGCCGACGCGCCAGATCTTGCCCTTCAGCGACCCGAAGCCACCGGCGATCTCGATATCGAACTCGTCCAACAATTGATTCCGCAGCTTCACGTCATCCACGCCACCAGGAACCATCACTGCCGTGACTGTGGGGAGCCGGTCCGCTGGTTTCTCCACCAGCAGCTTCAGCCCCATCGCTTCCACGCCAGCGATGAGCGCGAGTTGATTCACGCGATGCCGCTCCCAGCGGTTTTCCAAACCTTCCTCCACCACCAGCCGCATGGCTTCACGCAACGCAAAAATCAGCGAAATCGGCGGAGTGTGGTGATACAGGCGGTCTTTGCCCCAATAATTCATCGCCGTGGTCAGGTCAAAATACCAGCTTTGTACCTTCGTCTTTCGCTTACGAAACACTTCTTCGGCGGCCGGACTCACCGTGATAGGCGACATTCCCGGTGGCGCGCTGATGGCCTTCTGAGAGCCGCTGAAGCAAATGTCGACACCTTCGCGGTCGACGTGCAGAGGCACGGCCGCGAGCGAAGCCACGGTATCAACCACCAGCAGCGCCCCGAATTCGTCCGCCACTTTCCGATAGCCGTCTATTCTCGTCAGCACGCCCGTCGAAGTTTCGCCCTGCGCCAGGCCAATCATCTTAATCTTCTTGCCCTTGCCTGCGCGGCACACGTCTTCTGCGTCCACTGGCTTCCCATAGGGCGCTCCAACCTTTATTACTTTGGACGAGGCGCGCGTGGCAATCTCGTACATCCGCTCGGAGAACACGCCGTTCACGGCGATGATCGCCTCGTCACCCTCCTCCAACACATTGACGACGGACGCTTCAATCCCCCCCGACCCCGAAGCCGACAGCGGCATGGTGATGCGGTTTTCCGTCTGGAAAATCTGGCGCAGCAGGATCTGCGTTTCGTCCATGCACCCCTTGAACCAGGGGTCCATGTGGCCCACCAGCGGCGTGGCCAAGGCGCGATACACACGCGGATCGACCGAAGACGGCCCTGGCGTCAACATCAATCGTGCCGGGGGATTGAGTTCTCCAATGTGTTGAGTCATAACATTTGTCCTTCTTATAATTGCTGCTTATCCCGCTATCTGGAGCGAACCGCCCACCGATCTCTGTTCAGGGGACTTGCGTACCACGGCGGAATTGCAATTTTCGCGCAATACCTTGTGGCCGCGCAACCGACAATTTGGCTGGAACTGTTTATCGCAGCCGGGCACGCGCAATAAGATTGAAACGAAGCGCAACTTAGGAGCACTATCCTTGCAGCACGTAGCCGCGCCTGGGGAATGTCACACAGCGCAGAATTTTGGGCCGAAATTGCGACGAAACATGGAGCGCGAGAGCGGCTTCTCTATTTGGTCGCCTTTTGAGGAGGGTGCATGAACTTTGATTCGATCACCAAGGGGCTCGGCACGAAGGTTGCTGACCAGCTAGCAGATATGGGAACCAAGAAGGCCACGGAAGCGATGAATCAAGCGAATCTCATGCTGAAGCTGCTTCAAGACGCAGGATACCAGATTGGCGATTTGGACCTCGAGCTCGGAGTGCCTCCCACAATCAGCATCTCTCTAAAGACCGGTCCAATGATGAGCGACAGTAAGCTGGAGGCCGTCTATCAAGCGAACAAGGAGAATGAAGTGCTGGCGCTCGTTCTGGGCGCTCTCATTCAGGCCAATAAACTCCGCGACATGGTGAAGCTGGAGACCATCGAACTCAAGGATGCCAAAATTGTGCTGAAAGCCACTCCGAGCATCAGCCTGCATTGGAAAGAAAAAGCCGCCGCCAGCACTGCATCTGCCTAGTAATCCCCTTATCTAAAGACCCTGCACAAATCAAAAAGGCGGCTGAGTCTTCAGCCGCCCTAGACTGCAATATATGAATTGTTTCGCCGCTTCTGCGAAGCGTCAAGTCAACTCGCTCATTCCGCTGGCAAGTTGAACTTCCCCGTCTGGAAATTACGGCGTAACGTGGACGCTGATTGCGATGTTGGCGCCTTTTTCCTGCCGATAAGTAACATCGGCGCTGGCACCGACTTTCAGGCTGCCTTCTATGGCCGTATTCTTGTCGATCTGGAACTTCATAGTCTTAGGAGTGGCTGGATCCTGGCTTAAGTTCTGTTTCTCACTGGAGGTCTGAGACTGCCCAACCGTAAGAGTGAAAGAATTCTTCTCCACTGAAGCAATCTTTCCGGATACGGACTGTTGTTGTGTAGCCTCCTGGCTGCTTGGCACTCCAAGCATCGCGGTGGCATGAGTCGTGGCTGGCATCAAAGACCACACTGCCGCCGCGAGAGCTGCACAAGCCAGAGTGGAAAAAATTACTCGCCCTACATTCCTCATTTAAAACCTCCTCGGATTTTTTGGCCGAGCCACATTAGATGTGCAGAGGATTTGCCACGCTCGCAAGATGTTGTAGAAAGTCCTATATCCTCAACCAAATATTGAGCTTACAGAAAGAACCTCGAGCCCGAATGGAACGGAGCAATGGGTACTAGAACGGGCAATCCCTGCACAATCCTGCTCTAATCTGACTAGTTTCTACACGACGGCGATAGTGACTTGGAAGGGTCAACACTGACCGCGTCGTCGCGTCGAGCGCGGCTTCGACAACGTTCGAGTTGTCATGGAGCCCTACTTGGACGCGGCCTTTGAGGCTGATTCAGGTTGGATCCCGGTATCAAGGAAAGTGGGATTGAGCGATGCCGTCAGGTCGTATGATTTTCCGCGGTCGGTGAGGCTCGTAACCAGGAGTTCATAGCGAAAGCCTTCAGGATGGCTTCGGCTTCTCAGAAGCACGAGCAAGCCCCGCACTTCCGCTTCGTTGCGGACAATGACCTGGCCACCTGAAACGAGTGGAGCTGCCAATGTGCCGTGAAACTCAGTGCCGTCGCGATCCGTGGCAGAGTCGATGGAATCGAGAACTCTGACTTGAAGAATCGTTCCTTTGGGCAGAGCGTCCAAAGCATCTCCACTTGTTGGATTTAGCCGGGTCTGCAAGTGAAATTTCACAACCGTCCCTGCGGCGACTCGAAGAGGTGCAACGGTTGGAGTCTGACCGTGGACAGGAACAGCGCAGCATCCGATGAAACACAGAGCTGCAATGACGGAGCGGCGCATGGGCTGGGCCTTCTCCTCTGAAAAACAAGAGTGACTCAATAATTCTAAATTTGCTCGGAGTGACGTTCAACGCGAAATTCGGCGATGTGTAGTGAATGATGTACCGCACTTTGGGCCAGTAGCCCGCTCACCCACAGGATTTGTCACACGAACTTGGTAGCGGTATTGGCGAGACCGTAGCAGAACAAAGAGGCCGGGCTGAAACCCGGCCTCTACCATCATGAATTTTTGCTCTTATGCCAACCGATAGCGATCTGCCAGAACCTGCCCGAATTAAGTAACTCGAAGCGTGCAAACAAAGCCCGTGAGAGCTTTGGATGCATTCCCCGACTTGCGTCGGGGTGGCCGGCATCTCCCGCACACCTTAGCGGGTTCCGCCAGTGTTATCTTTAGAAAGGAGGTGATCCAGCCGCAGGTTCTCCTACGGCTACCTTGTTACGACTTCACCCCAATCATGAGT
>QHYM01000091.1 GCA_003223295.1 Acidobacteriota bacterium | reverse complement strand
CAACTTCTTGCGCACTCTTTCCATCGTCACGGGAATGTGTACCCCACGTCAGTCCGTCGCCGGACCATGACCTTTCTCGCCATGGCCGCCGTTCTTTTCTTGACTCTCCTATTGCCCACCGCGCACGCTCAACAGAAAGCATCCCCGCCGGGAAACGCCTCCCGCATCGAGGTGGTTGAATCCTCCGAAGACCAGCGTGAGACGCTCCAGGAGAAGCCGGCGCTGACTTTCGGCGCGGCGCGTACGCCAAACCTCACCATCACCGTAAACGACGCCGTGAAGTACCAGCAGATCGACGGCTTCGGCGCCTCGCTGACCGATTCTTCCGCTTGGCTGCTCTGGAACAAACTGACCGAGGCTCAGCGCAAAGAAGCCATGCAGATGCTGTTCAGTCCGGCCAAAGGCATTGGGCTGGGCGTGTTGCGCCAACCAATGGGCGCCAGCGACTTTGCGCTCTCCGATTACAGCTACGATGATCTGCCGCCCAGCCAGCCCACTACGCAGGGCGACCCGCAACTTCAGCACTTCTCTATCGACCACGATCGCGCGTACATCCTTCCGGTTCTCCGCGAAGCGCTGGCCCTCAATCCCAACCTGAAGATCATCGCCTCGCCCTGGAGTCCCCCAGGATGGATGAAAACCTCCGGCTCGATGATCTACGGCGCTCTTTTGCCGTCGGCGTATGCACCGTTTGCGAAGTATTTCGTCCGCTTCGTGCAGGAATACGAAGCCGCGGGCGTTCCCATCTACGCCATCACCATGCAGAACGAGCCGCTCAACATCCCGGGTGATTACCCCGGCATGGGCATGACTGCCCGCGAGCAAATTACCTTTCTGTTAAATGATCTCGGGCCGCCGTTTCGCGACGCGCACCTGAAAACAAAAATCCTCGTCTTCGACCACAACTGGGACCTGATCGAATACCCTCTTCAAGTGCTCAGCGATGCGAAGGCCGCCGCTTTTGCCGCGGGGTCCGCAACGCATTGCTACGGCGGCAACGTCACTGCCCAGAACGAATTGCATGAGCGTTTTCCCGACAAAGACATCTGGCTGACCGAGTGCTCCGGCGGCGAGTGGCAAAAAGGGAAATTATTGCAAGAACAGGTTCGGCTGGTGATTGGCGCAACTGGGCGAAGAGCGTGGTGCTGTGGAATCTTGCCCTGGATCAAGAGCACAAGCCTTTTCTCGGCGGTTGCACGAACTGCCGCGGCGTGATTACCGTGAATCACGCGTCGCAGCCTTCGCAGATCGTGCCGACCGTGGATTACACCGCGCTGGCCCACGCGAGTAAATTTGTTGCGCCGGGCGCGTATCGCGTGGAGTCGAACAGCTTCGATCAGGGCAGCCTCGAGGACGTTGCCTTTCGCAATCCAGATGGATCTTTGGTCCTGCTCGTTTTGAATGGCACTGGCGGCAACCTCGCGTTCAACATTGCCTGGGCAGGGAAGTACGCCAGCTGCAAACTTCCAGGTGGTGGCGTGGCAACATTTCGCTGGAATTTTACCGCGCCTGCTCACTGATCGTTTGAAGGATTTGGTTGAGCCATGTATGCACGTTCGTAATCTTGGTCGGAAGTCTCGGGGGAAATAGATTCATGGCCGGCGCTCAGCGATTTTCTTTGCCACAAAGAGCGGAGAAAAAATCAACTGGACATCGCAGTGTCATGTCCATAAAATTAGGATGGTTTTGGTGCGCCGAGTGAAGTGCTAGTTTCGTTCAGGCTGAAGCTTAAAAAATTTGGTAGGTGACCCAACCAAGTAATCCGAAAGCCTTCGCAATTTCCCCGGGCCCTCATTTCAGCCAACCCAGCTTTCACAATACATGAACCTGCTCCACAAAATTTACGCCCGCCCCACTCGCATTCCAGGGATAGGCAAATGAGCAATCCAAAGAACATGCATTCGAGCTCACACTTTTTTTCATCGAGATTTTTCGAAAGGAACTCGGGTCCTCCTTCCACTCCTAGCTAGAAATCTCATTGCCAAACACAAGCCGCTTTCTCCGTGCCCGAGAGCACAGCAGCTTCATCACCACAAAACCACAAACAAACTATTCGAACGTTGAGGGAACACTTTATGAAAACTAATCTGAACTCTGTTTGGAACGCTTCTGCTTCGGTACGCTCTACATACACCCAGGATGGCGGAGTGCTCCTCGATGTTGAAAAAGGGATGTGCTACAGCCTCAACGCGGTAGCCTCCAAATTGTGGAACCATCTTGAGCAGAACCAGGATGGGGTTACCTTTGACGACCTCCTCAAGGTGATTCGAAGCAATTTTGAGGTTACCGACAGCGCACTGGAAACCGACATTGCCGCGCACCTGGAGAAGCTCGAGAAGATGGGGTTGGTTCGGCGCAGCGTCCGGGTTGCCTAGGGGTTCCTCACCTCCCTAGAGTTCCGCGGCCCGACTTCGAAACCCTCTGCGGGAGTCTCCCGGCGCTGGGGTGGGATTCGAATGCCCTTGAACGCGGTTTTCTGCAAGCGTTTGCAGTTGGCATCTGGGCCTCGGCCGTGATATTGTCACGCGCGGGAATCCTTGTATCCTCAGGGGATATTACCGGTCACCATGGACCTTCTGAAATCTGCACAGCGCGGCCGAAACCCGGCCTGCCAATCTGCTTGCAGTATCAACCAGTTCTTCCGCGTAAACTTTCATCGAAGCAGGCTGCACGCTGCGCAGCCAGGCCGCCGAAACGATGCTGCTGCCTGATCTTCGCCGCGAGGTTTTGGAGGCCAACCTTGAGTTGGTGCGCAAGGGGCTAGTGCTTTTCACGTTTGGCAATGCCAGCGGCATCTCGAGGAAGGATGGGCTCGTGGTCATCAAGCCGAGCGGCGTGCCGTATGAAAGAATGAAACTGGCGGACCTGGTTGTCACGGACATGAACGGGAGGGTTGTGGAAGGGAAGCTGCGTCCCTCTTCTGATTTGCCGACACACCTGATCCTCTATAAGTCATTCCCAGAAATCGGAGCGGTCAGTCATACGCATTCGGAATACGCGACTGCCTGGGCACAGGCACGAAAACCGATTCCATGTTTTGGCACGACGCACGCGGATTCTTTTCATGGACCTGTTCCGGTCACGGCGGAACTCAAGGATGCGGAGATTTCCGGAGACTACGAAGAAAACACAGGTCATGCCATAGTTCGCATGTTTCGCGATATCGACTACTCGGCGATTCCCGCTGTTTTAGTGGCCAATCACGCACCGTTTACGTGGGGGCCTAACCCGGCGGCATCGGCACACAACGCCGTGATTCTGGAATTCGTGGCGCGCATGGCGTACTTTACTTTGGGCATCAATGCGCAGGCCGGCGCCATTGGGCGTTGCCTGCACGACAAACATTTTTTGCGAAAGCACGGGAAGGATGCCTACTACGGGCAGCCTAAGGAGAAAAAATAATGGCGGCGATGACGCTGAGTGCTCCCTCCACGCTCGTGCATTTATCCGGGGTCGATCTGGCGATCATCGCGATTTATTTCGCCCTGGTTTTGGCGATCGGTTTTTATCTGAAGAAGTTTGCGAAGACGGGCGAAGACTTCTTTTTGGCGGGCCGCGAAATGACTGCGTGGGTGGCCGGGCTGGCGTTTGTTTCCGCAAACCTCGGCTCGCTGGAACTGCTGGGCTGGGCAGGCAATGCCTACCAATACGGAATCATGGCGGCGCACTGGTATTGGGTGGGGGCGATTCCGGCGATGGTGTTTCTGGGCATCGTAATGATGCCGTTTTACTACATTTCGAAAACGCATTCCGTTCCCGGTTATCTGCAACTGCGCTACGGTTCGGAGGCCAGCGCGCTGAGCGCGATCACCTTCGCGGTGATGACCATTCTCATGTCCGGCGTCAACATGTATGCGATGGCGGTGGTCATGGAGGTGGTCCTTGGCTGGAACCTGCACTTCAGCATTGTTGTGTCGTCGCTGACGGTTGGCGTCTATGTGGCAGCCGGAGGTTTGTTTTCCGCGATCTTCAACGAGGTTCTGCAATTCTTTCTGATTTGGTTTGGCGCGCTGCTCATTCCCATTTTAGGGATGATGGAGACGGGAGGATGGAGCGGAATGGTTGCGCGCATTCACCAGAACTTCCCCGGCCAGGACTTCACTCACTTGTGGGGTCCGATGAAATCGTTTTCGGACAACCCCATGGGCATTCACTGGACGGGAATTGTGTTCGGTCTCGGCGCAGTCCAAGCGATGGGATACTGGACGACCGATTTTCTTGTTGTGCAGCGGGTGCTTTCCGCGAAAGACGTGCGGTCGGCGAAACTGGCGCCGATTATCGGCTCGTTCTTCAAAATGGCTGTGCCACTGATCGTCATTCTTCCTGGGTTGCTCGGCCGAGCGGTTTTGCCGATGCACTTGGTTCCGGCAAGCCAGGCGGTTGCCGGACAGTACAAGTACGATGACGTTCTGCCTCTCATGCTTGCCCGCTACTGCGGCCCTGGTTTGCTGGGACTCGGGATCACCGCACTGGTAGCTGGGTTCATGGCCGGTATGGCGGGGAACGTGAGCGCTTTCGCAACGGTATGGACTTACGATATCTACCGTCCCTTCCTGCGCAAGGATGCGCCGGATGCGCACTATGTCTCGATGGGCCGGTGGTGCACGATCATTGGCCTGTTCGTGAGCATTGGAACTGCTTATCTGGTGATGAAGTTCGCCAGCATGATGGACTACGTGCAGGCGCTGTTCGGATTTTTCATCGCGCCACTCTTCGGCACCGTGTTGCTGGGGATGTTGTGGAAACGCGTTACGCGCGCCGCAGGGTTTTGGGGCCTGCTTGCGGGAGTACTTTCTTCCGTTGGAATGTTCAGCCTGATGAAACTGGATCCCAAATGGGTGTCGGTTTTTGCGCTGTCTCCGGATGCCAAGGGACTGGCGCAGGCGATGTACCAGGCGCTGTGGTCGTGCGTGACGTGCGTGGTGGTCACTGTGCTCGTAACACTGGTGACCAAAGCGAGGCCGGACGAGGAGCTGCGAGGTTTGGTTTACTCCCTCACGGCAGTGGCGCGCGAAGAGCACACGAGTTGGTTGCACCGGCCAGTTGTTTGGGGCGCGGGAGCGCTGGTGATCTTTGTGATTCTTCAAGTGATTTTCTGGTGAGGCGGCATGAGCGAAAAACATCACATTATTCCGGTCTGGTTCTTTGTCGGATTTTTGTTGCTGGTGTATGGCTTCCTAATTCTTGTGAGCGGACTGGCGGAATGGTCGCATCCGTCGAACACGGTGTTGGCTGAAAAGCATGCCCCTGTTTGGTGGGGTGCATTGATGCTGGTTCTGGGTGCGATTTATTGCATGAAGTATTATCCGAGACGCGGAGCCGAATAGGTCGCGGCTATTCAGAACGGCCTACGGGAGTGAAGCGGGGTTTGCCAACGGAGAAGTGGAATGGCGGTCGTTGCCGGTGTTGATTTTGGAACCTTGAGTGTCCGCGTTTCCCTGGTGGATAGCGAGCGCGGCCTGCTCTGCTCGGCCATCGCTGAATATCCTCTGCACCGCAAACGCGATGATCCTGAATTCGCGACACAATCACATGCGGATCATATGCGAGCGCTGGCTGCGGCCACGCAGGATGCCTTGAAGAAAGCAGGAGTCGCAGGCGAGCAGGTCCTGTCCATTGCGTTGGATACTACGGGTTCCTCGGTGATTCCTGTTGGGAAAAGGCTTCAACCTCTCGACGACTACTATCTCTGGTGCGACCATCGGGCGAAAGCCGAAGCCGCGGAAATTACGGAAGCGGCACACCGTGAAAAATTGGAAGCCATTGAATGGTGCGGCGGGGTGTATTCGTCAGAATGGGGTTTCTCAAAACTGCTGCACTGGTTGCGGCACAATTCCGGGAAGCGCGCTGAGTTTGTTTCCGCGCTTGAGCATTGCGACATGGTGGCGGCAACACTATGCGGCATCACTGATGCGAAGAAGGTCAAACGCAGCATTTGCGCGATGGGCCACAAATGGATGTGGAACGCCTCGCTCGGCGGATTGCCGCCCGAAAAGTTCCTCACGAAAGTAGACCCTCTGCTAGCAGGTGTGCGCGAAAAACTGGACGGCGAGTATGCCACTTCGGATCAGCTTGCGGGAGGGATTTCAGCTCAATGGGCAGAACAACTCGGCTTAAAAGCCGGCATACCTATTCCTGTGGGAGCCTTTGATGCGCATTGGGACGCGATAGGGGCGGGCTGCCGCAGCGAAGATATCGTCAATGTGGTTGGCACCTCTACCTGCATCATCG
>QHYM01000318.1 GCA_003223295.1 Acidobacteriota bacterium | reverse complement strand
AAGAGAAGCAAAGAATTGAAATCGAAAAAACTCACAGAGACCCCTTACTTTCGCTCAATCAAGCAGTTACGGTGAACTGCTCTGACTTTCTTGGGACAGCACTGATTTCTTGCAGATTTTCCGGTCAGGTGCGGCGTTTCTTGCACTTTCTTCACTCTGCCAGTAAACTGATTTGCTTACATTTACGTCAAGGAAAAGCATAGAGATGCTGCTCGTACGGGATTTTGTGGCCCACATGGCCAGTGAAGTGGTGAAGCGCCTGGTGGAGGGCGGACAAATTGAGACCAAGGCGCTGGAGGCGGTGACCACCCGCGTTCGCCAGCGCATGCTCGAAGAGCTGACTGTGGAAGACCGGCTGAACGAGGAAGTGCGTCAGATCCTCGTCGAGCGTCAGGACGAGATGCGCAGCACCGGTGTCTCCTATCAGGAAATGTACAAAAAGGTGAAACAGCACCTGGCACGGGACCGCAAGCTGGTCTTGCGCTAGCGGCGGCCGG
Organism: Acidobacteriota bacterium; assembly: GCA_003223295.1. Classification (GTDB taxonomy): domain Bacteria; phylum Acidobacteriota; class Terriglobia; order Acidiferrales; family UBA7541; genus Acidiferrum. Next base: position 46,475 of record QHYM01000318.1, on the reverse strand, counting down.
CTCCACTCGCCTGACGCCAATGAAGAGCGAACAGGTTGCGCGATAGAAAAAGGGCCGAAACTGCACATTCCGGGCTGGGCAGTTGTTCGGCGGACATGGGGAACCTAAGAGCATGTTGCGATTGAGCCGCGAAAAAATTGTCAGACTCTCGCACCAGATTACCGACGTGCTGGTCGCCAGCGAGGAAGTGGAATTCATCGACGACCGCGATACCATTCGCCAGCAAATCGTGCAGATTCTGACGGCCATGCTTCGCGACGAAGAAAAAGTCGAGCTGGAAGTCCGCAAGCGCATCACCTCGCAGAAAAAGGAGATTCTGGAAGGCAGCGAAGAATGGGATGTGCTGCACAAAAAATATTACCAGGACGAACTCCGCCGCCTGGGCATCGCCGCCTCCCCCGACGACCGCCGCCGCTCTTAAAGAAGTCTCCAGTTGTAAGTTCTAAGTTGTAAGTATTAGCGCTTTCAGTTTGTTCAGGGTTCAACTTGGGCGCCTTCCTCATGCAATCTCACAGCCCCGCGGTTGGCTTCACCGGAGGGCAAATGCAGGTGTTTACCTGATTGAGCGGGGGGCCGGTGGGAGCAAAGTAGCTGCAACAAACGCAATGCTGTGGCTAGTAACAGGGGTGAGTTCCTTCGGAAGTTCCACATCCTCGGTCACACCCCGGGAGCCCAAGGAGTTCACCCCTCCCGCCCCTGCTATCGACCCTTCGCAGTGAATTGGGATTCTAGGACAGGTCAGTTGTCGCAATTCTATTACCGTTTCGTCTAGCTCTTTAAGCCGTCAGGGATCATAGCAGTCGATCTCATATTCGTCACTCTTGGGCTGAAGGTTGAAATGAGAGGTCTTGGCCAACCTCAGGCGGTTGCAGCTTCGGCTTGGCGGCGGAACTCGCTGGAGAATTCCGCGAGAAACTGGTCCATAGTGATGGGCGGGCGGCCGAGCAATTCTTCCAACAAGCCGTCTACTTTGCCGCCTTTGCCGCCGGTGTAGTAAGCCTGCAGATCGAGCAACGCGTCGGCTTGCCACTCGGGCATGTCTTGTTCGAGCATTGCTTTGCGCTGCGCGTCGGCAGGGATGTCCACGTATTGGACAGGGCGGCCGGAATGTTTCGAGATTTTCGTGGCGAGTTCCCCATAGGTAAGAGCTTCCGGCCCATTCAGTTCATGGGTTTTGCCGGAGTGTTCGCCGCCGGCCAAAGCCTTGGCGGCGACGGCCGCGATATCGCGCACATCGAGGAAGCTGACAGCGGCACTGCCCATGGAGCCGTAAAAAGCTCCCTGGGAGCGGATGGAGGGCGCGAAGTAGGTCAGAATGTTTTGATGAAAACTGTTGGGCCGAAGGATCGTGAAAGAAATGCGGGTGGACTTGAGTTTATCTTCAACACGGCGGTGCCAACTCGGAAAGGATTTCATGTATTCGCGGGCGCCCATGGCGGAATTCAAGACAATGTGCTTCACGCCTGCCGCGACGCACGCGTCAATCATGTTCCACTCCAGCTCGATGAGCTGCGGAATCGGCGAACAAACCAGGTAAACGCTGGTGACGCCTTCGAGGGCCGGGGGCAGGGTATCTTTCTTCGAAAAATCGGCGATAACGGTCGAAGCGCCTGCGGGAGCTTTTGCCGCTTCAGTGGCCGAGCGATACATCGCACGGTGTTGCTCACCAGTTTTGGCTACTTCCTTCAATACGGCTTTTCCCATCGTGCCGCTTGCTCCAGTTACCAGAATCATGTTTGTGCCTCCTAGGGACGCACGCCCCCGACGAGTGGATGGGTGACGCGGCAGATGGCGTGCTTGGTTTCTGCCTAATGGTATAAGCCCGTGCCAGGCAGGTCTAGAGGTTTGGTGTCAGGCGAGATGGATCCAGCGAGCACACCCACATTGAGAAGTCCACGCATTATGGGCTGTCATGCCACCTCTTTGGTCGCCTACTTTGGTACGGTTGCCGACTACCTTGTGATCGGCGGCACCAAAGTGTTTTCGCGATCGTAGGGGTGCCGACGCGCGCGCGCGTAACCTGTAATCCAGATGCATGCGTACCAGAAGAATACGTAGATCAAGAGATTGCAGGTGAACGCAACCACTCCCCAGAATCTCGTCCAGTTTTCCGTGAGGGCGCCCGGCGTGTTTATCGCGCCGACGACGTGTGTCCCTGGTGCGGCAAGCACATCGAGGACGCGAGTCCATACCGGGCTGTACCCGAGATTAATCTTCCCCTCGAACAAAAGTACGGAAGTCACCACTCCCAGAACGAAGGCCCAAAGCAGTTTTGATCGAAGCATGTAGTCACCCAGAATTAGAAGATATGAGCTGGGCAACCGGATTGTCGGAACATTGCACCTGAAACTTCTCAGGCGCAAACACGAAAATTATGGCTGGGAGTCGGGCCGGCGCTTGAGGGTTGGCCGGTCGTCATCGCTGGTGCTGTTGGGATCGTTGCCGGTTGGCTGCTTTTTGGACTGCTCGGTCTTGGTGCGCAGCGTCGGCTTATCTTTGGCATCGGTGGCTTTGCGGGAGAACATGATGTTGCGGAGGCGGCCCTTCACCGTGTCAAATTCCGAAGTCGTTACGATGTATTCCTGGCGAGCCGGCAGAATGCGCGCAATCTCCTTTTGCGTGTTCTCAATGCGCTCCGGCGTGGGCGGATGCGTGGAGAAAACCTTCGGGATGGTACCGGGGCGGCGCTTCTCGTCCGCCTGGATGCGCTCGAAGAAGGTTACGTACGAATTGGGATCGTAGCCCGCTTTATACATGTACTGAATGCCGAGGAAATCCGCTTCGCGCTCGGCGTCGCGCGAAAACTTGAGGAAGGTCAGGGGAATGGCCAGATTCAGCCCTTGATACATGGCATATCCCGCCCAAGTATAGGGAATGAAAATCATGGCCGGAATCGAAGCCAACTGCATCAATTCGCCTTTGGTGGCCTGGCGGGTGCCGTGACGGGCGGTGACGTGCGAAATCTCATGCGCCATCACTCCGGCCAGTTCCGATTCTTCTTGTGCGCGGAGAACCAGGCCGCTATTCACATAGAAGAAACCGCCAGGAAGAGCGAAGGCGTTGACCTCGTCCGAGTCGATGACCTTGATTGTGAAGGGAACCTTGGCGTCGGAGTTGCGCACCAGGTTCTGTCCCACGCGATTGACATATTCAGTTACCACGGGGTCGTCAATCAGCTTGGAGGATTTCTCGACTTCCTGGGCAAGACTCTTGCCCAGGGCGATTTCCTTTTCGAGGGAGAAAAAGTTCACTTTCCCGCTGACGTTGCGGTTGCCGATGGCGTCAACGTCTTCCTTGGAATTCTTTGGGTTGACGGTATCTTTCTGCGGGACCGGCTGTTCCGTGGCAGGCTGTTGAGCCTGTTGGGGCTGTTGCTGCGCAGGCTGCTGCGTCTTGGAAGGATCCTGCTGTCGAGGGGGATCCTGGCTCTGCGGGACCGCGAAGGCCGGAATTGCCAGGAGGGCGCCGCCGAGTGCGAAGCTCAGGGTCTGCCTCAGGTTGGCGTTCATAAGCACCTCCGCCTACCCAATAGTATACACCCGCAAAGCTGGGCAGGCCTCAAAATCCTTCAGCCATTATGATGTTAGGTGGGGAAAGAAGGTTATCCGCGACCGCCATTCTTGAGGGACGCAAGGTTTTTGGACATCATAAATAATTGCCCGTATTTGTTGCCAAACGCTGGGGAAGGCTGGCACGCCTCGGAACGTGTTCTTTGCGCACGAGTTCCAGGTGCTGTGGTTGACACACTTTTGGCTCCACTCTACAGTCTAAGACAGTTAAAGATCGATTATGAGCGTTAGGAAAATTCAGGTGGGCCAGCTCTGGAAGAAAGACGGTACAGGTGACATTTACCTGGTAACCCGCCTCTATTCAGAGGCTTTGAATACGGTGGCCGTACTACGCAAGTCGGGCGCCGAGGGCGAGGCGCAGATTCGCGTGAGGGTGGAGCGGGGCGGCAAAGGGCATACTATTTCTGGATTCTCTCCCGCGCAAGAAGAAGAATCCTACTAAGCTCTAAATCGAGCGAACCTCCATCTTTACAACGTCTTTCACCTGCATCAGCTCCTTTTGCAAGAACGGCTCGCCGTATTGAACTCCGATCAATTGACCGTAGTGGCGCGCTAGTTGGTTCATCTCGGCTTCCAGCCGGTCGATGGCCAGGTGAACTTTGCCGGTTCGCTCGCCTTTCTTTGGCCGGAACTGCGAGGCAAAAGCGAGGATGGCCTTGCGGCGCTGTTCGTATTGGGCGGAGATGTCCACGACAAAGGTGGGGCGAACGTCAGCGTAAGAGATGGAATAGAGAATTTTGAACGGGCGGTGGGCCTCCCCGGCGATGGGGAGTTGCTTCAGACCGGCGAGGAAGCAGCCTTCATAGCCAAGTGTGGACGCATGGTAGTGGTCGGGATGGCGAGCTTCCCAATAGGGCAAGATAACGGTCTTGGGTCGAAGCTGACGGATGACCGCCGCAAGGCGAAGTTTATGTTGGCGGGCCGGCTGAACATCGGAATCGGGAACGCCCAGAGTGTCGCGCCAGCTTACCCGGAGAAGCTTCGCGGCCTTCGCCGCCTCGCGAGCACGGATCTGCGGCGTGCCGCGCGTGCCCATCTCGCCGGCGGTCAAGTCAAGAATGCCGGTCTTGTAACCGAGCTGGGCCATCGTCAGCAGCGTGCCGCCACAGGTGAGCTCCACGTCGTCGGGATGGGCTGCAATGGCCAAGAGATCGAGGTTCAGTTTTTCCAAGGGCCGCCTCCAGAGGCAGCAGATTCTATCAGTTTGCTTATTCGGTGAGGCGAAATGGGACACCGCACGCGATAACCTTTGGATGTTCCGGGCTATGGTATCGTCTTGAGCCATGACGGAGTCCGCGGCCCAAAAACGCGAGTCTCTCGCGGGAAAAGCAGCTCTGGTTACGGGGGCGGCCAAGCGGTTGGGACACACGGTGGCTTTGCGCCTGGCGGAAGAGGGCGCGGACGTGATCGTTCACTACCGGAGTTCGCAGCCTGAGGCTCAGGACGCCGTAAAGGAAATAGAAAAACTTGGACGGCGGGCGGTGGCCATTCCGGCAAACCTTGGCGAAGTGGCGGAAATCAAGCGCCTGTTCGACGAAGCCGGGAAACACTTCGGGCGGCTCGACATTCTGGTGAATAGCGCCGCGAGTTTTCTGCCGGGGAGCATGATTTCCACGACTGAGGAAATTTGGGATGCCGCGCTGGACACGAATCTCCGTGCCCCGTTTTTCTGCGCGCAGGCGGCGGCGCCTTGGCTGAGAAGATCGCGAGGCGTGATCATCAATTTCGCGGATGCCGGCGGGCTGCTGGGCTGGCCAGGTTACATCCCGCATTCGGTTTCGAAAGCTGGAGTGGTCATGTTGACGAAAGTGCTGGCAAAGGCACTCGCGCCGGAAGTGCGCGTGAATGCCATCGCTCCGGGGACCATCACCATGGAAGGCGATCCGCCGGAGTGGGAGCGCGACTTTATCAAGCTGGCGCCGCTGCGGCGAACCGGCAAGCCGAGCGACATCGCGGACGCCGTCCTTTATCTTATCTGCGCCGAGTTCATGACCGGGCACGTTCTTGTGCTCGATGGCGGACGCAACTTGGGTTCACCGGCAAGTGAATTCCACTGAGGAATAGTCCCCACCGATGTACTTCAGCGTCGTCTGCGGAGAAATTCCAGTGAAAAGCGCCGTGCAGAGAAGCGCGCCGCGGTGTATTCTAATAGACTGAAAACATTGCGAAATTCGGGGAGATGCGTGTGGCATCGTCACAACCACGATTCGAGGGACCAAATTCAGAAATGAATAACGAGACCGCGGTTCGGTCGCATCACACGATCGATGACGTAGAGATTCAGGAGTGGCTCGAGTCGCTCGATTCCGTGCTGGAATCCAGCGGCCCGGAAGTTGCAACGGAAATCTTGGAACGCTTGCGCGCCCACGCGACCGTCAGCGGCATCGACCTGCCCTTTACCGCAAACACGCCGTATGCGAACTCCATCCCCGTGCGTTTGCAGCCGCTCTTTCCCGGCGACCAGGAACTCGAGCGCCGCATCAAGAGCCTGATTCGCTGGAACGCGCTGGCGATGGTGGTGCGCGCGAATCGCGTCGAGCACAACATCGGGGGGCACATCTCGACGTATGCCTCGGCGGCGACTCTGTACGAAGTGGGCTTCAACCATTTTTTCCGCGGGCGGACCGAAGAATTCGAAGGCGACACGGTTTATTTTCAAGGCCACGCAGCGCCGGGCATCTATGCGCGCGCGTTTATCGAAGGGCGGCTCAGCGCCCATCAATTGGAGAATTTTCGCCGCGAACTGAAACCTGGCGGCGGGCTTTCTTCTTATCCGCACCCGTGGCTGATGCCGGATTTTTGGGAGTTTCCTACGGTTTCCATGGGCCTGAGCCCGTTGATGGCCATCTATCAGGCGCGCTTCAACCGTTATCTGGAAAATCGCAGCCTGAAGCCGCGCACGGATGCGAAGGTTTGGGCCTTCCTGGGCGACGGCGAGACGGATGAGCCGGAATCGCTCGGCGCCATCACGTTGGCGTCCCGCGAAAAACTCGACAATTTGATCTTCGTCGTGAATTGCAACTTGCAGCGCCTTGACGGCCCGGTGCGCGGCAACGGCCAAATTATTCAGGAACTGGAGTCCGCGTTCCGCGGCGCGGGCTGGAATGTGATCAAGGTGCTCTGGGGCAGCGAGTGGGATCCCATCCTGGAGCGCGACACGGAAGGGCTGCTCGTCAAGCGCATGGGCGAACTTGTGGACGGCGAATACCAGAAGCTGGTGGTTTCCTCGGGCGCGTACGTGCGCGAGCATTTCTTTGGCAGCGATCCGCGGCTGCTGCAGCTTGTCGAGCCACTGCCCGACGAGGCGTTGCGGCGGCTGCGCTTGGGCGGCCACGACCCACGCAAGGTTTACGCCGCTTACAAAGCGGCGGTTGACCATCAGGGTTCGCCGACGGTGATTCTGGCGCGTACGATCAAGGGTTACGGGCTGGGCGAAGCGGGCGAGGGCAAGAACGTTACGCACCAGCAGAAGAAACTCAACGAAGACGAACTGCGCGAGTTCCGCTCCCGCTTTGGCATTCCGCTGAGCGACGAAGACTGCATCGAGTTGCCGTTTTACCGGCCCCCGGAAGACAGCGCGGAGATTCAGTATCTACGGGCTCGGCGCGAAGCGCTGGGTGGCTACGTGCCGCAGCGCAAGGTGCGCGCGAAACCGCTGGTTGCGGACCATGATGAACTTTTCAAGGAATTTCTGGAGGGCAGCGAGGGCAGGGAAGTCTCCACGACCATGGCTTTTGTGGGCATGCTCCGCAAGATGCTCAAGGACCAGGAGATTGGCAGGCTCATCGTGCCGATCGTTCCCGACGAAGCGCGCACTTTCGGCATGGAATCGCTGTTCCGCACTGTGGGTATCTATTCCAGCGTCGGCCAGCGGTACGAACCCGTGGATGTGAATACGCTCCTTTATTACAAGGAAGCGAAGGACGGGCAGATTCTTGAAGAGGGAATCACCGAGGCCGGCTCGATGGCTTCGTTCATTGCCGCAGGTTCCGCATACGCCACGCACGGCATCAACACGATTCCGTTCTTCATTTATTACTCGATGTTTGGCTTTCAGCGGATTGCGGACTTCATCTGGGCTTCTGCGGACATGCGGACCCGCGGATTTTTGCTTGGGGGCACGGCGGGGCGTACCACGCTTTCCGGCGAAGGTCTGCAGCACCAGGACGGCAACAGCCATGTGCTGGCGCTTCCCGTTCCGAACCTCAAAGCGTACGATCCCGCGTTTGCGTACGAAATTGCGGTCATTATTCAGGATGGCATTCGGCGCATGTACAAAGACGGCGAAAGCATTTTCTACTATCTGACTGTGATGAACGAACCGTACGCCATGCCTGCGATGCCGGGCGACGTGAAGGACGGAATTTTGCGCGGGATGTATCGCTTCCGGAAAGCCTCGAACGGCAGGGCGAAACTGCGTGCCCAATTGTTTGGCAGCGGAGCGATCTTGAATGAAGCGCTGCGCGCGCAAGAAATCCTCGAGACCAAGTACGGCGTGGCCGCGGATGTTTGGAGCGTTACGAGCTACAAAGAGTTGTACAACGACGGCATGGAGACCGAGCGGTGGAACCGGCTGCATTCGGGTGAGAAGCCGCGCGTTCCCTACGTCACTGAAACCCTCGGGGACGTGCCGGGCGTCCTCGTCGCTGCTTCCGACTACTTGAAAGTGCTGCCCAGCATGGTCAGCAAATGGATGCCGCGGCGCTTGACGACGCTCGGGACCGATGGCTTTGGCCGAAGTGAAGGACGCACTGCGCTGCGGGATTTCTTTGAGGTGGACTCACGCTTCATCACATTGGCCACGCTGCATGAACTATTCGTGGACGGAAAGATCGAAAAGGCTGTGGTCGACAAGGCCATCAAAGACCTCGGCATCAACAAAGAAAAACCCAACCCAGTCATTTCTTAAAGTGTTGGGCGCGATGTGCTCCAGCTTGACGTGCAATTCGTTTTTAAGCTTTCTCCAGAAATTCCGCCGGTTTGATTCGGCCCGTCGCGAGATTGGCCACAAGGCCTGCGTTGGCTGCTAGAAAATCGTAATCACCTAATTCCTTAGGGAGAACCCAGGCGATTCTCTCGAACGTGCGAGGCGCGAGTTCGCCTTCCGCGATCGCCGCAGCGAAAAAAAGAATCTCCAATTCTTCCGCTGTTTGCGCGTATTTGTGAACCACGCGGCCAATGGGCGCACACTTTTTCAGCGCAGCCCCAAGCTCTTCTTTGAGTTCGCGCGCCAGGGCATCTTCGGGCGTTTCGCCTGCCTCCACTTTCCCACCGGGAAATTCCCACTTGAGCGGTGACGTGTCGCCTCGCCGCCGCTGCCCAATCAGCAGCCGCCGGTCACTGCGCTCAATCACCGCCGCGACGACCGTTTTCATTTCTGTGCGAGCCCCTGTATCTCTGCGTTGTCTTTTTCTTGGCCTTTCGGGTGCAACACCTCCCAAAGCGCAATCGCTCCTTTAAGCAGCGGCGGCCCCGGCGTGTTCAGCAATTCATCGCGGATGACGCGGACGCGGCGGTTTCGAATCGCGGGAACATCCTGCCACGCGCGGACTTCGCAGGCTTTCTTAGGGTTTGCTCGATCTCCCGCCGCCGCCCACGCCAGCACGATGATATCCGGTTTCGCTTCAGCCACCTGCTCGTCGTTCACCTTTTCGCCGCCGGGCACCACCATCTCACCGCCGCAGAGGCTCACCAGTTCCGCGACCCATGGCGGGGAACTGATTCGTGGATTCGGCCACGCCTCACAATAAACCCGTAACTTTGCCTGCTGCTTTTTCGACCGTCGTTCAATCGCTGCAAATTCCCGCTGCATCTTATTCACAAGCGCTTCCGCCGCTTGAGCGCGTCCAACAATTCCTCCGAGGAGGCGAATGTCCGCGTACACATCGGCAAGCATGCGCGGATTCATGGCCAGAAAATTCAGCGGTTGTTTCAACAGTCTGCCCACGGTTTCCTGCTTGTAGGGGACGGAGCCTATAACCAGCGTTGGCTTCAACCGAAGAATCTCATCGACCGACTCCATGTGCCAGCAATCGCCCAGCTTCGGCAAGGTGCCAACCGGTGCGACGTCCGAGCACCATTTCGTCACACCCACCAGCGTTTTCTTCGCCCCAATCCCGCACAAAATCGAAGTCGCGCTTGGCGCCAGCGAAACAATGCGCAGCGGCGAATTTTCTCTACTCGCGCTCACTCCAGCAGTTTAGCAGAGAGGCGTGTGCTACTTTTTGTCGTAGATGTCTACGGGACGAGTGTCATTTTTCAGTTCGTCGAGGTTGACCCAATAATACGAGCCAAATGCTTTCTTCTCCGGCCAAATCTCATCGAGTGAGTCGGCGTCGTAAAGCGTTCCCGCTTTCATGACCATGGCGATGTTCGCGGTGTTGTGGATGTCATCGAGCGGATTGGCGTTCAACACCATAAGGTCCGCCAACTTGCCTGGCTCGAGCGTGCCCAGATCCTTGTCCGCCCCCAGGAAGTGCGCGCCGTGCGCGCTCGCCACTTCCAATGCACCCATGTTGCCCAGCGCGCTGGCAAGCATCCACACTTCCCAATGCGAGCCGATCCCGTGCGCTTGGCCGTGCGAGCCAATCGCTCCATAGCCTCCGTTGGCGATGATGTCGGCGAGGCCCTGCGCTTGCACGCCGAAGTGATAATCCGTGAGCGGTCGCATCCAGCGCCGCCGCAGATGCGGCATCAGCTCGCGCCAAGGAGTCCAACGCTGCAGCTTGGCATCCTTCCAAACGTCGCTAATCTGGAAAAAATACTCCTCATTCCATGGAGCGGTGCCACCGACCGTGAATGTCGGCGAATAAACGGTGTGCGATTGCCCGAAGAATTTCGCCACATCGCCATAGAGCGGCACGTACGGCGTGGGGTGCTCAAATCCCGTCTGGCCGTCCATGAGCATGGTGATTTTGTGCAGCAAATCGCTGGAGCCCTCTCCAGTGACACGCAAATGCTGCTTTCGCGCAATTTCAGTAATCCACTGGCGCTGCTCGCGGTCTGGCTGAAGGTATTGCTTGAGCGCGACGACTCCATAGGAGGCGAGTCGATTGATTTCGTGTTCAGTGACCTCGTAACTTGTCAGTTCGTTCCAGAAGGGCCCGCTGCCGTTCAGCAGCGGCATGCCCGTGGAGAAAGTGCGCGGGCCGATCGCGCGCCCCGCCTCGATCATTTCCGCCAGGGGAAAGACCTCCTCCTCCCACGTCGAAGGATCGAGCGTGGTCGTTACTCCATACGCCAAATACACCGCAGACTCGAAATTGTGAGTGGGCGTGATGCCGCCCGATTCGCGGTGATGATGGGCGTGCATGTCCACAAATCCGGGAATGATCGTTTTGCCCTTGGCATCGATCACGCGGTCGACTCCCGCGGTTTGGCAATTGCCAACGCACGTGATGCGCCCGCTCTTAATCACAATCGTCCCGGAATCGATTACCTTCTTGTTCGCCAGCGTGACCAGACGGGCATTCTGTAGTGCGATGGTGCCCTGGGGAATGGCACGCTGCACGCTCAGGTGAATCTCGGTCGTGTCCGTCTTTGCGGTGTCGAGGTGATAGACAAAGTATTTATTCGCATTGGCGTACTCGATAGTGTTCGCGTCGCGCCAGCGGGGATACACGCCCCCGTCAAGGCTGGCCGGCGTGATGGTGAAAGCCGCAGTCTTCCTGTCAAGCTTTATGCCTTCCTGACCCGTAGCCAGCAGCGGCAGCGGCGCGACATAAACGTTGTCACCTTCTTGATACGCCACGCGCTGCCCGTCGGCAGAGACTTGCACCAGAGTCGCGTCAGGAAATGTGGCGTGCACACGCCGATCCGAACCGTCTCGCTGCACGGAAACGAGGTCGGTTTCGACTCTTCCGCCGAACGGGTCTTCTCCTTTGACCATGCGGTGTTCCGTGAAGTAGATCCGGTTCGCGGGACCAAATTGCGGACGCGCGCCGGGCCCTTCCTGCGAACCCAGGCGCAGAACCGTTTGAGCGTCTCCCCCGCTTGCGGGTTGTAAAACAAGGTCGTACCACTCGTTTCGGGCCCAGTCTCGGCCGCGCAGTGTGGCGCCGGCGGCGCGCGAATAGGCGAGGGTCGTTCCGTCGGCGCTCCAGGTCGGATTCAAATATTCGCCCGCGTCTTTTGTGATTTGCTTTGGTTCGCCGCCGTCCGCCGAGATTGTCCAGAGCTGGCCGTGCTTGTCCTCATTCCAACTCGTGAACGCAATCGTTTTGTTGTCGGGCGACCATGCGGGAGAAAATTCCCCTGGCGCGAACGAATCAGGCGTCAATCGCCGGGGTTTCCCATTGGGCAAATCCATCAGCCACAATTTGCCGATGGCTTGGAAGACCAGTCGCTTGTTATTGGACGAAGCGCTTTGCCAGCGAATGAATCTTGCTTCGAAGGCGTCGTCGCGAAGCGGCAGCGGCGAATACGCCATCTCGGAAATCGTGCGATGCACGTGCGCGGTAAAGGCAATCCTCTCCACTTTGCCGCTGTCCAGGGAAACTCTGCGAATTGTTCCGCCTTGCGAGATCACTATCGATTTGCCGTCGGCGCTCCAGACCATGCCAGGCAGAATCGGCATTTGGCGCGAGATTTCTTCGGATTCATCCAGTTCGATGGGATCCATGAGCAACCGCTCATCGCCGGTTTGCATGTCGCGCAGCCAGAGAGCCGTCCGCGGGCCAAAGGTGTGACCCTTGTACGATTCCAGGCCCTCGGGGATGCGCCGGCCAAAGGCAACGAATCTCCCGTCGGGAGAGACTTCCGGCGCCACTCCGCCGCCGCTTGTGCCGCGATCCTGCTGTTCCGCTTGCCCCCCGGTAATCTCTTCGATCTTGCGCGTTTGCAAGTTTATGCGGCGTAGTTGCGAGCAACCCAGCATTGGATCGGTGTGTCCAAACGGAAGCGGTGGACACGCTTGCACGTCGAAGTACAGATATTTCCCGTCGTTCGAAATGGAATGCCAGCCTGGCGCCTTGTCCTTGCCGACCAGCTCGACGCCCGCGCCTCCGCTCTTGTGATACATCACCAGCGACCAATTGAATTCCGGGCCGCTCTCGCGCCGCGTGCCCTGGCGCTGGACAACAATGTAATTCCCGTCGGGTGTCCAAACCGGGCTGAGGGCGCGCTGCGTTTTTTCCATGAATACCGCGCGCGGGTTTTTTCCGTCGGCATCCATCAGCCATAAATTGTTCTGCCCTTTGCGGTCGCTGATGAAAGCAATCGTCTTGCCGTCCGGGGAGTAGCGCGGCTGCATGTTCAACGCGATCCCGGTGTCTTGCGTCAGGCATTCGGCTTTGCCACCGGTTGCGGGCATCCGGTAGATGTGACCAAGCAGGTCGAAAGCGATCCATTTGCCGTCCGGCGAAAGAGTGAGCGCCATCCAAGTGCCTTCGCTGGTGTCGAAATCGATATCGCGCGTTTGTCCGCGCGCCTTCGTGGTATCCCACTCGGCGGGGGGCTTTTCTTGTGCAGGTTTTTCTTGCGCCACAACACTGGGCAGGTTCAAGAACGCCAAAGCCGCTAGCCAACCGAGAATGCGCAAACCTCTTACCGCTATCGCTTTCATCGTTCCGCTCCTCACTTGTTTCACTTTCGGCCGAGCTGTTTCGTTGATCTGAATAAACGGGAAAGTCCCCTCGCGCCGTCGGTGAGGCCAGCTTATGCCACACTCAATCCTGGTTTGCAACAAACGTTTCTATTTCCCCGGTACTTGATTTGACAGAGGTTTGCGCCTATGTTGCACTCACCGGGTAACTCTGGAGGGTTCATCCATGCCCAGAAAAGTTTTCTTCCTGTTTGCGGCCATTCTCGTTCCTTCTTTCGCTGTTGCGCAGACTCTCTCGCAGCAGAATTCCCGCCCCGACGTCGTGCAATACCGTGCCACCATTGACAACGTGAAATATGTTTTTGGCGTTGCGCCGCCGGTCGCCCATCTGAAGCCCGGAAACATCTTGGAGGCCAATTCTCTCGATTGTTTTGGTAACGCGCTGCAAAAACCCGGCGACAGTTTCTCGCTCATTAAAGGCGACAATCCCTTGACCGGACCTTTTTACATTGACGGCGCAGCGCCCGGCGACACGCTCGTCATCCGCATTCTTGACTTACAAGTCGACGGTAAGCAGGGCGTCGGCACGTTTTCCCCCGGCTTCGGTGCCATCAATTCCACGCACTACACTCCCGTTCTGGAAACGCAACCGCTGTCCGAGCGCATGTGGTTCTATCCCATCGATAAGGAGAGGGGAACTGCTACGTTTCAGGCTCTCGATTCCAATTTCAAAGTAAGCTTTCCGTTGCACCCTTTTCTGGGGTGCATTGGCGTGGCCCCCGCAAATGGCGAAGCTCGCAGCTCCATCGTTCCCGCGGAATTTGGCGGCAATATGGACGCGCCGGAAGTTTCCGTCGGCAACACGCTTTATCTGCCGGTGAACGCACCGGGCGCTTTGTTCTACTTCGGTGACGGCCACGCCGCCATGGGCGACGGCGAAATTGCCGGAAGCGCGGTGGAAGTTCCCATGCGCGCGCGCCTCCAATTCGAACTCGTGAAAGGAAAGCACACCGGCTGGCCGCGTTTCTAGAACGAAAAAGAAATCATGACTGCGGGCATCTACCGTCCTGTTGACGATGCCGTCCGCATTGCCATGACCGAGCTCATCTACTGGATTCACGCCGATTACGGTCTCTCCGAGCTGGATGCCTATGAGCTGCTTTCCAAGGTCGCAAAAGTTCATTTGACCGAGATGGTCGATCCGAATTACGTGGTCATTGCCTCAATCGAGAAAAAGTATCTGCCCGCAAAGAAGTAGGCGGGGCGTGCGGCATGTGCAGCGGATTCTCTTCTCTGAGATCTCTGAGATCTCTGCGCTCTCTGTGTCCTCTGCGTTGAATTCTTTCGCCTTGGTTTTGCGTCGCGTTGCACCCCTGCGACACGTTTTGCCATACTTCATCCGTGTTCAGCGAAGCCGTTCTCGATCACTTCCGCAATCCGCGCAACGCGGGCGAACTGCCCGGCGCCACCGCAACCATCGAAGTGAGCAATCCTGTCTGCGGCGACATCCTCAAACTTTTCGCCCGATTCGAATCGGGCCGCATCGGCGAAGTCCGTTTCCTCTGCCGCGGTTGCACCACCGCCATCGCCTGCGCTTCGCTCCTCACCGAGCAGCTCCGCGGCCGCACACCCGCGGAAGCCCGAGCGATCACGCCGGAATCTATTTCCGTCTCCCTCGGCGGCCTTCCCCAAGCAACTTTTCATGGCGCGCAACTTGCCGCTGATGCCGTTGGCGCCCTTCTGCAAAAGCTCTCGTCTGCCCGCTAACGATCCTCGTCCAGCGCTTTGTTCAGCGTTTCCGGATCATTCAGGTTCAGCACACAGCCTTCTTCGTTGGTGGGGACTTCCTCGACGTCATCTGCGTGCGCCCATACCACCGCCCGTGCTCCCGTCTCCAAGGGCGCTTGCAGCAGTTCTTGATATAACGACGCGGAGAAAATCACCGGATGCCCGCGCCGCCCTTCGTAAACCGGCAACGCGATACACTTTTTCGTTTTATAGAATTGCGCGATTAATTCGCCGACCAGCGCACCGCTAATCAACGGATGGTCGATTAGGCAGAGCAGCATGCCATCCGTGCCAGCGGGCAACTTGCGTACCGCAGCCTGAATCGAGCTGAGCTGTCCCTTTTCCCAGTCGGGGTTGATCACCATTTCGTTTGCTTTAAGAGGAATTGCTTTTGCGATGGACTCTGCGTCCGCGCCCAGCACCACTTTCCGCGCGCCGATTTCCGGCCGCGTGGTGATTTCCAATAAATGTTCAAGGAAAGGCCGACCCTGGTAGGGAAGCAGCGCCTTGGGCGAGCCCATGCGGCTCGAGGCCCCGCCGGACAGAATGACGGCGGCCAGCATGTGTCCCTTTCAGCGCTCGGCTGTGAGTTTGCCTGTGGATTGCATTGCCGCGCGCGTCTCCATGTTCAATTTCTTGTGCTCCGCGTTGGCAGCGTTGCGCCGAACCGCCACTAGTTCCGCGGTAATGCTGACCGCAATCTCTTCTGGGGAGAGCGCCCCGATGTCCAGTCCCATCGGCGCATACACGCGTTCGAATTCTTCCCGCTTGTAGCCTTCGTTCTCCAGCGCTTTGTAAACCGACATCACTTTGCGTTTGCTTCCAATCATCCCCACGTAGCGCGCTTCCGTTCGAACGGCCCATGCGAGCACGCGCATATCTTCTTTATGTCCACGCGTCACGATCACCAGGTAGCCCGCGGCGTTAGGCCGGATTTTCTCGAATGCTTCCTCGTAGCTGATGTGAACTTCCTGGGCCATGGGAAACCGTTCTTTATTCGCGAACGCCTCGCGGTCATCCACCACCACAATGCCAAATCCCGCCGCGTGCGCTGCTTTCGCCACTGCCATCGAAACGTGCCCGCCGCCAAACAAATAGACTACCGGCTGCGGCAAGATCGGCTCGACAAAAATCTCCAGCGTGCCTCCGCAGATCAATCCGTTGTCGTAGCTGGCTTCATTGTTCAGATGGAAGACCATCTTTCGCGGCGCTTCTTTTTGCATCACTTCTCTCGCCGCAGCCCAAACTTCTGCCTCCACGCAGCCGCCGCCAATCGTTCCAGCGATCGAGCCATCCTCGCGCACCAGCATCCGCGAACTCTCATAGCTCGGAATCGAGCCGTTCGTGTGCACGATCGTGGCCAGCGCTCCGCGCTGCCCCCCGCGCCTCATCTTGACGATTTCTTCGAACAGGTCCACTGGCTTCCTCTCCTGCCAGCCTACGGCGCGCCATTCGCGCTGTCAATGCGGGGCGCTTTCTGGACACTCCTCGTACACGATGATACCGTTCGGCTCTTGCACGGAGGGCAGAAGTTTCATGAAGGCGAGTGTTTTCCATGAGCACGGCGGACCTGAAGTCCTGAAATACACGGATGCACCGGAGCCCACGCTGCGTTCGAACGATGTTCTCGTGCGGGTGAAAGCTTGCGCGCTTAATCATCTTGATCTTTGGGTGCGCCGCGGATTGCCCAATGTGCCAATTCCGCTGCCACACATTCCCGGCAGCGACATCGTCGGCGAAATCGCAAAAATTGGCGCGGACGTGACCACAATCCGGGTCGGCCAGAAAACCGCCCTCGCGCCCTTGGTGAGTTGCGGCAAATGCCCGGCTTGCATCACAGGCCTCGACAACTATTGCCGCCAGGCCACCAACCTCGGCTACATGATTGACGGCGGCTGCGCGGAATTCGTCCGCGCGCCCGAAGTGAATTGCCTCCCTTATCCTGAAAATCTCAAGTGGGAAGAAGCCGCCGCAATTCCTCTGGTGTTTCAAACGGCTTGGCACATGCTCATCACCCGCGCCGAATTGCAATCCGGCGAAGACGTTCTCATCCTTGGCGCGGGCAGCGGCGTCGGCAGCGCGGCCATTCAAATCGCCAAATTCTTCGGCGCGCGCGTGATCGCCACGGCCGGCTCGGACGAAAAACTCGCAAAAGCCAAAGCCCTTGGCGCCGATCATCTGGTCAATCACAAAGCCCAAAAAATTCGTGACGAAGTCCGCCGCATTACAAATAAGCGCGGCGTCGACGTGGTGTTCGAGCACGTCGGCACGGCCACCTGGGAAGACAGCCTCGCCAGTCTCGCCCCCGCTGGCCGCCTTGTCACTTGCGGTGCCACCACCGGCTACGACGCAAAGGTGGACTTGCGTTTTCTCTTCAGCCGCCAGCTTTCGCTCCTTGGTTCCTACATGGGCACGAAGTCTGAGCTGCACAACGTGATGAAGCTCGTCGCTGCAGGAAAACTCAAACCTGTCGTCGATCGCGTCTTTCCGCTCGCGGAAGCCGCTGCCGCTCACGCGTATCTCGAATCCGGCTCGCAATTCGGCAAAGTCGTCCTTTCCGTTGAGACTAGCCGCTTCCATGAATTCCCTTAGTACTATTGACAGGATTTACCCGATCTTATATTTTTCGCGCCCATCCACCTCGAAGTGACGGCTCCCCAACCCTGCCATCTCCCGGTGCCCAGCAACTTGTCCCTTTCAATTCTCCTCGGAGGACCATGGGATGTGTTCGAAGAATACGATGCTCTACGTGTGTCTCATCGCCGGACTGGCAATGGCGCTCGCCATCGCCGGTCCATCCTTGGGGCAAAACTCCAGCACGGCCACGGAGGCTCCTTCCGGTTACGACAATCAACCAAACGGACTTACCGACCAGGCCACTTTCAGCATGGACCGCGGCAAATTTGAAGAAACCGAGACCATCGGCGAAGGCCTCGGCCCGATCTTCAATGCGCAGTCCTGCCGCGAATGCCACCAAAACCCCGTCACGGGCTCAGGCAGCCAGATCAAGGAATTTCGCGCGGGCCATCGTGACTCCACCGGCCGATTTGTGGGTGCCACGGCCTTCCTAGCGGACAACACCGTGACAATTCCCAATCGTTCGCTCATCAACCAGCGAGCCATCTGCCCGGCTGTGGACACCATCACCGTTGATGGCGTGCAGCAGACCTTTAACTTCCCGCAAACCCAGGGCCAGGAGCGCATTACCACCGCGGAAAACATTCTCGCTCTTCGCCTGTCGTTGAACACGCTCGGGGACGGTTTCATCGAGTCCGTTTTGGACCAGGCGCTTCTCAACCTCGCTTCGGCGCAGTGCGCCAACACCGGCGGAGCCATTTGCGGCCAGGCGGTGAAAGTCCCCGTACTGGAAGCCAACGGAACGCTCGCTGTCGGGCGCTTTGGTTGGAAGGACCAACACGCCTCGCTTCTGTCTTTTTCGAGCGATGCGTACTTGAACGAAATGGGCATCAGCAACCGCCTGGCGCCCAACAATGTTGACTTGACGCGGCTCTGCGACGTGGTTCCGGATCCCAACGACAGCGAGGTCGATTCGGAAGGTCTCAATGACGTTGACCACCTCGCGCGGTTCATGCGCGCCACCAAAGTGCCGCCTCGCGACACGGCCCTGGCTACCTCGGCGGATGGCGTGGCTGGCGCAAGCCTGTTCCACAGCGTCGGCTGTGACATTTGCCACGTCTCCTCGATCATCACGGCCCCGGCCGGAACAGCCGTCGCTGGAGGCGCGGTCCATGTCGCGCCGGCGTTGGGCAACACGGTCTTTCACCCTTACAGCGACTTCCTTCTCCACAACGTGGGGACTGGCGACGGTATCGTGCAAACCGGCGGCCAGGAGACCGCCAACAAAATGCGCACACCGCCCCTCTGGGGCGTTCGAACGCGCACCGAACTGCTCCACGACGGCCGGAGCGTGACCTTCTTTAGCGCGATTCAACAACATCGCGGCGAAGCGCAACCCGTGACCAACAATTTCAACAGTCTCAGCACAACCCAGCAGAACCAGCTCATCACTTTCCTGCGATCTCTGTAAGTCTTAGCCCATGCCGGCGGGGACGCCCAGTCCCTCGCCGGTTCTTTTACCTCCAAACTTAGGGCCCCTTTCCACAAGGTCTGTTATCCTCTCGAACCAGCCATGGCCAGCCTTCAAGCGCATCTCGCGGTTTGGATCATTAAGTGGCGCGTCAAGCGCCGCCTGAAAGGTTGCCGCGATTATCGCGTCGCGCGCCAGATTCTTCGTCCCCTTCCTTACAAAATTCCGCCATCCGTAGGGATTACCTCGGCCCAGGTGAACGGGATTCCCGGGGAATGGGTCGAATCGCCAAATTCCGCGGAAAGCGTTCTTCTCTATTTGCACGGGGGCGGCTACATCGGTTGCTCCGCCGAGACACACCGTCCAGTCACCGTCTGGTTCGCCTTGCACGGATTCCGAGTTTTCGCTCCGAACTATCGCCTCGCGCCAGAGAATCCCTTTCCAGCCGCGGTTGATGACGCCGCTGCCGCTTATCGGGGCCTGTTGGCTGAAGGCTATTCGCCGCAGCGCATTGTTGTCGCCGGCGATTCTGCCGGTGGCGGGCTCGCACTTTCCCACTTGCTCGTACTTCGTGCCGCGGGCACGCCGCTTCCTGCTGCGGCCGCCCTCTTCTCGCCTTGGACCGACCTCGCCGCCACTGGCGATTCGATTCGCACAAATACGCGGCGCTGCGCCATGTTCAATGGCCATTCACGTCGGATCGGACGAATGTCTGCGCGATGATTCCACGCGGCTCGCCGAGAAAGCGCGCGCGGCAGGCGTGACCGCAGAATTGAAAGTTTGGCCCGTCGTCCCTCACGCGTGGCAGCTCGCTCACCAACTAGTCCCTGAGGCTCGCCAATCCCTGCAGGAAAGCGCCTCATTCTTGCGTCGGCATGCTGTGGCGGAGAATTCAGATGGTGTAGGATTGGCTCACCATGCCTGAGCTCTCCGGCAATCATCGCAACTCTGCGGATATTTCTGTCGACCTGCTCATCGTCGGCGCGGGCTTCTCCGGCATCTGCATGGGCATCAGGCTGCTCGAAGCCGGCATGAAGAGTTTTCTGGTCATTGAGAAGAGCGACGACCTCGGCGGCACTTGGTACGAGAATCGCTATCCGGGCTGTGCCTGCGACGTGCCCGCTCATCTTTATTCTTTTTCGTTCGAACGAAACCCCGGCTGGACTCGCATGTTCGCCAGCCAACAGGAAATCTGGCAATACTTGAAATCCTGCGTTCAGCGATACGGGCTCGCACCTTACATTCGCTTCAATACTTGCTTCCACGAGGCCGCGTGGAACGAGTCTGCCGGGCAGTGGCGCATCTCCGCGAGCGACAACTCGCTCGATAACCTCTCGATCCGGGCGCGCGTGCTCATTTCCGGCATGGGCGCGCTGCACGTCCCGAACTATCCGGAAATCCCCGGCATCGAGCGTTTCTCCGAGCCTTCTTTTCATTCCGCCACATGGCGATCCGATGTGGATCTGAGCGGCAAAACCGTTGCGGTGGTCGGGACTGGCGCCAGCTCGATTCAATTCATCCCGCACGTCGCTCCGCGTGCCGGCAAGCTGTACGTGTTTCAGCGCACCCCTCCGTGGATTGTTCCGCGCCTCGACTTTGGCATTTCCGAGAAATGGCGGGAACGCTTCCGCCGCGTGCCGAGCCTTACTTGGGCCATCCGCCAATTCCTTTTCTTCAGCCTCGAGTGGCGCGTCCTGAATTTCCTTGGCGACCGCGTCGTTCGCGAATATTTTGAGAGAATCGCGCGCCGCCATCTGGAAAGAAGCGTCAGCGATCCGAAGCTGCGAGCGGCGCTGACGCCGCGCTATCAGATTGGTTGCAAACGCATCCTTCTTTCCGATGATTTTTATCCGGTGTTTAAGCGGCGCAACGTGGAGCTCGTCACGGATAGGATCGCCGAAGTTCGCGAGCGTAGCGTGGTCACCCAGGACGGCATCGAGCGCCCGGTGGACGTCTTGATCTACGGCACCGGCTTCCATGTGACCGACCAGTTCATCGGCATGAAGCTGTTCGGCAGAGGCGGCATCGAGATTCACGATGCGTGGCGCAAACGCATGAGCGCCTATCTCGGCGTTACCGTCAGTGGCTTCCCGAATTTCTTCATGCTGCTCGGCCCCAACACCGGCCTGGGCCACAATTCCGTCGTGCTGATGATTGAGGCGCAAGTCGGCTACGTCATGAGGTGCTTGAGGCTGATGCGCCAGCGCAACATTTCCGCGATGGAAGTTCGCGCCGAATCGCAGCAGCATTTCGTCGCAAATCTCCACGACCACATGGCGCGCACCGTCTGGCAGTCCGGCGGATGCCGCAGTTGGTATCAGGACACGCATACGGGTGAGAACACCACGCTGTGGCCCGGTTCGGTGATCGGTTACCGCCGCAACGTGTGTTCCGTCTCCCTCTCCGAATACGACTTGAGGCCCGCCCCTCCCGGGCACTGAACAGCGATCTCCCAAAGCTATCGAAGAGTAAGGCCGCCATCATCTGCTGGAATCAGAGGCAAGCAAAGGGTCGCGCGTTGCTAAATACATCCCTTGGAGCTAGAATCGCGTCCACTGGAAGACCGCCCAACCTTTTTCTTCCTCAGGAGGAGAGATGAAAGCAAGAACAATGCTAATGGGTCTCATATTGTGCTTTATCGGAGTTGGCGTTTGCTTGGCGGACGAGCCAATGATGGGCACCTGGAAGCTGAACGAAGCAAAGTCCAAGTTGAGCCCGGTAGTGCCGAAGAACACCACAGTTATATATGAGGTAGTAAGCGACAACGTCAAAGTCACCGTAGAGGGAACCGACAGCGAAGGCAAGGCAACGCATAACGAGTGGACGGGCAAGTTCGACGACAAAGACTATCCGGTCACTGGCGATGCGACTTCCGACATGCGCTCGTACAAAAAGGTCGACGAACATACCTTGACGTTCACCGGCAAGAAGGACGGGAAAGAGACTCTGAGCGGCCGCATTGTCATTTCGGCCGACGGAAAAACCCGTACGGTTACCGTCACGACGACCGATTCAAAGGGCAAGAAGGTCACCGGCACAGCGGTTTACAACAAGCAATAGCGGTCTCCGGGCGACGGGCAGCACTACTGCTGTCGTTTTGCTGCCCATCCATAACATCCTCGACGCACTCCAGAGTTACTGATATTTGTTCCGGCGTGCGCGTGTGTGCGAAAATAGGGATGAAGAGGGATCATGAGCACATCTCTGGGGAAACACGTAACGCTGAGCAAGCCGACCGATTTCGGAAGCCTGCTCCAGGACGAAGGCATCATCTTCACATCACTGGACAAAGCTGTGAACTGGGCGCGCAAGAGTTCCATCTGGCCACTCAGCTTCGGCCTCGCTTGCTGCGCCATTGAGATGATGTCCATGGCGGCGGCACGCTTTGACGTGGCGCGCTTTGGCGCGGAAGTTTTCCGGCCTTCGCCGCGGCAGGCCGATTTGATGATCGTGGCAGGGCGTCTTTCGCAGAAGATGGCTCCGGTGGTTCGCCAGCTCTACGATCAAATGCCTGAGCCCAAGTGGGTGATTTCCATGGGCGCTTGCGCCACTTCCGGCGGCGTCTTTAATAACTATGCCATCGTGCAAGGCTGCAATCAGGTAATCCCAGTGGATGTTTACGTGCCCGGCTGCCCGCCGCGCCCGGAAGCGCTGCTGTACTCCATTCTGCAGCTCCAGAAAAAGATTGAGAGCGAAAAGGGCTCGTTCAAGCGCGCCCTGAATCTCGCGTAGTCAGTAGCACAGACTTCAGTCTGTCCGCGTCGCCTATGCCGCAAATCGTCTCGCAACGTGCAATTGGTTTTCTTCTCGCGGCAATCGCGCTTTCACCTTTGAGTTGTGGTGGAGGCCCCACGCTGCAGCCCCCTCCCGCAAAGGGTTGGAACCTCGTTTGGTCCGACGAATTCAACGGTGCTGACGGCTCCGCTCCCGACTCCTCGAAATGGACCTATGACACCGGCGGCAAAGGCTGGGGCAACAGAGAGCTCGAGTGCTACACGAATCGCCTGCAGAACGCGCAAATCGAGGGCGGCAATCTCGTCATCACTGCGCAAAAAGAGAACATCACGTGCTCCGACGGCGTTGCAAACAACTACACCTCCGCCCGGCTCAAGACGCAAGGACTTTTCAGCCAAGCCTATGGCCGCTTTGAAGCCCGCATCAAAATTCCGGCAGGGCAGGGAATGTGGCCTGCTTTCTGGATGCTGGGAAATGACATATCGACCGTCGGCTGGCCCAAGTGCGGCGAAATCGACATCATGGAAAACATCGGCAAGGAGCCCGGCACCGTGCATGGCTCACTCCACGGGCCGAGCACGACTGGTCCCACGAGCGACACCAGCGATCCCTTCAGTCTTCCTGCAGGCCAGAAGTTCGCGGATGATTTTCATCTCTATGCCGTCGAGTGGGAGCCCGGCGTCGTGCGTTTTTACGTAGATGCGAATTTGTACGCAACCGTCACGCAATCCCAATGGCCTGCCGGTGGGGCCTGGGTGTTCGATCATCCC
The DNA here is from genome assembly GCA_003223295.1 of Acidobacteriota bacterium. Classification (GTDB taxonomy): domain Bacteria; phylum Acidobacteriota; class Terriglobia; order Acidiferrales; family UBA7541; genus Acidiferrum. Next base: position 23,024 of record QHYM01000318.1, on the reverse strand, counting down.
TTCTTCATCATTTTGAATGTGGCCGTGGGCGGCAACTGGCCCGGCTCGCCCGATAACACCACGGTCTTCCCACAACAAATGCTCGTCGACTACGTCCGCGCTGTGTTAAAACGTTTCTTTCCGATTGATTTCTTGTAGCGAAGGGACCATCCCATGACCGCATCACCCGTAACCGCATCTCCTGACCCTGCCCGCCAACTCTTGCGCCACACGCTTGCCACAGTTGCCTACCGTGGCGGCAAGGCGTTGCGCCGCGCGCCGGACCGTTTCGGCACGTTCCACATTGGCGACAAAACGCGGACGCCGTCGCAAATCCTCGCGCACCTGGGCGACCTTTTTGACTGGGCGCTCTCGATCGCGCAAGGCAAACCAGCGTGGCGCGACTCGGCGCCGCTGTCTTGGGACGCTGAAATGGAGCGCTTCTTCGCCGCCATCCAGAAGTTCGACGACTACCTGGCTTCCTCTGAACCCCTTCACGGTTCCGCGGAAGGACTTTTCCAAGGCCCCGTCGCGGACGCCCTCAATCACATCGGCCAGATCGCCATGCTCCGCCGACTGGCTGGCTCTCCCATCCTTGGCGAAAACTATTTCAAGGCCGATATCGCCGCCGGTCGCGTCGGTCCCGAGCAATCCGCCCCCCGCCGCGAATTCGAATGATTGCGTTAACCTACTTAGGTTGAACGGGCGTAATCTGCATCAACACGATGGTCCAATCATCGCCCTGGGGAACAAGCACAACACTCATCTGATGGATCCACACACGTTCCACGCTGGCAAGGATGACGTTTTTCCACAGAACAATCGCCATCACCACGTCGCTCGAGTCCGCGATGGTTTGTTCGATGATGGGTGTTGCATTTTTCTTGGCGTAGGCCGCAAAACAGAGTGACAAACTCTCTTTCGATTTCCTCTCGATTCAGTCGTCTTCCACAGACGTCCGCGAACTGCGCGTTCGCGGCGAAGATGGGCAACAGGTCTTCCGCCTTATGCCACTTGAGGCCGGCGAGAAAATCATCCAGTTTTAATAATGCATGCGGGTTTGGCCGGGCTTTGAGGGTCGTTGGATTCGGGCCCTTTGGCAGTTGGCTGCGGACTGCTGCTGGTCTCAGACCCCTTGTGCGTAAGATCTCCGCTGCAAGTGAACCCTCTGCCCGTAAGATGCCGAGCAGCAATTGTTCTGTTCCAACGTGCCACTGACCAAGATTTGCCGCTTCTTCTGCGGCAAAGTTTAGGATCCTCTTGGAATCAGCTGTGAGTGGCACTTCCACGGATGTCGAAATAGGTTCGCGGCGAGTGATGTGCCGCTCAATTTCGGCGCGAATTTTCTCTATGCCTGTTTCTGGCCCTAGGAAACGCTTTTCCAGCACCGGATCTTCCCTCGCTAGCCCCAGCAGCAAATGTTCGGGTTCGGTGTACGGGCTCCCGTACTGACTCGCCTCGTAGCGCGCAAAAAAATCACGCGTCGCGCTCTTTTCTGTGTATCGCTCAAACATACTGTTCCCTTGGCTACTCGCACGGACCCACGCCGTGGAACGTCCCGCTGCCAGCGCCGCTAGTGTATTGCCGGTAGAATCGGCTTTCAATTGGCCCCGATTTCGCCGTCGGCCTCGAGCAAGCCGCCCCTCGCCGCAAAGTCGAGTAGGTACTCGGCCGCTCAGGCCATTCGCATCAAGAAATTCGAGTCACCTTGGTGTGTAATCTTTCGCTTGCGTGTTATGATACGCGGCGTTATAATACGCAGCGTACTATGCAAAACGATTCGCTGCTCGGATATGCCCTTTTGGGTTTGCTGCAGCAGGAGCCCCGCTCTGGCTACGACCTCAGGAAGATTTTTGCCAATAGCCCGATGGGAACGTTCAGTGATAGCCCGGGAGCAATTTATCCCGCGCTGCAAAGGTTGGAGAAACGCGGCCTCGTTCGCAGCCGGGTCCACGAATCGTCCGGTCTTCGCCGGCGCAGGCTTTTTCGTCCGACTTCATCGGGTAAGCGCGCCTTCAAGACCTGGCAGACAAAACCCATCATCGCCAATGACGTCATCCATCGCGTCGATGAGTTGATGCTCCGGTTCAGTTTTATGGACGAAAGTGCTGGTGCCGTTCATGCCGCGCGGTTCCTGAAAGGGCTCGCGAAGGAAGTGGCCGCCTATATCCCCAGTCTGCGCCAGTTTCTCAAAGTTCAAGGAGCAAGGATGCCGCTCTCTGGACGGCTCGCTCTTGAGAGCGGAATCCGCAGCTACGAAACGCTGCTTGGTTGGACCAAGAGTGCCCTCCGGATTTACGCGAGAAGAAAAAAGAGAGGAGCACGAAAATGAAACTGCGCGTTGTTCTTTACTGCTTGCTGGGAGGTTTGCCGCTCAGCATCGCGGCTTTGGGTGCGGGGCATTTTGCGTGGTGGTGGCTCTCTGGGATTCTGTTTGCGGGTTCCTTCGTTCCCATTGCGCTCTTCGGCCCCCGCACCGCGCTCGGACAATTCGCCGCTATCGCGCCGGAGTTGATGATTGTAACCGTGCTTTGCCTCTGGTCCGAGGGACTTATCTTCTTGCCGCAAAACGGCCAGAATGTAGTGCGCGACCTCCTCAGCAGCATCGTCATGTATCTGATCCTCGCTGTCGTCTTGGCCGTGTTAGCGCGACTTCTGAAATTGGCTAAGCCCACCGACCTGCCTCCTACTCATCGTTCTTTTACGGGCGCGGCAATGGCAGTTCTTCTTTCGGGCTTCGCTTACGTCCTCTATTACCTCGTTTTCGGCGCCATCACCTATCAGTTCTTCACCAAAGGCTACTATCCTGAAGCGGAGCAAGCCGTCGCGCGCCTCGGTCTTTGGTTCTGGGGCATCCAGCTCGCCCGCGGTCTGCTCATGACCCTGGCCGTCGTTCCTGTCATGCTTGCCCTGCGCATGAAGCGCTGGCACGCGGCCATTGTCGTCGGCCTGCTCCTTTGGATCACCGGCGGCCTCGGTCTGCTGGTTGTCCCGAATGCGATAATGGGCGTCGGTCAGCGCTTCATTCACACGGTGGAAATCTTCACTCAGAATTTCTCTCTTGGCGTAACCGCGGTCCTTCTCTTCCGGCCGCGCTCGGCGCAAACCGCATCGAGCCAGACCGCGACTTCAGTGGCAGCGAACTAATTGGGACAAAGTCTGGGCTTACTGGGCGATTGCGGGCTCTAATTCCAGACGGTCTTCGTGTGCCGCGCGGATAACTTGCAGTTCGACGTCCGTAGCCTGGAACGGGTACTTCACCGCGCCCAGCACGCCGCATTTCGCCACCTCTTGAGGATCGACGACGTCGTATTCCTCCGTGGTCAGCACCACGCGCGGCGCTTGCCCACAGGATTGCGTATGGCTCAACAATTCCCTGTAAGTGCCATCTGGCAGCCGCTGATCGGAGAACATGAGCGCAATGTGCTGGCGAGAGAGAACTTCTTCAGCCTGTTGAAACGTGGAAACGGAAATTACGTTGAGCGGGAGTTCTTCTAAGATTCGGATCAATGACCTGCGATGTTCAAAATTAGCGGATGCAACCAGGACGTCCCATTCCTTTGACATGTTTCCTCCGGGGCCGAAAGCCTCCAGTTAGCCGAGGCTTGACCGGGGGGGGGAAAGTCGAGCGCTTGCCAACCAAGGCAGATTTGACACGATTCGACGATCTTCTGAAAAGCTGCGTAAAGCTGTACGGACAAGGCCCATACTCTAGGAATCCGTTCGCAGCCATACAATCCGGTGTCTACCCGATGCCTCCATGGAATTTCCTTTAGCCGTAACCCTTGTTTTTGTTGGCTGTCTCATAATCTTATTCATGTTATTATCAACGGCCAAGCTACGGTCTAAAGTAACAATGGCTGGGCACAGTCGTAAAGCGCAATGACCCGGCAAGGGTCTTAACGCGAAAGACCCCGGCAAGGGTCCGACAGTGAAAAGACTCTGCATCCGTTGCGTCCTTCACCAGGGCCCCTCAAATCCTGAATTCGCAAGAGGCACGACATGATTCTTTCCGAGCGAATACGATCCATCCGCGAGCAAAAAAACATGACACAGGGCGACATCGAGGACCGCACCGGCCTGAAGCGTTCCTACGTTTCCCGCCTCGAACATGGCCGCACCATTCCTTCGCTCGCCACTCTCGAAAAATTCGCCCAGGCCCTGGAAGTCCCGCTCTACCAGTTCTTCTACGACGGCGAAGAGCCGCCCAAAGCCGCCTCTCTCCCGCATGCGGTTCAAGTTGCTGACGGTGACCACTGGGGCCTCAACGGCGACTCCGCCCGCTACGTTCATCGTCTCGCCAATCTTCTCCGCCGCATCAGCGAAAGCGACCGCAAGATGCTGGTGCACTTCGCCTCGCAACTCGTCCACAGGAAAAAATCCTAGTCTCCGCTTCCTTGTAGTGGCGGGTCTTCAGACCCGTTCCCCCTGTCACGTATTCGCGCCCCCAACTCGCCTCGCATGAGGTATGCTTGCGATAGAAAAACCTGTGGCTGGGAGTTACCGATATGTGCGCTGAAGTAACCCGTCGTGATTTTCTCTATGGAGCGGAAGCCTTGGTGCTTGCCGCCGTCCTCAACCGCGCCTATGCCGGCGTCGCTGCGGAAGATTTAGCCGGCGACGAAGAGTTCTGGAAGAAAATTCGCAGCGCGTACGCCCGCGATCCCAGACTCATTAACCTGAATAATGGCGGAGTCGCTCCGGCGCCCACCAGCGTCCTCGATGCGGAGATTGAGGCTATCCGTTATAGCAACCAGCTCCCGGCCTACCGCATGTGGCACGATTTGGAGCCCGGCATCGAAGACGTTCGCAAAAAGCTCGCGCACGTGTGGAACGCCGATCCCGAATGCATTGCCATCACGCGCAACGCCAGCGAATCACTCCAGATCGCGCAGTTTGGCTTGGACCTGAAGCCCGCTGACGAAGTCCTAACGACCAGCCAGGATTATCCCCGCATGATTACCACCTGGCAGCAGCGCGAGCGCCGCGAAAAAATCGTGCTCAAGCAGCTGGACTTCGCCGTGCCGGTTCGCAACTCCGCCGACTTGGTGCGCATGTTCGAGCAGGGCATCACGCCGCGCACGCGCGTCATTCACGTGTCGCAAGTCGTGTTCATGACCGGCCAGATCTTCCCCATCAAGGAGATCTGTGCGCTGGCGCGCGCGCGAGGCATCACCAGCATCGTGGACGGAGCGCATGCCTTTGCCCACGTGCCCTTCCAGTTTTCCGACTTCGACTGCGATTTCTACGGTGCCAGCCTCCACAAGTGGCTTTCCGCGCCGATCGGTACCGGCATGTTGTACGTTCGCAAAGAGCGCATCGAAAACCACTGGGCGCTCATGGCCGCGCCGCCCTCGATGGACAAAAATATTCGCAAGTTCGAAGAAATCGGCACGCATCCGGCGGCGATGCACAATGCCACGCTGCAAGCGCTGGAGTTCCACGAGCAGATGGGCGCGGAGCGAAAATTCGCGCGCCTCCGCTACTTGAAGAACCGCTGGGCCGAGCGCCTGAGCAAGGTTCCCGGCGCCAAAGTGCTGGTCGAGCTGGGGCCGGATCAATCCGGTGCTTTCGGCACGATTCACTTCGATACCATGGATCCCGCGAAGCTGAGTGACGCGCTGCTCAATAAATACAGTATTTTCGTCGTGCCCATCAAAGGGCCGGGGCTTGACGGGATTCGTGTCAGCGCCAATGTCTATACTTCCCCGGAGGAAATCGATCAGTTCTGCGCTGCCGTGGAAGCCATCGTTCCCCGCGTGTAGGGACGGCCTTGCCGCTGTCCTCCCGCATTGAGGTCAAACAAGCTGGTCCGAATGTGTGCGTGATTTGTGTCTAGGGGATACCCAACTTGCTGAGGCTCAGGGCCAATCGGGGGGAAGCCGCAGTCGATCTTAATACGCTCATGGCAGAATTGGCGAGTAGTTGTCGTTAATGCTGCGAGCTGAGCGGGCACGCAAAACAATCAGGAATCCAACGAAAGGAGGTCTCTGTTGCTCGCTGATAAGCATTCCATCACGCGACGCGAACTGCTGCGCGGGGCGGCCACGGGAATGGTGGCGTTGGCCCTGCGCGGCGATCGCAGCGCTGCGCAGCCATTGTCGAAACCTCCCAATATAGTTTTCCTGCTCGCCGATGATCTGGGCTATGCCGACGTTTCCTGTTACGGACGCCCCGATCTGCACACCCCGAACATCGATCACATTGCCGCCAAAGGAGTTCGATTCCTACAGGCTTACGCGAACTCCGCCGTCTGCACCGCAACGCGCGTCGGGCTGATCACCGGACGTTACCAGTACCGCTTGCGCGTCGGTTTGGAGGAGCCATTGGCGGGAAATCCGAATGTCGGTCTGCCGCCCGAACACCCGACCTTGCCATCCCTTCTAAAGAAGGCGGGCTACCGCACCACGCTGGTCGGCAAGTGGCACCTGGGCGCTTTGCCGAAGTTTGGTCCGTTGCAAAGCGGCTACGACCACTTCTACGGATTCCGCGGTGGGGCCGTGGACTATTACTCGCACGCCTCAGGGAACAGGGAAGATCTCTGGGATGATGACGTCCCGATTCATCAGGCAGGCTACCTGACCGAGTTGTTGGGGGGCCGCGCCGTGGACGTCATTAACTCTGCGAAATCCCGCCAGCCGTTTCTGGTCAGCCTGCACTTCAATGCGCCGCATTGGCCTTGGGAGGCTCCCGGCGACGAAGCGGAGTCCCAGCGCCTGGCACAGCCGGGAAGCGCAGGACTCTTCGACTTCGATGGCGGATCGCAGAAAACCTATCAGCGCATGATTGAAGCGATGGACCAACAGGTTGGCCGCGTGCTCCAGGCCCTGGATGCGAACGGATTGACCGAGAACACCATGGTGATTTTTACCAGCGACAATGGAGGAGAGCGCTTTGCCGACACCTGGCCCTTCAGTGGCAAGAAGACCGAATTGTTAGAGGGCGGGTTGCGCATCCCCGCTGTCATCTCCTGGCCCGCGCGGATTCCTCAGGGTGCGGTCATTGAACAGGTTGCGATCAGTATGGACTGGGTTGCGACGCTTCTGGCGGCTGCGGGATCCGAAGGCGATCCGGCCTACTCGCTCGATGGGGTCAATCTGCTGCCGGTTCTGACACACAAGGCCGCGCCGGTCCCGCGCAAGCTGTTCTGGCGCTATAAGGCGAATGCGCAGCGGGCCATGCGCGACGGCGACTACAAATTCCTGAAAATCCTGGACAACACGTTCCTCTTCAATGTAGTGGAAGACCCCTTGGAGCGCGCCAACTTGAAGGATCGCCAAAAAGACGTTTATCGCCGCCTGGTCCGGGAATGGTTTGACTGGAATGCGACGATGTTGCCTGAGATCAAGGAAAGCTATACCCACAGCTTTGACGGCAAACACTTGGCCGACCACTTTGGAGCGAAGGAGGCGGATCAATCGCCTGACCTGCCAACACGGCCGGACGACTAGCGCGTCAGGGACGAGTGGCCTGCGAAGTCCCTCCGTACAAGGAAGAACGCCGGTGAGGGCTGCGCTCCCGTCAAGTCCGCCGGTGGCCGCCGCAAAAAGGCCAAATCGGCTTGGCGCCTCTTGAACGACGATTGAATGCTTGCCTTTCGAGGGGCGGCCTTTACGGCCGTCCCTCTCCCCGCTCAACTACTCAAGGGCAGAGTTCCTGGGGGAGTTCGACTTATAATTTAAGGGCCATGACTTTTGCTGAATCCCAACTTAAAGGATTACTTGAAGTCCTTCTCGTTTTGGAATTTCGGTTTAGCTCTTCATCTCAAGGGGCAAACGGACGACCATGGCGGTTCCTCCCGCCCACTGGAGGGCAGTCCCCGGCGCTTCCGCCTCTTTGCGGACATAGCCCATGCCGATCACCCGCGCCGGATACCAAATTCGTGCCGCTCGCGTGACGTTGCCTGCTTCTTTACCTTCCAGCGTCAGCGCCGCGCCCGCCTCGGGAACGGCGTCACCGGAAAAAAGCAGTCCAACGCGCCGCCGGTTCACGTGCCCGCGCGAGCGCACGCGCTCCACGATCTCCTGACCCGTGTAGCAGCCCTTGGTGTAGCTGATGTGGCTGTTTTCCAGTCCGGCCTCGTGCGGAATCTGCTTTTCCCCAAAGTCGTAGCCGAACCACGGCACTCCCAACTCCAGCCGCCGCCCGCTCAGCGCCGTATATCCCGCCGGTCCGCCGCCCTGTTTGCGCGCCGCCTCCAGCAAAACCTCCCAAAGCGCTGTCAGTTGGCCGCGCTCCCCAACAAACTCCGCCGCGGCCACTCCCCCCGGCGAGCGCTTCACAAGCCGGCAGGGAATTGGCGCCCTCTTTATGTTGTCATCCTGAGCGAAGCGAACGATCTCAGCGTCAACACTGGCAAGCTCGTTCAACTGGCTCAAATCCACCCCCGCGACGTCCTTCACGACCGCGGCAGCCTTCGGCCCCTCCAGCGCCAATGTGCCCCAGCGCTCCGTCTCGTCCCTCAGCGTCACGTCGTCCATGATGATGTACTTGTCCATCCACGAAGCCAGTTGCTCGCGAATCATGGCGTAGGACACGCAAAAAAGCCGGTCCGCCAGCGCATAGGTTTCGATCTCTGCCAGAATGTGTCCTTGTGGATTCAGCAGCAGCGACACCGTGCCTTGTCCCGCGGCCAGGTCCTTGATGTTGTTCGTCAGAATGGCGTTCAAGTAGCGCACGCGGTCCGGCCCGGTGAACGCCAGGTACGCGCGGTAATTCTTGTCCACCAGCGCCACGCTCTGATTGAGATAGCGGTACTCGGCCTCTGCGTTGCCAAAATCATTGGGCAGCGCGCAGCCAAACCACAAACCCATCTTCGCGCCCGTGCCGGCGTAAACGACGGCCAGCGGCGTGTCGATAGTTTTCGCGGTCTCGGGCGTCTTGGCTGTCGATGGCGTTTCCATTCGTCTCTCAATTCCCGTTCTCTCAGTCTATCAAATCGCCGTTGCGGTCTCCTGATGCCTCCGAAAGACTCCGGAATCCAATGCTATAATCGCGGAATGCGAGACGCCTTGCGAGGTCTGCCCGCGCTCAATGCCGCCCAAGAGAGTTTGATTCACATCACCATTCCCGTCGGCATACTTCAATGCAATTGCTCGATCATTGGCGACCCGCTCACGCGCGAAGCTCTCGTGATAGACCCCGGCGACGAGATCGAGCGGATTCTCGACCTTCTCGGCCGGCGCCGTCTCACCGTCAAGGCCATCGTCAGCACCCACGCGCACATTGACCATGTCGGCGGCTTGAGCAAGCTCCACCAATATACCGGCGCGCCCGTCCTGATGCACCGCGACGATTTGCCCCTCTATCAGGCCATGGATATGCAGGCATCCTTCCTCGGCGTTCTGCCGCCTGATGTGACGGAAGTCGATCAATTGTTAAAGGAAGGCGACGTTCTCCGTTGGGGCGCGCTCGAGGCGCAAGTCATTCATACGCCAGGGCACACGCCCGGCAGTGTCTCGCTGTATCTCCCTCACGACGCGGGAAAAATCTCTCTGACGGATAAGAACGCCAAGCCTAACGCAACGCCCGCTGCAGGAGCTGCTGGCGCGCGGTCGGAAACCGATAAGGCGAAAACACCAAAAGCGGATTCCGAGAAAACGGAAATTCGTACGCCGCAACTTCTTTCTGGCGACACGCTTTTTGCCGGCAGCATTGGCCGCACCGACCTTTGGGGCGGCTCGATGGAAGAAATCATGGACTCGCTCCGCGACAAACTCATGCAGTTGCCGGACGCTACGATTGTCCATCCGGGCCACGGCCCGATGACCACCATCGGCCGCGAGCGCGAAACGAATCCATTCTTGCAGCCGGAGTGAACGAGAAAACTGGCAGAAGGTTTTGTCATCCCGAGGGCTGGATTTGCCTGCCAGCCGCAGGCGGGGTGCGAGGAATCTGCCGTTGCCACTGGAGATAGAGCATGTCGGCGTTTCACGAACATAAAGAAGAGCTCGAGCATTACGAGCAAATGTTTGGCCGCGACCGCGGCCGCTTGGCGGTCTCGCTCGATCGCATCACCAACGCCCTGGTACTTGCGGGGCAACACGGGGTGTACTGCACGAGCCAGCGCAACCCGGCGGTTCCGGCCATGGATTTGCGCATGATCAATCAGGAATTGGTTCACGCAAAAGAGCTGGTGCAGTCCGTGATGGAGGAATTACGAAAAGCGAAAGCGCCGCCCGAAAATTAATTTTCTCGGTCTAAGACTCTCGCGAAATGGTGTGACTCAAAATTCGCTGTTTCCGAGCTCTGCCGCAAACCGGAGTGCAACTTCAGACACACACACTTCCACTTAACTTTACCGCCCGCTCCCCCGGGAACATAATTCGTCAGCCACCAGAGCCAGCCCCAATTTGCATTGCGTGAGGTGATTGAAATGCAGACGGCGATGCTGGAGTCCCCTCAAGACGCTGGGGAAGCGGTGTGGAGCAGCCCGACGATGCGACGTTCCGATTTGGTGCAGCACAAAGAGAAGGAGAAGGGCACAGTTACTCGGACTTCCCAGATTGTGTTCGGGGAGCGCCAGCACCTTCTTCGCGTCCTGGATTCGCTGGAGGGCACCGACGTCCCGATCGCGCGCAGGCAGCAAGAGCGGCGCATCCTGGAAGAGCTGATCCACGCGCGCACGCGGGAATTGAATCAGATTAACGTCGCCTGGGACGAAAAAATTGGATTAGTTTTGAGCTCAGATGCCAAACCGGAGATGCTGGAAAAGCTGGCAAAGCAGGCGCCCCCTGAAGATTTCTATTTGCTGCGGCTGATTAGCGAACATCCCCGCGCCAACGCCAAAACTTTAGGGAAGCTCGCGAAGCATCCTTATGGCGCGATTCGCGAAAACGTCGCGCGCCATCCGAATGCGGACGCGCCCACGCTCGCGTGGCTGAGCCGCGACCGCAGTCAGCCGCTGTGGTACCTCGTAGCGTTCAATCCCAACACGCCGCTGTCTCTGCAGCGCCGCCTGCGCGACCGCCTGAAACGCCTCGGGGAAAACCAAGCCTCGAAATAACGTTGCGTTTCTCCATTCGAACGCTTTGCATGGCCCAGGGGCGGCCCCCTTTTTGTACCTCAATAGCGAGTACTTCGCTGCGCGACCTGTAAATTCCGGCAGAGAAAATTCCCGCTTCAGATAAAATGGCGCGCGGCTGGACTGCACCTAAAATGCCGGCGCTAGGAGTGTGATGGGACCGCTGCAGGACATACTGGAGACTTGGGCGCGCTTCTTGTACGAAGAAAACGCGACGCTGGCATTTTTGCGGCGCAGGCGGTGGCTGGTTCTTGTTATGAGCGCGGCGGTGCTGATTCCCTGTTTTTGGCATCGGCGAATTGAAGCGGGCGACTTGGCGAGTCATGTGTATAACGCGTGGCTGGCGCAGCTCATTGAAAAAGGCCAGGCGCCGGGGCTGTACATCGCCAAGCAATGGAACAATGTTTTGTTTGACGTGCTGATGGTGCACGCGGCGAAGGCTGTTGGGTTTGCCGCCGCACAGAAAATTGTCGTCTCCGTTTGCGTGCTGACATTCTTCTGGGGCGTCTTCGCGTTCATCGGCGTCGTGACCGAGCGCCCGCCATGGCTCCTCGCGCCCTGCATCGCCATGCTGGCCTACGGCTATTCGTTTAGCATGGGTTTCATGAACTACTATTTGTCCCTGGGGCTGGCGTGCTTCGCTTTGGCAATCTTGTGGCACGCAAAAAGAAAAGCGGATTGGATTGGCAGCGGAATTTTCGCGCTGCTGGCTTTGCTGGCGCATCCGATCGGATTTCTGTGGCTGGTTGGCACGCTGGCGTACGTAAAACTCAAAGCGAAATTGCGGGGCTGGTGGAAGCTGGCATTGCCGCTGGCTGCCGCGGCAGGAATCTACGCGGCTTTTTGGTACGCGTCGCACCAGCCCGCGCTTTCCGCGGATTGGGACCGCGGGCCGTTTTATTTGTATAACGGGGCGGACCAACTCGTGCTGTACGGGAAACGCTACATCGGGCTGGCGGTTGCGGCATTTTGCTTTGGGCTAGTCACTGTTGCGGCGGATTGTTTCGCGGGGCGGGGCGAACGCGGTTTCTGGAAGCGGTTCGAATTGCCATTCGAACTGAATGTAGTGGCATTTTGCGCGACGGCCCTGCTGCCGGAAAATTTGCGTCCTTCCCTTTATGCAGGCTGGATTGGGCTGCTCGGCTCGCGGCTAACTACGGTCTCAGCCATCTTGGGATTTTGTGTTCTTGGATTGCTCAAGCCGCGCAAATGGCATCTCGCCGGTTTCGGAGTCTGCGCGATGGTTTTCTTTGCGTTTCTCTATCAGGACACGGGATGGTTGAACCGGCTGGAAGCCAACGCAGAAAAACTGACGAGTGGCCTGACGCCCGGGACGCGAGTAATTGTCACCATCGATGCGCCGAAGGATTCCCGGATTCAGTTCATCCATCACTCCGTGGAGCGTGCGTGCATCGGGCACTGCTTCAGCTACGCGAATTATGAGCCATCTTCGAAGGAGTTTCGGGTGCGTGTGGGGGAAGGGAGCCCCGTGGTTACTTCCTCCACGGACACAGCGGAAGACATGGCAGCGGGCGAGTACGAAGTGGACGAACGGGATCTTCCCCTGAAACAGATTTACCAGTGCGATGCGAGCGATTTGACCGAGCTGTGCATCCGCGACCTGGCTGCAGGCGACGATTTGAACATAGACATTGGGCGCAAGCCGGGGCACCGGTGAGAGGGCAGTGCGAGATGCAACGGACCTGGTCATTGGGCTTTCTGGCGGTTCTTGAATGCTCCCATTATCTGGAAGGCCAGGACAATCCCGGCAGTGGCGTAAAGGACCACCTGGAAAGGCGAGATGCGCTTTTCAATGTGCTGGTAGGCAATGGCGTGCGCTACGGTAAGAGCAACCCCGGCATACGCCCACCGCTGAAGGAACTTCCACCGCTCAACACCGAGTCTGCGAAGAGAAAGATCGTTGGATAGCGCCAAAAGCAGAACGAAAACCAACGCGGCGACGCCGCCCGTGTAATTACCGAAACCAAATGCGTCGCGCCTCAGATGGTGATGCTCGTCGACGAAATACAGCCACATCTTGCCGCGCAAGTGAACGTTCAAACCAACGACCGTGTGTACGAGTGCTATGATTCCTGCCCAAATGCCCAAGTCACGGCGCAGGTCATAGCTGACCGGATTGGGTTTCTGCCATAGCACGTTAAAGGGCCCCAACAGCAGCGCGGCTGCAGTAAGAAATAGCGCAGGGTAGGCCGTGCCAATGCTTATTTGAGATATGAAATCGCGCTTCGGAAACAAGCGCATGAAGACAATGATCAGTGCAAGAGATCCGACACCGAAGACAACGTGATGCAACAGACGACTCCGGAAGCGGTTGTTGAGGGACCTTGACCCTACTTGCGGCAGGGAGGCTCTGGACGACACTGGAGAAGCTCCTTCAACAACGATTAGGCTAACCCGAAACGCTTAGTGCGCGGCGCCGGGATCGCCGGTGGGAGGTGGCGCGTGATCTTCCTTCGCCGGCGGACCGAGCAGTTCCGTGAGGATGGGCTTTAATGCGTCGGCCCAAACCTGGTAGCCCTTGAGCGCGGGATGCAGTTTGTCAGGATTCATCACGCCGTCGAACAGCTTACCGTCGCGGTCCGCCAATTTATCGTTGACATTCAGGAGGCGAATCTTTTTGCCATCAGCCAGTTTGGACAGATTTTCGTTGATTCTGTCAATGATCGGCATGACCGCGGGGTTATCGTTCCGCGGAAAAATCGCGGTCAGAATGATTGTCGCGTCGGGCGCCTTGGCCTGAAGGGCGCGGAGGATGGCCTGAATGCCATTCGTGACGTCCGCAACTTTGGCGTCGCCGGCGGCGGGCACAGTGCGGCCGACATTGTTGGTTCCTGCGAGAAGGACGACGATTTTCGGATTGACTCCATCGAGTTCGCCATTTTCGAGCCGCCAAAGAATGTTTTCGGTTTTGTCGGCGCCCCAGCCAAAATCGGCCGCGTTCCAGCCAAAGAAACTTTGCTTCCAGTTGGCAAGCAGCTCCGGATAATCGGTCGCTCCCCAGCGGCGGGTGATGGAATCGCCTTCAAAATAAATGTCGATGCGGCCTTTCTTTGTTTTGTCCAGCAACTGCTCGTGGGCGATGAGCGAATTGGGATCGGTGCGAGGAGCGGGCTGATCGGCCGGAAGCGGGACCACCGGTGCAGGGGCCGGCGCAAAAGCAGCTTTGTGATGTAGGAATCTGTCCGCCCAGGTAATGAAGTATTTCCAATTCGGGCCATCGGTGTGTCCGCCATCGTGCTGGCGCCACGCGAGCTCGCCATCGAGCAAGCCCGTTTTGATTGGCGGCAGTTTTGCGGTGTAATAATCCTCCGCAACTCCCAAGTCTCTCGCTCCGAGCAGCCGAAATACCCGCTCGGCGGCCACTGTGGCCATATAGCTGCCTTGTTGGTCGAGCCATTTCGCATCGCCCTTCTCCGGCACGCCGTAGCTGATGAAGGTCAAGCGTGGCGCGCACAAGGCGATGAGTTCGTGCGCGTCCACGGGCAGGTCGCCAGCGTTCTTGCTGCCAAAAGTAGCTTCCGCGGCGCCATACTTCAGGAAGTTGCCGGCCATCCAGTGGTATTCGCCGGAGCCGGTGAGATTTTCGACGGCTTCCCCAAAATTTCGGCGATGTAGTTTTGCGCCTCCTTCGCCGGAAGAACCAACGAGCACCAGGGCGAAGCGCCTGTCGAGGGCCATTGTCAGTAGCGCGGCTTTCCCATAACGCGAAACCCCTTCGATGCCGACATGTTTCGCGTCCACGGCTTTGTCGGTCTCGAGATAATCGAGGCCTCGAGATGCACCCCATGCCCATGCCCGCAGTGCGCCCCAATCATCCGGCTTGCGCGGCTTGCCTTTGTTGACCAGCCCAATAATTCCTTTGGTCAGGCCTGCGCCATTGTCCGCCTGAATGCTTGCGGGATTGATGTACGCGTAGCCCCAGCCATCGGTGATGAGTTGTTCCGTTGCCGGTGGATCACTGCCGGGAGATCCCGGGGCGCCGGGAATGGCGAACGGCAGCGGCGCGGCCCCGGCTCGCGCAAAATCGCCGCGGCCAAACATCATCATCACGGAAACCGGAGCAGCAGCATCCGCCGGTCGCACGAGGAGCATTTGGATGTCCACGCTGATGAGCGGGTACGACGAATTATCGATATGCCCAACGAGCTGCTGCTTGATCACCGGGTGAGAGGCGACCACAGCGTTTTCCGAATTGACTACAGTCCACGTCACGTTTGGCACATTCTTGGGGACGCGGCCAATCACCTCGCGTTCAAAATCTTCGACGATTTCGGGTCGGCGCTGCGTCCACCACACTTGTGCACTCGTAACCTTCTTGCCGTTCTTCAGGGTGAGCACGTCAGGAAGATCGGGGAAGGGATTTGCTTTCGATTCGTGGTAATTCGCGTGATTGGGCGCGTTTTCGTTTCCGCTCGGGCCAGGGCGGAGCGCATTGATGCCGAGCTGATCCATCATGTTCTGATGGTCCTCGTCGGCAGTCCAATTCATCGGGGGAGGGAAGCCGCTGGAATTGGCGGCTGAGACAGGGGCTGGCATGGACGCGGTAGATTGTTGGCCGCGCAGATTGGCAGCGAGCAGAACTACCAGAAGCACAATCACAAAGAGCGCGGGCAAAGCCACCCGCAATCGCTTCCTTAGGTTCACCATGGTCTCCAAAAGGAATTAGCCCATTTGCGTTTCAATGTCACGTCTGCCGTGTACCACGTGGAGAATGTGCACGTCCTCCCCCGCGATGCGGTAGAAGATGACCGAGTCTCCGACAGGAAAGCTGCGCAAACCGGGCCGTAAATCGTTGCGAAGGCGGCCTGCGTAGGGAAGCCAGCGAGAAGGAAAAAGCGCTCTGTGATGGAATCAATGAGGCGGTTGGCGATTTGGGTGCTGCCGCTCTCTCGGGCGGTGTAATACCAGATTTCGTCCAGCTCAGTTTCAACTTCTGGAGCAAGGCAATGAGCCATTAGCGGCGTGATTCTGGTTCGGAAGCAAGGCGGGCCTGGCCGCGCTGTTTTACTTCATCGGCGAGCTCTCGCATAGACTGTTGTGTGAGCACGCGGCCCTCGCCACGGGCAAGGGAAGCTTCCGCAGTGCCCGCAGCCGCCAGGATTTCAGTGCGCCTGCGCTCGCGTTCTTCCCACAGCGATAGCGCTTCCTGTATGGCATCCTCGGTGCGGTGAAACCGGCCGGACTCGATGGCCCGGCGGATGAAGGCTTCCTGGTCGGGACTCAATCGGACTTCCATATTCTCAAGCCTAGAAGTGAAAGAAGCCAGTGTCAAGCAGCCACCCCTAAAGCCCCTAAAGCGTGGTCTCATGGGTTTTGAAGGGCAGGCTGACGATGAGCGGGGAAATCGCGCTACCCTTTTCGTTTGAGCCGGAGGCCCAAATCGCGGAAGACAAATTGGCTCTTGTAGCAGGCCAATCTCTGCTACAATTGGCTGAGGGTGAGAGACAATGCTTCCACTTCATCTCCAGCCACAAAGCCACGTCCCTCTATATGTTCAGCTTCGCGATCAATTGCGCGCCCTGGTGCATGCCGGTGATTTGCGCCCGGGCGACCGCATTCCGGCAAGCCGCGAACTGGCCACCATGCTGGGCGTACACCGCACCACGGTGGCGAACGCGTACGCGGAATTGGAATCGGAAGGGTTGATTCAAGGGCACGTGGGCCGCGGCACGTTCATCAAGGGAAATGGCAACGGCCTGAAAATCACGCCGCCTGCTCCGCCGGTGCTGAGTGGCAACGGAGGCGTTCGTTGGGAACTGCTGTTTGCCGATGAACGCGGAGAAGAGGTACTGAGCCGGCTGACCGCGGGGGTGCCGGGAAATGCTTTGTCTTTCGTGATGGCGTGTCCCGCGCCGGAATTTTTCCCCATTGACGAGTTGCAGATTTGCGTAAACGCCGTGCTGCGGCGCGAAGGCACGGACGTCTTGACTCTGGGCCCCTCGGACGGCTATCCCCCGTTGAAGGCCGCCTTGCTGGAACTGTTGCATCACGACGGAATCACTGCGAAAGATGAGAACCTGCTCATCACCGACGGGTGCCAGCAGTCCTTTGATTTGATCAGCAAGGCGTTCGTGCGTCCGGGAGACTCGGTCATCATGGAGAACCCGACGTATCCCGGCGCTGTGGCGATTTTTCACGGAGCGCGGGCGCGCTGCCTGAGCGTCCCGGTGCGCATGCACGCGGAGCCGGGGACCTCGTTGGGGCTCGACCTAGAAGCGCTGGAAGCGACGCTGGCGGCGAATCGCGTGAAGCTGATTCTGCTGACTCCGGATTTTCAGAATCCTACGGGCGTGTCGATGCCGCTGGCTTCGCGGCGAAAATTGCTGGAACTGGCGGGGCGCTACCAGGTGCCCGTGGTCGAGGATCATATTTATGCGCGGCTGCATGCGCGGGAAGAACGCATCCCTTCGCTGAAACAACTGGACCGTTCGAATCTGGTGATTCACATCGACAGCTTCGCGAAGGTGGCGTTTCCGGGATTGCGTGTGGGCTGGATTGTCGCTCCCCCGCAGGCGATCGAGCGGTTGCGCGTGGTCAAGCAGACGACCGACCTGCACACCGACCAATTGGCGCAAGCAACGCTGGCGGAATTTTTGCGGCGCGGGCTTTTCAGCAAACACCTGGCCAAGATGCGCAAAATCTATACCGCGCGGCTAGCGGCGCTGGATGAAGCTTTGCGGAAGCACATGCCGGAAGGCACGCGCTGGGTGCGGCCGGAAGGCGGGATGTGCATGTGGCTGGAATTGCCGCCCGGATTCGACGCGAGCGAACTCCTGATTCACGTGAAGGAGCGCGGCGTGCTGTTTGCGCCGGGGCGCTACTTCTACGTGCAAAGCCCGCTGCCGAATACGCTGCGGCTCGGCTTTGCCAGCCTGGATGAAAAGCAAATTGCGCGTGGCGTGGCGACGTTGGCGGAAATGCTGAAGGTGGAGATGCGCAAGCGGCAGCGCGGCGTGCGGCGAGCGGAACGCAGCCGCGTGGCGTTGGTGTGAAGGCAGTGGCTGACACCGTCAGGCTGGAGCCGAATCCGACGAACCAATGCTTTGGCTGCGGCGGGGCCAACGCCGGCGGAATGAAGCTGACGTTCGAACAGGACAACGTAAACCGCAGGATCATGGGGCGGTTCGTGCTGGGCGAGCGGTATCAAGGCGGCGGGGGATTCGCGCACGGCGGAATCATCGCGCTGCTGCTGGATGAAGCGATGGGCAAGGTTTGCCGGTTCCGCGACGTTCGCGCCGTGACCGCGGAATTAACGGTGGAGTATCTGAAGCCGGTTAAAGTGGAGAACGAAATTGTCGTGGAAGGACGCGAGTCCGAAATGCAGGGAAGGAATTTGTTCATGACCGGCGAGATTCGAAACGAGAGCGGCGACGTGCTGGCGCGGGGCAAAGGGCGATTCGTGGTGATTAGCCGGAAATAGCAGACATTGGGTGTGAAGAACGTGGAAAAGTTTTCGGATTGAGAGGAGAAGGAATATGGAAGTGAAAAAGCCAAACGGCAGCGGCAACGGCAGCAAAGGCTCGAATGAGTGGCGCGTGAAAGTGGGTCTCGCCGAAATGCTCAAAGGCGGCGTGATCATGGACGTCACCAACGCGGAGCAGGCGAAAATCGCCGAAAACGCGGGAGCATGCGCGGTGATGGCACTGGAGCGCGTGCCGTCGGACATCCGCAAAGAGGGCGGCGTGGCGCGGATGGCGTCCATCAAAGTGATTCGCGAAATCATGGCCACGGTCACGATTCCGGTGATGGCCAAGGTGCGCATCGGACATTTTGCGGAAGCGGAAGTTCTGCAAGCGCTCGAAGTGGACTTCATTGACGAGAGCGAAGTGCTCACGCCTGCCGACGAAGAGAACCACATCTGGAAGCATGATTACCGCGTTCCGTTCGTTTGTGGGGCGCGCAATCTGGGCGAAGCGCTGCGGCGCATCGCGGAAGGCGCGGCGATGATTCGAACGAAGGGCGAAGCCGGCTCGGGCAACGTCGTCGAGGCGGTGCGGCACATGCGCACCATCGTGAGCCAGATGAAGAAGCTCACCACCATGCGCGACGACGAATTGATGCACGAAGCGAAAGAGTTGGGCGCTCCGCTAGATCTGGTCCGTCAAATCGCGAAGACTGGGAAATTGCCGGTACCGAATTTTTCTGCGGGTGGAATCGCCACGCCGGCGGACGCCGCGTTAGTACGGAGGCTGGGCGCGGAGGCGGTGTTCGTCGGGTCGGGGATTTTCAAGTCCAGCGATCCCGAGGCGCGCGCGAAGGCGGTTGTGAAGTCGACCACGCACTTTGAAGATGCCAAGGCGGTGCTCGAAGCGCACGAAGAGTTGGGCGAGGCCATGCGCGGCTTGGACGTGCGGCAGTTGGAAGAAAAAGACATGCTGTCGACGCGCGGATGGTGAAGAGAGGTTTTCAGTCATCAGTTTCTCAGCGTTCAAGCCAGAGGGCTTCGAGTCGCGGAGCGCGTTATTTCGAGGCGATTGAAGTGAAGATCGGCATTTTGGCAGTGCAGGGAGATTTCGAAGCGCACGCGACGATGCTGGAACAGCTCGGCGCGCAAACCGCCGAAGTGCGCACTCCCGCCGATCTTGAAGGCTGCGACGGCCTGATTCTTCCGGGCGGAGAAAGCACGACACAACTCAAATTCTTGCAGGAAGAAGGGCTGGCCGACAAGATTGTGAAATTTGCCGAGCGCGGCGGAGCCATTTTTGGAACGTGCGCCGGGGCCATCCTCCTCGCCAGCGACGTGAGGCACCCGGAGCAAGACTCGTTGCATCTCATGGACATGACCGTGGTTCGAAACGCGTACGGGCGGCAAATCGCCAGCGACGTGGTGAGCGGGCCCACGGTGCTCAAAAAAGAGCCGCTCGAAATGGTATTTATTCGCGGACCGGTGATTGAACGCGCCGGACCGGGCGTAAAGGTTCTTGCGGAATACGCGGGGAAACCGGCGCTGGTGCAGCGCGAAAATATCATGGCGGCGACCTTTCATCCCGAATTGACGGACGACACGACAGTGCACGAACATTTTCTGAGCCTGGCAAAGGCAAGAGCAAAGCAGCCAACGAACGGCGGCAAGTCCTCATCGTGAAAAAGGAAAAACCAGCAGCACCGGGGACGTCACGCTCCCACCGCGTGCGAGTCCTGTTCGTGTGCGTTGGGAACGCCTGCCGGAGTCCCATGGCGGAAGCGATTGCGCGCTACGACGCCGCCGACGTGATGGAGCCCTCCAGCGCGGGATTGTCCCCCCTGGGATACCTTGCGGAGCTCACGAAGCAGACGCTCATGAAGAACGGCTATTCCACGAATGGGCTGACGTCCAGCATTCTCACGCGAGCGGCCACGGAGGCAGCGGAACTCATTATCAACATGACCGGAAGATCGCGCGAGGACATTTTTCGCGGCCTTGAAAAAGTTGAAGATTGGATCGTGCAGGATCCTTATGGCGAGGATCCGGAAACATATCAGCGCGTTTTCGAAGGAATCCGGCGGCGCGTGAATCAACTCGTGCTCAGTTTGCGGGGAAAACGGATGAGCCAGAGAGCGGCACGGTAGGAGCTGTGTTTGCGGCGAGAAAAAACCAGCGTATCGCAAGAAGATTACCTGAAGGCGATTTGGGAAATGCTGGAAGAGAACCAGACGCCGATCAGCGCGCGGCTCGCCGAGGAATTGCAGGTCACTCCGCCCGCGGTGACGGCGGCGCTGAAACGCATGACGCGCGACGGGCACGTGCGCGTGCACCGCAGCGGGCAAATTGCCCTCACACAGAAGGGCAGAAAGTTTGCGGAGCATCTTGCTCTACGCCACCAGCTTGCGGAAATGCTGCTGACGGACGTAATCGGGCTTTCCTGGGCCAAAGCGCACGATGAAGCCGAACGCCTCGAGCATGCAATTTCACCCGAGGTGGAAGCGCTGCTGATCAAACGCTTCGGGGACAAAAAGAGCTGCCCGCATGGTGTGCCAATGCGCGGGGGCATCGCGACGCTGCGAAAGCAAGGCGCGGTGCTGCTTGCGGATTTGCGCGCGAAGGACTCCGGCGAAATCCTTTGCGTGTACGAAAAGGATGGCCAGTTTTTAGAATTTTTGGAAGGGCTGCACCTGCGGCCCGCCACGACCGTAGACGTGCTGAACCGCGAGTACGATGAAACCATGACGTTGCGCGTGGAGGGAAAGACTGTCCATCTTGGCAAGCCCGCCACGAGCCGCATTTGGGTGAAGAAGCTGGGCTGACGGATCAAGCGCTGAAAATGTGGCTGACCTCCCGGGGGCTCACCGCTTCTTTTGCAAAAGTAAAGGTGCCGTGCGCGTGCATTTCTCCGGCAGCGCGCGCATGTTGCATTTCATAGATCGGATCGTCCGGGCACCCTGTATAAGACCGTTACCCTGCTTACTGAAAGAGGTTACTTTCGCTCGTCGAGGAGCGACTGGAGACGTGCGTAGCCAGTGCGGCTCACCAGCAGGCGCGTGCCGTCGCTGAGGATGGCCAGGCGGCTGTCTTTTCCATAAGGCTCGATGCGCACGACCCTCTCCAAATTCACAATATAAGAGCGGTGAATGCGGACGAAGCAGTTTGGATCGAGGCAGGCTTCCAGGCTGGTAATGGTCTGCTGCTTGAGATGTTTCTTTCCCTGACTGGCGAGAGCGACGTAGTCGTCCTGGGCCTCGACATAATCGAGCTTGGCGACGGGAATGAGCGTCACGCGCGTGCCGTCCTTGACCACCAGGCGCTCGAGAAATTGTTGCGGAGGACGGGCCGCGGCAGCGAGCTCATGCGCGGACGGCATTTTTTCACCGAGACGCGTTTTCGCTCGTTGCAGGGCGGCGTCAAAGCGCTCGCGGCCGATGGGCTTCAACAAATAATCGACGGCGTGGACGTCGAAGGCGCGCATGGCGTATTGATCGTAGGCGGTTACAAAGATGACGGGCACGTCGGTGCCAATCAGTTCCAAGACATCGAAGCCGGTCAGTTTCGGCATCTGCACGTCGAGGAAAATCAAATTCGGCTTGTGTTCGGCAACAGCTTTTACGGCTTCCATTCCGTTGACGCACTCGGCTGCGACTTCGATCTCTGGATGAGATTGCAGATACTCGCGAATGACATGGCGCGCGAGCTCTTCGTCATCGACGATGAGCGCCTTCCATTTTTTGTCCGGCGCGGGGCTCACGCTTTTTCCTCGCTTTCCGCTGGAAGATCCAGGCTGACTTGAAAAACTTCGCCTTCGGTGTTCACGCGCAGGCTGGCGTCTTTTCCGTAGCGCGCCTCCAGACGACGCTGCACGTTATTGAGTCCACGGCCGCCCGAGCGGCGGGGCGGAGCTTCGGGGTCCCAGGAATTCTCGACGAGGATGGACAGCCGTCCGTTCTGTCGCTGTGCGGACAGGCGCACATCGCCGCCTTCGGGAAGCCCGGCGATGCCGTGCTTAACGGCGTTCTCGAGCAGCGGCTGGAGCAGCAGAGGCGGAAGCAGGCAGCCCCTGGACTCTTCCTGAATCTCCTCATGGATCTTCAATCGTGTGCCAAAGCGGACCATTTCAATGGCTAAGTATTTTTGAAGCAAGTCCAATTCCTCGGAAAGCCGCACGGAGGTTTTTTCGCCCAGGCCCAGAGTTAAGCGCAAGAAGTCACCGAGCAGAACGCACATATCGCGCGCGCGCGATGCATCGATGCTGGTCAAAGCGCTGATGGAATTCAGGCTGTTGAAGAGGAAGTGCGGATTGATCTGGGCTTTCAGGGCCTTCAACTCGGCATCACGCGCCTGGATGCTGGTTTCCAACGCACGAGCTTCAGCTTCGCGTGAGGCTTCCAGCGAGAGAATCACATAGTGATAGGCGATGGCCAGCAAATAGAGCAAGAATCCGGCGCCGAAGAGGGTGCGCAGATGGGGGGCGAATCGCTGGTCCAATCCCTGGAATGTAGAAGTTCTTGAGAGTGCGGAAACCCAGGCCCAGGCAAATCCTACCCACAAGGTGCTGATGAGCGCGGCGGCCACGGAGTGTCCCACAGTGAG
>QHYM01000317.1:26553-38412 GCA_003223295.1 Acidobacteriota bacterium | reverse complement strand
ATTGGTTCGTGGACGGAACTGAAAACTGAAGACTGAAGACTGAGAACTGGGGACTGTGTTTTCTCCCCTGTCCCTTCGCCGGGTACCTCGCACAGCACACTTCCGCGCCGCCGCCCTTGCCCCCGATAAAATGGAATTATGAAGTACAAGCTCATCCCTCTGACGGTTTTGTTCCTGCGGCTCTTCGGATGCAACCAGCATCTGCTCACCGATTACCGCCCGCTCGATCAGTCCGGCATGTGGTCGAGCAGCGTCGAGCAGCTCAAGGCGCTGAATACTTCGGACACCGAAGTGGGGCAGCTTACGAAAATGAAGCAGGCAGGAGTCAGCGACGACGCTTGCGTGACGGTGATTTCGGATGCGCACAATCATCAGCATCCGTTCGCGAGCGCCGACTCCGCCGTGAATTTGATGCGTGCCGGGTACAGCGAATCGATCATCCTGGAAATGACGAAAGTGGATGAGCTCGACAAGCTCAGCACCGACGCCGTGATGCTTCGCCTCGTTGGATTATCGGATCCCGCCGTGAATTCGATCTTGCACCGGAGAATGAAAGGTCAGCGCACGCTAAGCAGCGCGGAGATCGGGCGGCTGAAAAATACCGGGCTTACCGAGAGCCAAATCATGGAGCGCATCAACCGGGGCATGACCGATGCGGAAGCGGATAAGGAAGCGGCCCTGCGGGAAGCCACGCGGAATCATGCGAATACGGGGTTTACGCGCGTACGCGGTCGCAAGCGCTAAGATTTTTGCGCGGGCCCAGCCTCCACGAAGTCCCTCCATTCGAATGAAGCACTCTTCGAAGCAGCGCTGAGACTTATGAGACTTGGACACGGCTTTTTCTTCCGAGTTTTCCTCGCTACAATTGTCGGGCTGTGAAAGCCCGACTCTGTTCACGCTTCCCGCTGGCCGTGCTTGCCGTTGCAGGTTCCTTTTGGGCAGCCTCGTGTGCGGTGGCGCTGGGGCCCGGCTACACGATTGAAAAACAAGAAATCCGCGTGCGGTTCGCGGACAAGCCAGAGCCGCGCATTGAAGTCGCAGCAGACTATCACGTGAAAAACACGGGCACGCGGCCGCTGCGGGAATTGGAATTGCGTTTGCCGGGAAGACGTTTTCATTCGAATGAACTGCGCGCGACCTGGGACGCCAAAGCGCTGACTCTTACGCAGGATCCCGACAATCCGCGGAGCACTCGCACAGCACTCGCAGAACCGTGGAAAGTAGCAGCGCGACACACGCTGCACCTTACGAGGGAATTTTCGCCTGCTCAAGAAGCGGAGACTTCGCTGAGTTTCTCGAGCGATGCGTTTTTTCTGCCTGCGGCTGCGTGGAGCGTCGAACTGCTTCCACCCGACGGACTTTTTGCCACCGGCGGCGTGCCGGCAAAGAAGTGGAATCTCCTGGTTTCCGTGCCGGACGGATTTCAGTTGCACACCAGCGGCATCCAGAAGAAAAATTCGCGAAAAGGCAGAGAGACGATTGTCATGGCGGAGCAAGGGGCAGAGGACCCGTATCCGTTTGTGATAGCGGGGCGATACAGCGCAGCGGAAATCGGCAGAGGCAACGAGAAAGTCCATCTGTGGACGAGCAAGCAGCAAGATACCGCCAAGCTGCGGGACGTGAGTGATGGGCTGGCACGTGTCTTCACAGCGTACGATGCCGCTTTTGGGGAACGAAGCAAAGGGTCTTTGCAAACCTGGATCGTAGAATGCCCGGTAGCCGCGGGATGCTTCACGAACCTCAATCCGCTGCGGGCAAAGCTTCTGGGGCAGGATGAAAACGAGCGCCCCACGGCGGAAATGATTTCGCAAGACACGATGGTGGTGGATCTCAGCGGCGGCACACCCGCGCTGGCTGCGGGAGCTGCACCTTCGCTAGCCGCGAGCTGGCTGGGTTATGCGCAGAACCCGGCCTTTTTTGAGCAAAGAGCGCCCCTAACCATGCTTCCGGCGTTTGCCGCGGCGATTGGGCGCGATGCCGCGGAAGGCGGGGACTCGCGCGCAGAAACCATTCGGCGGGCGCTTCGCCTGATTCCTCCCGTTGGCGAGAAGCCGCAGAAGGAGGAAGATCCGCGCGTTCTTCGCGTGAAGAGTTTCTTATTCTTTTATGCGTTGCAGGACCGCTACGGACAGCAGACATTTCGAAAAGCCATCCAGTATATGCTGTACGCGCGGCGGGAACGCGACTTCGAGCTCAGCGACTTGATCGCCGCATTCGAACAGGAAACCCACCAAAACGTCGCGGAGTTTGTGAGAATGTGGATGAAACGCCCGGGAGTACCGGAAGAATTTCGCGCGCGGTACGAAAGAAATACCGCGGCCACGAACAAGGAGAGCACGCCATGAGAGACGTCGTACTGACGGACCGCAGCCCAAAGCCCATCGGACCGTATTCGCAAGCCATCCGCACAAATGGATTCTTATATGTGTCGGGACAAGTGGCGCTCGATCCGAAGACCGGCGAGTTCGTGGGAACCGATATCCGGCAGCAGACGGAACGAACGCTCGAAAACATCAAGGGAATCCTGGAGGCGGCGGGGTCGAATCTGCACCATGTGGTGAAGACGACGGTCTTCCTGAAAGACATGAATGATTTCGCGGCGATGAATGAAGCCTACGCCAAGTACTTCAACTTAGCGCCGCCTGCGCGCTCGACGGTCCAGGTGGCGCGTCTGCCGAAGGATGCCCTGGTGGAGATCGAGGTGATTGCCGCTAGTTAAGAGCGTTGCGACAAGCAATTGCCAACTTGCAGGCCCGAGCTAAACCGGTGAGCTGTCTTGAGCGTCGAATCCCACCGATTGGTGTTCTTCTTCTTGAAAGTCCGGATGGCTTTGCAGGAGCCGCACGCAACGGTTCCAGCGCAGGATGGCGTCGTCGTTTCCTGCGGGACGAATCTTCTCGGCTTCGGCGAAGCAGCTCATGGCTTCCTCGAAAAGCGGCGTCAGCGTATGGCGCAAGCGGCCTGCGCGCAATTGCGCTTTAGCCCGGCGTTCGTGCAGGAGGCCAGTGTAGTAAGTGCGTTCATAGGGATCGCTGAGTTTGTCGAAACTTTCCTGCGCCTCTCCCCAGCGTTCCGTAACGTCTCCACAGAATTGGTCGGTGATGGTCAAGCCGAGAAGCCGGAGCGCCAACTGGTGCGCGGGCTCGACGGCCAAAATGTCGCGGCAGATGGACTCGGCCTCTTCCGGCTCGTTCAACGAGCGGTAGAGATCGACTTTCGCGATGGCTTCGGGGATGCCAGCCTTCGAGATGGGTTTCAGATGGAGCGGCATTTGGGAACCTCCTCGTGCACTAATCCTGCGACTGCTTCACGCCACGGATCTTGCGGACCAACATGAGGAGCGGGTCGTAAAATTCGTCTACGACGCGCTCTTTGAGCGGAATGATGGCATTGTCCGTGATGTGAATGTCTTCCGGGCAAACCTCAGTGCAGCATTTGGTGATGTTGCACAGGCCGATGCCCAATTCCTTGCGGAGCAGCCCCGCGCGCGATGCGCCGTCCATGGGGTGCATTTCCAACCCCGCTACGCGCACAAAAAAGCGCGGCCCACCAAACTCTTCTTTTTTGTCATGTTCCCGAAGGACGTGGCAAACGTTCTGGCAGAGAAAGCATTCGATGCACTTGCGGAACTCTTGCACGCGGTCCACGTCTTTTTGCTCGATTTTCCAGTCAGCTCCGGGGCGCGGTTGGAAGGGTGGAATCTTCTTGTTGATGCGAAAATTCCAGGAGACATCGGTGACCAAATCCTTGATGACGGGAAACGATTTCATTGGGAAGATCGTGATGGGCTTGTCGAGAGGCAGGGCGTCCATGCGGGTCTTGCAGGTGAGCCGCGGACGGCCATTCACTTCGGCGGAGCACGAACCGCACTTGCCAGCTTTGCAGTTCCAGCGTACGGCCAGGTCCGGGATTTGGTGCGCCTGGACATAATGAAGCGCGTCGAGCACGACCATTCCGGGAGCCATCGGCACGCGGCACTCCTTGGCTGCGCCGCCCTTCGCGTCGCCCCTGAAGATTTGCAAGATCGCTTCGGCCATCGAGTGCCCCCGCTATTTTCCCTCGGCAAGAATCTGCTTCAATTCGCCCGGCGTTTCCAGAACTTTTTCCTGGCGCAGGCGCATGGCCTCGCCTTCGCGCCCGATGATGTTGTTTCTCGCTCCCCACGCCGGATCGAGATTCTGAAAATCGATGCGGCTGTGAGCACCACGGCTCTCCTCACGAGCCAACGCGCTCAGGGCGACCGCCTCAGAAACAGCCAGCATGGACTTCAGATCCAGGGCGAGGTGCCATCCGGGATTATAGAGTCGTGAGCCTTCCACGCTTATGCGCTTAAGCCTCTGTTTCAGCTTATCGATCTCGCCGAGCGAACGTTGGAGGTCTTCTTTGTTGCGGAAGATGCCGACCAGTTTCTGCATCGAGTCTTGCAAGTCGCGGTGAACGGCGTAAGGACTCTCACCGTCTTTTCGTTGGAACGGTTCGAGCGCATCGCGCTCCGCCTGGTCGATTTGCGCGGAATCGACCGATGGGGCTGGGGTGCTGCTTGCATGTTTCGCGGCGGCTAAGCCTGCGCGGCGGCCGAAAACCAGGAGGTCCGACAGCGAATTACCCCCGAGCCGGTTGGCGCCGTGCAATCCTGCGGCTGCTTCGCCTGCAGCAAACAGGCCAGAGAGTGTGCTTTGTGCGGTTTCCGCATCAACACGGATGCCCCCCATCATGTAATGGCACGTGGGACCAACTTCCATCGGCCGCTTGGTAATGTCCACGTCGGCGAGCTCGAGGAATTGATGATACATGCTGGGCAGTTTTCGCTTCACGTATTCGGCGGGCTTGTGCGAAATGTCCAGGTAAGCGCCGCCATGCTCGGTGCCGCGGCCTTCGCGCACTTCGGTGTAAATGGCGCGGGCGACCACGTCGCGGGTGGAAAGCTCCATCCGTTGCGGGTCGTAACGCTCCATGAAGCGCTCGCCGGTTTTGTTGCGGAGGATGCCGCCTTCGCCGCGAACCGCTTCCGTGACGAGAATGCCTTGCACGCCGGGAGGCCAAACCATGCCCGTGGGATGGAATTGGACAAATTCCATGTCCATCAACGCGGCTCCCGCTTCGTAAGCGAGCGCCATCCCGTCGCCCGTGTATTCCCAGGAATTCGATGTGATGGGCCAGGCTTTGCCGATGCCGCCGGTAGCAATGACCACGGACTTGGCTTTGAAAACCACGAAGCGGCCCTGCTCGCGCCAGTAGCCAAAGGCGCCGGCGACGCGATCTCCATCTTTGAGCAGCCGCGTGACCGTGCATTCCATGTACACGTCGAAGCCCATTTGCACGCCGCGATCCTGAAGCGTTCGAATCATCTCGAGACCGGTGCGGTCGCCCACGTGGCACAGCCGTTTGTAGGTGTGTCCGCCGAAAGCGCGCTGCAGAATCTGCCCGTTATCGGTGCGATCGAAGAGCGCGCCCCAGTGTTCGAGCTCGCGCACGCAGTCGGGGGCTTCTTGCGCGTGAATCTGCGCCATGCGCCAGTTGTTGAGCATCTTCCCGCCACGCATGGTGTCGCGGAAATGGGTGCGCCAATCGTCCGCAGCATCCACGTTGGCCATGGCCGCGGCAATGCCGCCTTCGGCCATTACCGTATGTGCTTTGCCGAGCAGCGATTTGCACACCACGCCTACGGAAGCGCCCTGGCCCAGCGCCTCGATCGCCGCGCGCAGGCCCGCGCCGCCCGCGCCGATGATCAAGACGTCATGCTCGTGGGTTTCGAAGCGATCGCTCAAAGCAGCCTCACGTCGCGTATGGCGCCACAGGATACGAGCCGCACATACAAATCCGCGAAGCCGACGGAAAGAAGGCTGGCCCAGGCGAACAGCATGTGGCGTTGGTTCAAGACGCTGAGCCATTGCCAGGTTTTGTAGTGTGGGGCGCCGAAAGCAGCGCAGGAAAAGCAGTCGAGTTTGCCACCGGCCAGATGCCGCAGGGAGTGACAGGAGAGCGTGTAAAGAGTCAGGAGAATCACGTTGCCGAGTAAGACAAGCGTGCCAACACCGACTCCCACGCTGGCGCCGAAGGAGAAGGCGTGAATGGCGTCGCGCCAGAGAAATACGAGAAAGAGCACAGCCACATAGAGAAAGTAGCGATGCACATTTTGCAGGATGAAGGGAAATGCCGTTTCACCGCGATAGGTCTTGCGGCCCTCGCCAACTGCGCATGCGGGTGGATCCGCAAAGAATGCACGATAGTAGGCTTTGCGGTAGTAGTAGCAGGTCGCGCGGAATCCCAGCGGGCCGGCAAGGATCAGTAACGCGGGAGAAAACGCCCACCAATGATGATTGGGGTCAATCAGCGGAGAGTAAAAAGGGGAAAGGTAGGGTCCCCATTCGTAGAAGCGGCCCTCAAAAGCTCGCAAAGTGGCGTAAGCGCCGAACCCTCCCAAAAGCACAACAACGGGGATAATCTCAACCCACCACGAATCGCGCCGCTGGGTTTCACCGAAGCTCCGCCCAGCGGCGGAGGGATTCACGAGTTCGGCCATGTCCACCCCCTCGCGACTGCTTAGACTAGACAGAAAATCACTTTTTGGAAACTAAATTTCTCGAGCGAGCCCTGCACCGCGCTTCGGTGGTGGTCCCTGACGGCAGCCGATTCGATAGAAGATACGTACAAGATGAGGAATGGCCGCCTTGAAGAGGGAGCGCTTTTATAACGAGAATATTGCGGGGATTTGGGTGTATACTCCCGCTACTTAGACGAACAAGTGGAGATTCCCATGCCGTATTTTTTCCTCGGGACTCCGACTCATCCTTCGAGCCATGCCCGGAGCTTGCGCTTTCCTGTACCGGCTGGCTTTCAACCAAAGAGGGTGCCATGAAACAGACCTTTGCGATTGCCATTGGAGGCGCGGCTGGCCAAGGTGTGGCTACGCCGGGCGACATTTTTGCCAAGATCTTCAGCCGGAGGGGCCTCAGCCTGAATGCCTACAACGCCTATCAATCCATTATTCGGGGTGGGCATACGCTGCTGACGATTCGAACCGGGCCGGAACATGTGAGCAACATGGGTGACCGGATCGATCTGTTGATTCCGCTCAATCAGGACACCATGGATCGGCACTTGAAGCTGCTCACCAGCGGAGCTGCGTGCATCTATAACGCGGAGACCATTAAGCCCGGCTCCGCGGCCGACGGCGTGCAGCTGTGCCCCCTTCCCGTTTCTGAGCTTGCGGACATCAGCAGAAATAAGGTGGCACAGAACACGCTGGCCATCGGCGCAGGCCTGCACATGATGGGCATCGGCTTCGCGGCTCTGGAAGAAGCTCTGCGCGAGCAGTTCAAAAAAAAGGGCGAGTCCGTAGTGGTGGAAAACGTTGGCGTGGCTCGAGCGGGCTACGATTATGCGGCAGCCCATTTCACCGCGTTCCCGAATCCGCTTCCCAAGACAGAAAAACGCTACGCGGTTTTGAGTGGCAACATCGCGATGGCCATGGGAGGAGCCGCGGCGGGAGTGAAGTTCTATTGCGCTTACCCCATGAGTCCTTCGACGGGCGTGCTGCACTGGATGGCGGCGCACGCGCGCAAAGCCGGGATTATGGTCAGGCAGGTTGAGGACGAAATCGGCGTGATCAACATGGCGATTGGCGCGGCGCACGCGGGCGTACGCTCCATGTGTGCCACCTCAGGAGGCGGGTTCGCGTTGATGAGCGAGGGCCTGGGCATGTCCGCCATGATCGAAACTCCTGTGGTGGTCATTGATTGCCAGCGCGCAGGACCATCGACAGGCGTTCCCACGAAGACCGAGCAAGGCGACCTCTGGCAAATGCTGGGAGCTGCTTTTGGCGATTATCCGCGTTTGATTGCAGCGCCTCTGGACATCGCCGATTGTTTCAAGGTGATTCCC
Source organism: Acidobacteriota bacterium (assembly GCA_003223295.1). Taxonomy (GTDB): domain Bacteria; phylum Acidobacteriota; class Terriglobia; order Acidiferrales; family UBA7541; genus Acidiferrum. Next base: position 30,528 of record QHYM01000317.1, on the reverse strand, counting down.
GAGATGTTCAACCTTGTGGATCGTTTCCAGTGCCCGGGGCTGGTGCTTTGCGACCTGCTCTTGTCCGAAGGCCGGCTTGGTGTCGACCCGAAAGATTTAGATTTCAACCCGGCCATCGACCGCGGTGAACTGATTACCGGCGTTAATGGAAATGGGAACGGGGCGAGCGCCGCGATTGCCACGAACGGTGGCTACAAACGCTACAAGATTACCGAAAGCGGAATATCGCCTCGTGCGGTTCCCGGCGTACCAGGCCACATTCACACGGTGGCTACGGACGAGCACATGGAAGACGGCGTGTTGATCAGCGACGAGTTCACCAATCCCATCAAGCGCCGCGCCATGATGGAAAAGCGCATGCGCAAAGTGGTGGGCATTGAGGCTGCGGTTCCGCCGTCAACGCTTTGGGGGCCGCGCGATGCCGAGGTGACTTTGATTGGCTGGGGCTCAACAAAAGGAGTCATCGAAGAAGCCTGCGAGATGCTCAATGAGGAGGGCATCTCGGCCAACCAATTACAGATTCGCTGGCTCGTGCCTTTGCACGGAGAGGTGATCCTTGAACTCCTCAAGGACGCTCGGCAAACGATCATCGTGGAAAACAACTACAGCGGGCAGTTTGCACGGTACTTACGCAGCGAAACCAGTTTTGTTCCGGATGGGAACATTCGCAAGTACGACGGCGAACCCTTCATGCCGCACCACATCGTGGAGGCGGTGAAGGAACAGCTCGCCGGGAAAACGAAACTCTCCGTTCCCATGCACGAAATTATGGTCTGAAGAGGAGACGCACATGGCCACAAGCGTACAGCGGGCAAGTCAATTAACGATGGCCGACTTGAAGGGCAGGGTCGATCCTGATTGGTGTCCGGGTTGCGGCGATTTCGGAGTGCTGGCGGCGATTCAAAAAGCGCTGGTGGAACTGCAAATTCCAAGCCACAACGTGGTCGCCATTAGCGGCATCGGCTGTTCCTCGAATCTTCCCGGATTCATCAACACGTATGGCATGCACACCTTGCATGGCCGTGCGCTCGCGGTAGCCACGGGCCTGAAGCTCGCCAATCACGAGCTGACGGTGTTGGTCACGGGCGGCGACGGGGACGGCTTCGGCATCGGCGGGAATCATTTCGTGCATACGATGCGCCGCAACGTGGACCTGCTGTACATAGTGATGGACAATCAGATCTATGGGCTCACCACGGGCCAGACTTCGCCGACCAGCCGCGTTGGCATGAAGACGAAAAGCATGCCGTTCGGAAATATCGAGGCGCCCGTCAATCCGATTTCCCTGGCGCTGGCCGCGGGCGCTACGTTTGTGGCGCGCGGTTTCAGCGGCGATCAAAAGCATCTCACTGAGCTCATCAAGCAGGGCATCGGGCACAAGGGTTTCTCGTTCCTCGATGTGTTCAGCCCGTGCGTGACCTACAATCACGACAACACCTACCAATGGTACCGCCCGCGCGTGAAGAAGCTCGAGGACGATGCTGCCTACGATGCGGCGGACTGGACCGCAGCGATGGAGAAATCGCTGCTCTGGGGCGAGGAGATCCCCATTGGGAAATTCTTCGAGCGCACCGACTTGCCCAGCCTCCACGCGGCTGAACCGGTGTTGAACGAAGGCCCGCTCGTGCATCTCGATCCACGCGTGCCCCCGGATGTGGCCCGCGGCTTTATTGAAGAATTGATGTAAGAACCCGCTGGATATTGGTTACATTCAAGACGCTGGTGCAATTTTTGCCCGGCCCTTCGATTCGTCTCCCCTTAGAATCGGTGTGTTCTCATTTTCGAACCACGTTGAGGAGGTTCGCTTATGAAGGCAGTTTTTCCCGTTTGCGTGTTGCTCGGTGCGTGCGCAGTTTGGGGCACGGCCCAAAAACCCGCGAAAACGAATGGGGAAGAAGGAAGGATCATCGCGCTGGAATCGGCCTGGGACCAGGCGGAGCAAAACAAGGACGCCAACGCGCTGGCAAATCTACTGGCAGAGAATGTCGTTTATGTAGATTATGACGGGTCGATCAGCACCAAGCAGCAGTTTTTGGCCAGCGTGAAGAACCCGGATATCGCAGAAGAACAGATTAACAACGAGGGTGTGACCGTGCGTTTGTATAACAACAATGTGGCGGTAAGCACCGGCATTTTACCGGGATAGGGGCATTGAAAAAGGCAAGCGCTTCCTGCGCCGTGGACGCTTTACGAACGTTTGGCTCAATCAAAACGGAAAATGGGAATGCATTTCCAGTCAGTCGACTTTGATTACGCACTAGCGTCGAAAGTCATACGCGCGCGAAAACAGTCCCTTGAGACTGAGCCGGGGTTCCTAGGAGGCTGTCGGAAGGAATGACCTACGGCTTGTCGGCGCTTTCGAGGGCTTCATGGAGGACCAAAACCGTAACCCCCGCAGTAATCGCGACCGCGTACCAGAGGAACCTGCTTTTGGCTGCCTTGATGGGAGGGCCACCAATGCCCTTCGTCCCGGCGCCGCGCGGGCCTTGCGGGTCGGGAGCATTCGGGTCTAGAACGATTCGGTAAGCAGCCCCTTCCGGGATTTCACGCACGTCATCTTCAACCGCGATTTGCAGGGAGCCGCGGACACTCTTCACAACGAGTTCCTTGGCGCTCAATACAGTTACTTTTCCGATCGTGGGTTGGTCTGTGTTTGGGCGAATGACCGCGGAGGCCACACGAAGGGCAAAAGCTTTCGAATTGGCCGTAGAAAAAGTGGCCGTGCCGGCAGTCAGAGTGGCCGCGGGGCTAGTTTCCTCTTGGGCCAAGGTAGCAGCGCTCGCATTGGCGAGAAGTAAACGCGCCGCGCCAGCACGTACCTGGACGCTCCCAACTTCGTCCGTGCTGAGGCGATCGCCGCTAAACAGAGTCGCACCCGCGGATGCATTGGCACCACCTACACGGGCGCGATTGGCAAAAACTACAGTTCCAAACGCAGCGGAGGGGGTGGCCCAGAGAGGGGAAATCAAAAGCGTCAGCGAGAGCAAAATGGCGACCAGAATGCGGGTTATTGCAAAGCTATCAAGCACGCGTGTGCGCGCCATCAATGCCTCCAAGAGGGCCATGGAAAGCATACTCAGCGGAAATTGCCAGGTCAATCAAAAACCGTACAGCAGGTGACCTGGAACAGAATCTCGACTCTCAGACGGGCGGGGGAGTTTCTTGGCCGTTACGGTCATCCGCTGATACAATGCCAGTCAGAACATGGCTGATTGGAAACAGATTACCGCCCGCATCCGCCGCGCGCGGTCCGGCAAGGATCCCCTGGGACAGCTCGCAAATCTCTACCAAAAAACGAGCGACGCCATGGTGGCGTTCGAGCTTGCCAAATTGTTCGAAGATTCGGGACAGAGTTCCGATGCGGCGAAGTGGTATTCCACAGCCGCGGCACGATTCCGGCGCGCCGAATGGAAGACCAAGGCGCAGGAAGCGGCCGTACGTCTTGGCGGAAGTTCTACACAAACTCCAGTGGAAGAATCTGCAGAACCCGCCGGTGAATTTCATTTGGTGCCACCGGAACCCGCTGTAGAAGAGAAAGAGTTGCCGTTTGAGCAAAACCCGGAAGCTCTGGAATCGGCGGTAGCGGTCAGCAGCGAGATTCAAGAAGCAACCCAAGAAACAACCAAGAGTGGCCCAAGCTCGGCTTCGGAAGTGGGGAAGAGGCGTAGGCGCGGACGCCGTGGCGGAAGGAACCGGAGGAGAAGTCCGGCAGCAAAGGAAACCGCGGGACCGCCTTCGAGTCGTACCTCAAAGACCGGGGAACATCCCGAATCGCTTACTGCTGCCATGCAAAAACAAGCGCCGGAAGAAGCTGAGCCTCCGCGAACCAAGCACAACCGCGCGGTCCCCAGCCTGCCTGTAGAACCTCTTGGAGAAGCCGGGCCGAGCCTCAAAGGCCGCTACGGGGATCCCGGACTCTCTTCTCGCATTTCCTTGCTTGAAATGCAATTTCGCCGCTTGCTCGCTTGTCCTCCC
>QHYM01000317.1:0-26452 GCA_003223295.1 Acidobacteriota bacterium | reverse complement strand
CGGCTCGCCGAGCACCTGGGAATACCAGAAACGCGCGTCGCGAAGTATCTGGCAGATCACTGTGTGGTGCGCTGGCTTCAACTGGATGAAGGAGCTTGGAATTTTGCGCATTTCGTCATTGCGGTGCTTCGACCTGCCTTAAACGAATAAACGAAAAACCCGGAACCCGCCGGGCTTTGCTTGAGCCAAAACTGAAGAGGGAGAAGTGCCGAGCTCAGCTGTACCGAATCGTCTCGGCAGGAACTGTCCCGAATCGCCCGGGATGGAAAAGGAATGCAAGATTTGTCCAAAAAAGGGAAAACGAAGGGCCATTTGCGGTAGGTATAAGCCCTATTTCGGGGTAGAGAAAATGACCGTTCGATGGCCCCAGTTCACCGTTTAACCCCCGATTTCGACCATTCGGCGCAAGCTGCTAGCTTCCCCCTTGACTAACCCTCAAGCTATAGGTGTCCAAAGACTTATTGGACGTAGTGGGTGTTCGTGGTACGGTTCTGAAGCACGCAACATTGAGCCCGGGGGCAATCGTTTGGGCATGGCTCCAGCGATTGAGTGGGCTCGAAAATCTCAAAGGGCTAAGTTCAGGGCAACTTTCGAAAGAGAGGGATAGAGGTTTATGCCGAATACCGTAGGCACGCAAATCGCGAGAACGTTTGATTGGGTGATCTGTAGGACGGCTGGAATCACGTTTGACGCCCTCCAGTTCTTCAACAAGCGCAATCCCAATCCTTCGGTTACTCCGAAGTGGTCGGATAAACCACTGCTGAAATCGTGGGAGAAGACCAAGCCGACGCTAGGGTTCCCGCGCCAGACCGATTCCCTGTGTCCAGCGTGCGTCAAAGAAGCGCGCGAAGCGATCATCGCGGGAAAGAAAGATTGGCGCGACCTAATGCATGAGAAGGTCGGCGAGATCAAAGCGCAGATTATCGAGCGCGACGGGCAGATCTGGATGGTCAAGGATTGTCCCCTCCACGGCCACTATGAAGATATGATGGCCATCGACGCCAAGTTCCTCAGCTGGATTGAAAAGCAGTTCCCCGGGCGTGACATTCCCGCGCACAACGATGAGGATCTTCACAAACATGGTTCTTCGACGGTGCGTTACGGCCGCGGGTCGGTGCTTACCGTCGACCTGACCAACCGTTGCAACATGATGTGCGACCCGTGCTTCATGGATGCCAACCAGGTTGGTTACGTTCACGAACTGGGCTGGGATGAGATCAAAGAAATCTTGGACAACGCGCTAAAGATCAAGCCGCGCCGCCAGATGTCCGTGCAGTTCAGCGGCGGCGAGCCGACCATGAGTCCGTACTTCCTCGACGCAGTCGCTTATGCGCGCAAAATTGGCTACAACAGCGTGCAGGCCGCCACCAACGGCATCGAGTTCGCCAAGAGCAAGGAGTTCTCCAAAAAGGCCTTCGAGGCGGGCATGCGGTATGCCTATCTGCAGTTCGACGGCATCGGCAACGACGCCAACAGCCACCGTCAGATCGGCAACCTCTTTGATGTGAAGCTGCGCGCCATCGAGAACATGCACGAAGCCGGCATCGAAATCGTGCTGGTGGTGACCATTGTCAACAACGTGAACAACGACCAGGTCGGTACGGTCGTAAAGTTCGCGATGGAGAACCCCAAGAAAATCGCGTTCGTGAGCTTCCAGCCGGTTTCATTTACGGGCCGCGACGAAGACATCACTCCGGAACGCCGCCTGCGCCAGCGCTACACGCTTTCGCACCTTGCGAAGGACGTCAGCAGCCAGGTGGGCAAAGTCGAGCCGACGCGCGACTGGTTCCCGATTTCGTTCATCAGCACGTTTGCGGGCTTCTCGGACATGGTCAAGGGGCAAGAGTCGAATTGGGGCTCGCTATCCTGCGGTTGCCACCCGAACTGCGGCGTGGGCACGGCACTCATGATCAACAAGGAGACCAAGGAATGGGCTCCTGTTCCACGCTTTCTGGATGCCGAGCAGCTCACCAAAGACGTTACGGCAATTACCGACGCGGCGCGTGGAAAGAGTTTTTCGAACTTCATGATGGCCATGGCCCTCTTGAAGAACTACCACCCGTTCCGCGGGCCAAAGGGGCTGAAGCTGTACGACCTCTTCAAGAAATTTGACAAGACCTGGGCGCTGACGAAAAAGTCCGAAACGAAGTACGGCCGTACTTCTCCGGAGCGCACCTACGAAGATGCCATGAAGCGCCGCCAGAGCGATCCGTGGAACTTCCTCTTCATCGCGGGAATGTGGTTCCAGGATTTGTTCAACTACGACTTCCGCCGCACCGAGATGTGCATCATTCCGTACGCGACGCAGCAGGGGGAAATTTCGTTCTGTGCGTACAACACGGGAGTGGGCTGGCGGCAGATCATTGAGAACATGCATAAGAACGCGACCGTGGCCGAATGGTACAAGAACCACGGGAAGCACGAGATATACGCCAAGGGCAAGAACGTCAGCCTGGAGAGCTACGAGCACTCGCTGAAGATTGATGCCGAAGATGCGGCGCGTGTTCGCCACCTCGAGCACGACGTTCCGCTGACCGCGGCGGAAGAAGAGCGCGCGCGCCGCAAGAAGGCTTACGAAGAGCAGGCCAAGGTCCGCGCCATCTACGAAGAGCTGGTGCTGAAAAAGGCTCCGGCGACAGTCGTGCAGATCGGCACGGTGCAGGACATCGCCAAGGCAGTGCCGGCGAACTTCAAGCCCGTTACCATCGTCCCAGCCAATGGCAATGGGAATGGTTCTTCAGCCAAGACCAACGAAAAAACGGCCGAAGCTGTCGCCGGCGACTAAGCAGCTTCCTGCCAACTCCGCAGTTTCAAGTGGCCCCGGTTCATCCGGGGCCGCTTTTTTGTCGCGAACTCTTGGGTTGATGGACTGCTATAATAAAAGGGAACAGTCTGAGGTCTGAAGATGCCCATCTACGAATACATTTGTGAGGATTGCCAGACCCACTTCGAAAAGATTGTGTTCAACAAGCAGCAGGAGATTGCCTGCCCGAAGTGCGCAGGGAAGAGAAACGCGATACAGCTTTCCGTTTTCAGCGCCGCGAATGGCTCTGCGAACGGCGCGTCCACAAAGTCATCCGGCGGATTCTCGGGCGGAGGCAGCGGTTGTTGCGGTGGCGGCTGCGCCTGCCACTGAGTCAATTGCTGGGCCGCCACGACGGACTTGGCGCCGATGATCACAATTGAGCTGAAGGCTCACCAAACTTTGTTTCCATCCGTCTGATAATCCCTAGGCGCTGCTTATGCTGATCAGCCATTCTTCGTTACTTCTGTTCGTTACCGGTGCCGCAGTTCTCCTTGTGATTCCCGGCCCGGCGGTGACCTACGTCGTCAGTCGCAGCATTGGACACGGGCGCGCAGCCGGCCTCGTTTCCGTCTTGGGCATCGTGACCGGAACCTTGTGCCACGTGGTTGCCGCGGCCCTGGGGATTTCCGCCCTGCTGGCGTCTTCGGCGGTGGCGTTTCAGTTCGTAAAGTATCTTGGCGCCGCCTACCTGGTCTATCTCGGAATCAAGACCCTGCGCCGCAAGGATGAGCAGCTTGTGGAAGCCGCCACTGGTGAAACAAAGTTGATTCGCCTCTATGGGCAGGGCCTGCTGGTCAATGTGCTCAATCCCAAGACGGGGCTCTTCTTTCTGGCCTTTTTGCCGCAATTCGTGGACCCCACTCGTGGACACGTCACGCTGCAAATCCTGCAACTGGGGATCTTATTTGCGTTGATGGGCTGGTGCAGCGATTCAGTCTATGCCCTGATCGCCGGAACTGTGGCCGAGCGCATTCGTGGGAGCTTGTGTCTACGCCGCGTCCAACGCAATGTCTCGGGTGGCGGATTGATTGCGCTTGGGCTCGCCTCGGCATTTTCCGGAGCAAGATCGAAATAGGAAGCTGTAGAGTAAGATCCTATGTCCATCACCAGCCCGGAGCAATTTGAGAAGCTGCGCGCTTGTGGAATGATTGTGGGGAAGGCGCTGCGCGCAATGGCCACGGCAGTGCGTCCCGGGGTGACCACCGCAGAGCTTTGCGAGATTGGTTCGGGCGTTTTGTCAGCGCACGGAGCGCGGTCCTCGCCGCCGATGGTCTACGGATTTCCCAGCGAAGTGTGCATCAGCGTGAACGACGAAGTCGTGCACGGCATTCCCGGCGAGCGCGCGCTTCAGCCCGGAGACCTGGTCAAGCTCGATCTGACCGCCGAAAAGGGCGGCTACCACACGGATTCCGCGTTGAGCGTTGAAGTCCAGCCAGCAAAGAGCCAGGCACGCGAACTGGCGCATTGCGCCGAGCGCGCGTTCCGGCAAGCGTTGGACGCCGCGAGGCCAGGGAATCGCACGAAAGACATTGGACGAGCCGTCGAGCGCGAAGTACGGCGGCGCGGGTTTCACGTCGTCAAAGAGCTCGGCGGACACGGCATCGGACGTACCATTCACGAACCGCCATCGGTGCCGAATTACGCGGATTTTTCGGCGCAGCACAAGCTGACCGAGGGCTTGGTCATCACCATTGAGCCGATCATCGCCGCGGGAACAGGCAACGTCTTGCTGGACAAGGATGGCTGGACGTATCGCACCACGGACGGCAGCCTCTCAGCGCACTACGAGCACACCATCGTGATCACGCGCGGCGGACCCATCCTGCTCACCGTGGCTTAAGAGTCTGCACAGCCTAACCTCTTCGGCCAGAATCACTGCGGCCGGCTGTAGTTCTGAATATTTGCAGGTGCGGGAACCGCAGGATTGCCGCGCGGATCCGGTGTCGGAGTTTGCGAAATCCATTTCATCGGAATGACCCCGGTCCAGCCGGGCGCCGAGTAGTCTTTGTCGTCGTTCACGGCGAAGCCCGTGCGAACTTTGGCGGAAGCTTCCACGAGCGGAACGGAAAGCACCATCGTGCCTTTCAGTTCCTGCTCGGTCGGGGGAAGCACCGTAGCCCAGCGGCCGCGAATTACGTACTCGACGAAGTCGCGCATGGCGGCGAGCTTCGCGGCTTCGCCTTCAACGACTTCTGCTTTACCTATCACAACGACGGAGCGGTAATTGACCGAGTGGCCCGTCGCGCTGGGTGCGCAGACAATCCCGTCGAGCAGCGTGACGTTGAGGCAGAAAGGCGCACCGCTCCCGAGCGTCTTCATCAGACGGCTCGCGGTCGAGCCGTGCAGAAACAATTTGTCGCCGACGCGCACGTAGTTGGTGGGAACGACGAAAGGCAAGCCGTTGGCGATGAAAGCCACCTGGCACACGAAGGCTTCATCCAGAATGCGGTAAATCAACTCGCGATCGTAACTGCCGCGATCCGGTTTGCGCCGGACCTGGGTTTTTTCCGTTGGCGTGAAGTTGCTCGCTGAATTGCTCATGCACGCAGCCTAACTGGCATGCGCGTATCGTTGCAAGCGTCAATCTGGATCCCCGGCTCAATTGACCTCAGGTTGGAATGTTGTAGGCTGTGAAACGCCGTTCTTCCGCGGAGGCAAAGACCGAGGCCACATGGCGAAGCCCACACCAGTTTTCACGCGCGAAACATTTCGGTTTTTCAAAGAGCTTGGCCGCAATAACCGCAAGGCGTGGATGGACGAAAACCGCGAACGGTATCAGTCCACCGTGGTGCAACCTTTTCGACGGCTGCTTGAGGAACTCACTCCTGCGGTCTTGGGACTCGAAGCGCGCTTCGACGCTTCCGGGCGAACAGGTCCGAACTTCTCGCGCATCAATCGCGACATCCGTTTTGCAAAAGACAAGACGCCATACAAAACACAGATGTACTTGAAATTTTCTGTTCCCGCACCCGGCAACGGAGAAACCGGCCAGCTCTATGTCGGCCTTTCCACAAACACGGTCACGGCGGGTTTTCGCATTTACTCTGGAGGGAAGCGCAAAGAATCCGTCCTCGCGGTCACCGGTCAAGCGCGAGTACAAGCCGAACCAGGCTGGGTCAACAAGCAGAAAAAACGCCTGAGCCTGCGCTACGAAAGCTATTAGTACACGATGGAAAAAGGCGAATGGACGAAGCACTCTGGGTGGCCGGCTGCAGCCGAAAACTGGAACAAGATTCTCGCCTGGATTGTGCGGCGCAGACTAAGCCCTGCGGCTGCGACGCGCGCTTCCTTCCCGCGCGAAATTACTAACATTTTCCGCGACCTCTATCCGCTGTTGCGCTACACTTCACTCCCAAAATAGGCCAGAGTAGGGAGGAAGAGCGCGTATGAACCACACGCCCAGCCGGTCCGGAACCCGCAGAAAGTTTCTCAAGATGCTTGGGGCCAGCCCTCTGATTGCGGGTTCAAGCGTTGTGGTGACCAGCCTTGTAAATCTGCTGCATGCCACGCTCCACGAGGAGAAGGATTTCGTGCGGTGGCTTGAGAATGTTCAGCAAAGCGGCGACGTTATTTCCTCGCCCGACCAAGCCCTCGATGTGATGGATTTTGAAGCCGCTGCACGAAAGGCAATTCCTCCGGCGCATTTTGGCTACCTCGCCACAGGCGTGGACGAGGACGCTACCGTGCAAGCAAATCGTGACGGCTACTCACACATTCAAATCCGTGCGCGCCGGCTCGTCGACGTGGAGAAAATCGACACGTCTAGGACGATTTTTGGCGCCAAGTGGGACACACCAATTGTGCTCTCTCCCATTGGCTCTCAGAAAGCCTTCCATCCGGATGGCGAACTTGCCGTGGCCAGAGCAGCGAAGACCAAGGGCCACCTGATGCTGCTGTCCACTGCCGCCACATCGTCGATCGAAGACGCCATTGCCGCACGGGACGGGCCCGTGTGGCAACAGCTCTATCCAACGAATGTTTGGGAAGTCGGCCGGGCTATCGTTAAGCGGGCGGAAAAGGCCGGGTCCCCTGCAATTGTCCTCACCGTCGATCTGCAGGAAGGCAGCAACCGTGAAACTCTTTTTCGCGCACAGCGCGTGGATAAACGGCAATGCTCCACATGCCATTCGGGCGGGTACTCGCCCTTCGCGCGAGGAAAACCGGGAACGGCCGGGTCGGGAGGATTCGCGAGCTTCGCCTCTCGGAAGCCGATGTTCGACGGCCTGGATTTGTCGAAGGTCACTGCCTTGCACGGTGTGAGTATGGATTGGGATTTCGTGAAACGGCTGCGCGATACTGTAACGGTCAAATTACTCATAAAAGGTATCGTCACGCGGGAAGACGCACAGCTCGCAGTCGAGCATGGTGTGGATGGCCTGATCGTTTCGAATCACGGTGGCCGCGCGGAAGAGACTTTGCGGCCGACAATCGAGAGCCTGCCGGAAGTGCTCAACGGCGTTGCGGGCAAGGTGCCGGTAATCGTGGATGGCGGTGTGCGGCGCGGCACGGATATTTTCAAAGCGCTGGCGCTGGGCGCTACGGCGGTAGGAATTGGAAGACCACATTCCTGGGGACTTGGGGCCTTTGGCCAAGCAGGGGTTGAAGCCGTTCTCGAAATCCTGCAGCGCGAACTGCGCACCATCATGCGCCAGGCTGGAACAACTTCGGTCGACAAAATCACGCGGGACTATCTGGCTCCGCGCCCGAGCTGATTCAAAGGCATTTGCTGCGCTACGGCGCCCAAAGGCGCAGGCCGATGAGATGCCACGCGGAAAGAAACAGCGTCACAATACAGCACGCCATCGAGACCAGCAGGGAATGGATGCGCACCCAATTATGAATTTCGGCCCTGGGCACGCTCACCGCTAACGCAAGCCCCACGAGCGATAGTAGGGCGAACGCGATTGATGCCACAAAAATAAGGAACGACCAAAAATTGAACGCGCCAATTTCGTTCGTGGCCTTGGTGAACGCGAACACCACCACCAGCAGACTGAGCACGGAAAAGAATGGCACGGCTCGCACGCGTACGTGCTTCACTCCCTTTAATTTCTTGATGAATCTCGCGAGGAGCAACAAGGCTCCCCAAAAAAGCGCGTACGGCAAAGCGGTTGCCATCACGACAGCCGACGCAGACAGCAGCGCGAGCCGCGTGAACAGCCAGATGGGAAAAACTCTTTCTCCGTAGGGCTCTCCCTCCTCGCCCGAGCGGATATAAATCATCCGGCCGGTGGCGTCAGGGAAGAACACCGCCGTAGCTTCGGGTTCCTTTTCTCCGCGAAAGCGACTCTTTCCGACGGACAACAACGGCTCATGGCCTTTTCCGAAAAGCTGCGAACACTCGAGTTTGCCGTCCGCCACGCGAATCCAAGTGCCTCCCGTCAATTCTCCAAGGAATGCCAGCAGCTGACTCCTTGGGGCGCGCGGCGCGTAATAACCAGAGAACTTCTTGAGTTCCTTCGCTGTAAGCGAAATCACCGGCTGCTGCGGCTTGGGAAAATCTTTGGAAAGAAATTCGATCGCAAGATGATTCATATCGTTCAGCGCTTTTCCGGAGACCGTGTTGTTCAGCAGGACCACGTAGCCCCAGTTCTGCTCCGGCATATAGCGATAGCTGGAGATGAAACCGTCGATGCCTCCATCATGGCCATGGGTAATGACGCCGCCTTCACTTTCCGTGTAGTTCGCCAAGCCATAGCCGAGCCGCAAGCCATTCTTCACGGAAGAAAGGGTTTCCGGATACTCCATGCGCGCGATGCTCTCCGGCTTCACCAATTGCGCGTCGCCGGCTCTGCCTCGCCGCAGGAAAAACTGAACCAGTTTCGCCAGCTCTCCCGGTGAAGCTTTCATATCGCCGGCGGGGCGCAAATAGATGTTCTTGTAGGGAACCGCGCGCGGCGGATTGCCTTCGTAGCCTTGTGCCAGCGCCGCGCGATTCGCATCGGTCAGCCGGAAATCGCCAACGGTAATCTCCAGCGGCGCAAGAATGTTTTTCTGGATGTAGGCGTCGAAGGGCTGGGCTGTGACTCTTTCGATCAAGTAGCCCGCGATGCCGTAGCCGGGATTCGAATAAGAAAATCGCGTGCCTGGCGGCCAGCGCACATTCTGCGGCTCTTGAAAGTGCTTGAAAACGTCGAGCAGCGGGTAATCCGGGCGGTCATGGCGATTGTAAACTTCGCTGAACTCCATGTCGTCGAATCCAGCGGTATGTTCAAGGAGATTCACGATGCGCACGGGATTCGAACTCGCCCAGCGGTTTTTCAAAGGAATCTCTGGCGCAACGTCCTGCAAGCGCGCATACAGGTTGATTTTTCCTTCTTCCTCCAACTTCAGCAGCGCCAGGGCCACAAACGTTTTGCTGATCGATCCGACGCGGAATTCCGTATCGCAGCTAGCATCGCGATTCGCTGCCAGGTCCGCTTTCCCGAATCCACCGCACCACAGCAATTGGCCATTCGAAACGAGCGCCACTCCCGCCCCGGTGACGTGGTTCTTCTCCACGGCATCTTTCATGGCCTTTTGCAATTCTTCGAGCGTCTTCGGATGTGGCGGCTCTTCGCTTTTTTGAGCCGCCTGCGGGGAAGCAAAAACAGCAGACCCGGAAGCAAGAAAACATAAAATGATTCCTGGCACCGAAATGCGCCGCATGAACTGCTCCTTTGACTGAGTTTCTTTCCTGCGCGGCATTCTATCCACGAATTCGCACAGTTCCAAAGCATTTGGCAACGGCACAGCCACCGCCGTGTTTTCGACAATTGACGCTGCCCTGACTCTCGCATACGATGCCGCACGTCGCGAATTTCATTTACGATGGGCTGCCGAGGAGCTTTGCCGCCGATGAGACATTCAATTCGATGCCCTGGCTTTTCCGTGCTTCTGCTAACAGCGAATCTTTGCCTGGCCCAACAGTGGCAATCGCAGCCGCAGCCAGACAAAGCCGCGGATAAACCTGCGGAAAAGCCGAAGGACGAAAAGAAGCCTCCCGTGCCCGAAGAAAAGAGTGTGCCGACCAAGCACTCTCTCAAGATCGGCGGCCAGGAAATTAAGTACACCGCGACCGCCGGAACTATGCTGCTTAAGCTCGAAGACGGCACGCCTAAGGCCAGCATTTTCTACGTTGCCTATACCAAGGACGACGTTGCCGACGCCAGCCAGCGCCCAATCACCTTCAGCTTCAATGGCGGCCCGGGCTCTTCTTCAGTTTGGCTGCATCTGGGGTTGCTTGGGCCGCGCCGCGTGCAGATGGGCGACGCCAGCTCGTTGCTTCCGCCACCGTACAAGCTCGTTGATAACGACACTTCGCTTCTCGATGTCAGCGATCTGGTTTTCATCGATCCAGTTTCGACGGGCTATAGCCGTGCCGTTCCCGGCGAAGCGCCCAAGCAATTTCACGGCGTGGAAGAAGACGTGGAGTCCGTGGGCGAGTTCATAAGGCTCTATGCCACGCGCAACAAACGCTGGTCTTCGCCAAAGTTTCTCGCCGGCGAGAGCTACGGCACAACGCGCGCCGCTGGACTTTCCGGCTATCTCCAGCAGCGCTACGGCATGTATCTCAATGGCATCATCCTGATTTCTTCCATCCTGAATTTTGAAACTGCGGAATTCGATGTTGGAAACGACTTGCCCTACATCCTGTACCTCCCGACCTACACCGCCATCGCCTGGTATCACAAGAAGCTGTCGCCCGATTTGCAGCCTGACTTGCAGAAAGCACTCGAAGAGTCACGAAAGTTCGCGATTGGGGAATATACCGATGCACTCACGGCTGGCGACGCGCTGCCTGCCGCCCGACGCGCGGAAATCGCGCAGAAGCTCGCGCGCCTTACTGGCCTTTCGCCCGATTATATTGACCGGACCAATCTGCGGATTGAGATCATGCGCTTCACGAAAGAGCTGTTGCGCGGCCAGCGCCGCACAATTGGGCGCATCGACGCGCGCTTCCTCGGCATTGATCGGGATGCGGCTGGCGAAGAGCCGGAATTCGACCCCAGCATCGCCGCCATCATGGGGCCCTATTCCGGCATGCTCAACGATTACGCGCGCAACGATCTCAAGTTCGATAGTGACTTGCCCTATGAAGTCCTCACGGGGCGGGTCCGGCCCTGGAATTACGCGCCATATGAAAATCGCTACGTCAACGTGGCCGAAACGCTGCGCAGAGCCATGACGCAGAATCCGTTCCTGCACGTCTTTGTCGCCAAGGGCTACTACGATCTCGCCACGCCTTTCTTTGCTGCGGACTATACTTTCGACCATCTCGGCCTTGACCCCACGTTGCGCAACCATTTGAGCGGCTCTTACTATGAGGCCGGGCACATGATGTACGTTCATACACCTTCGCGCGTAAAGCTTAAGGCCGATATCGCGCAGTTCCTCAAATCCGGCACCGCCGCGGGTCCCGCGCAATGAAGCGTATTCTCTCCTCGGTTGCTTGGCTGGCCATCGCCCTTCTGGGCGCGGGGGCGCTCGGCGCGATTGCCATCCACCGCGGCGAACCGCTCAACGCCATGTGGTTTGTCATTGCCGCACTTTGTTGTTATCTCGTGGCCTTCCGACTGTATTCTGCTTTCGTGGCCGCCAAAGTCCTTGCGCTGGATGACACGCGTGCCACTCCCGCTGAGCGCCACGATGATGGCCGCGATTTTGTTCCCACAAACAAATGGGTTCTCTTTGGCCACCACTTCGCTGCCATTGCCGGGCCCGGTCCGCTCGTCGGCCCAACACTGGCCGCGCAATTCGGGTATCTCCCCGGCACATTATGGCTGATTGCGGGTGCAGCGTTTGGCGGTTGCGTCCAGGATTTTGTGATTCTTTTCTGCTCCATTCGGCGCGACGGAAAGTCGCTCGGCCAAATGGCGCGCGAAGAAGTGAGCGAGCGCGGCGGGTTCATCGCTCAGCTGGCGGTGCTGGCCATCATGGTCATTCTGCTGGCCGTGATCGCTCTGGTCGTGGTGAACGCGCTGAAATCCTCTCCTTGGGCGACTTTTACGCTGGCCATGACCATTCCGATTGCGCTCCTATTGGGTGTGTATCTCCGATTCGTGCGCCCGGGGCGCGTTCTCGAAGCCTCCATCATGGGCGTTGCGCTGATCATTTTCGTCGTGGTTGCCGGGCAGTGGGTGGCGGATTCACCTTATTGGTCGCATGTCTTCACGTTGAGCGGTCTTGGGCTCACCGCGGCGATTATCATTTACGGATTCTCGGCCTCGGCATTGCCGGTTTGGCTTTTGCTGGCGCCGCGCGACTATCTCAGCGCTTTCATAAAGGCAGGCGCAATCTTTTCGCTGGCGGCAGGGATTCTTCTGGTCCGGCCGCAAGTGCTCATGCCGCCGCTCACGCGTTTCATTGACGGCACCGGACCCGTGTTCGCCGGCAAGATTTTTCCATTCTGCTTCATCACCATTGCTTGCGGGGCCGTCAGCGGCTTTCACTCCTTAATCTCTTCCGGCACCACGCCGAAGATGATCCTGCGCGAAGGCCACGCTCGCTTTATCGGCTATGGCGCCATGTTGCTCGAATCTTTCGTGGGCGTCATGGCCATGGTCGCTGCCTGCGCGATGACACCGGGCGTCTATTTCGCGATCAACAGCCCACCGAGCATCGTGGGCGCCACCGCGGACGCAGGCGCGGCTACCATCAGCAGCTGGGGCTATCCGTTGCAGCCCGAGACCATGACGAATCTTGCTCACGCTGTGGGCGAGATTACGCTGTGGAATCGCGCGGGCGGCGCGCCCTCGCTCGCCGTCGGCATGGCGCAAATCTTTTCCAATACCATTGGTGGCCCGCGTCTCCTCAGCATCTGGTATCACTTTGCCATCATGTTCGAAGCGCTCTTCATCCTCACTGTGCTGGACGCCGGCACGCGCGTCGGTCGTTTCATGGTTCAGGAATTGGGGGGACGCATTTGGGCGCCGTTTGGCCGCCGCGGCTGGATGCCCGGAATTCTTTTGTCGAGCGCTATCATCGTCGCGATGTGGGGTTACTTCCTTTACCAGGGAGTTATCGACCCACTTGGCGGCATCAATTCGCTCTGGCCGCTTTTTGGCATCGGCAATCAGTTGCTCGCGGCTGTGGCTCTGGTCGTGGCCACGACGATTCTTCTGAAGATGGGACGTCTGCGCTGGATCTGGGTGACGCTGGTCCCGACGGTGTGGTTGGTCATTGTGACCATGACCGCGAGCTATCAGAAGATTTTCGATCCTAGTCCTCGACTCGGTTTTCTTGCAAACGCGAACGAACTGGCCCAGCAGATCGCTGCAGGCAAAATTGCCGCCGCGAAAATGGTCGACACGCAGCGCCTGATCTTCAATCTGCGCCTCGATGCTGCCGTGACTGCCATCTTTGCCTGCATGGTGCTGGTCTTGGTAGTCGAGGCTATCTTCCAGTGGTATTCCATTCTTAGCCGCAGACGTGAAGCCATACTTCATGAATCGCCATACATCGCGACCCGCTGGGCCAAAGACTTCTCCGGCGCTGCCCACGACGCTGCCGTTGGCGACGCGATGGGAGACGATTGATGCGCAAAGTCGCCAAACGCACGAGGCGCTTCCTCCTCCGCTTCTGGCGCGGCCTGCGCGAATGGTGCGGCGACGCGGCTTACGAAAGCTACTTGCGTTCCAAAGCCGTCCATGGTGCCTCCTGCCGCACTCTGAACGAGGCTGAGTTCTACGTCGAGCAGCTCAATCGCCGTTATTCCCGGCCCAACCGCTGCTGTTGAAAACCGCGCATTCCAGTCTTGCCTCTGGTGCGCCTCAGAGTTAAACTCCCTCCATCTCGGTAAAGGCCCCACACTGGAAAGTCTTCGGAGGAATCATGCGAATAACGTCCCGTCTACTCTTGCTTCCTGTCTTTGTGGTTGCTGCCGGTCTCATCTACCTGAATTCAGCAGCGCAGGACAAAGCCAAACCCGATTTCGATATGACCGCCAGCTATATCGAAGCTTGTAGTTGCGACATGTTTTGTCCCTGCTACTTTAACGATCACTCCACCAATCACATGGCCATGGGTGAGCACCACATGGAAGAACACTTCTGCCGCGCCAATCTCGTTCTAAAAGTCGACAAGGGAATGTACAAAGATGTGAAGTTAGATGGCGCCAAGATCTGGGTCGCCACCGATTTGGGCAGCGATTGGAGCACCGGCAAGGACTCCTGGCTAGTGGTGAACTTCGATCCCAGCGTCACCAAGGAACAGCAGGTCGCGCTAGCCGACATTCTCGGCCAGCTCTATCCGATACCCTGGCAGAAAAAGGCCGCGGGGACCGCCGCGTTTTCATGGAGCGTAAATACCAAGACCGGCGTGGCCCACGCCAAGATGAACGACGGTAAGGGTGAAGTCATCCTCGAGAAGGTCGCGGGCGGCGACCCCGGCCACGAGGTTGTCATCCGCAACTTGAAGTATTGGGGCGCGCAGTCCAACGATGGCTTCCGCATGTGGAAGAGCAAGCACGAAGCCTTCGAAGGCGACGGCCATAAGTTCTCTTATGACGGCACGAATGGCTTCCTGATCACCATTCACTTTTCCGGAAACGCCAAGACTGCCTCGGCGGACTAGGTTTCGCGGAAACACCAATTCGAGCACCTGCGCGTTGCTCGTTGTCTCCGAAGGCGCGCAGGTGTCTCTCTAAAACTCTTCGTCGTCTTCCCCGGGATGTTTCAGAACGACTGTCCTGTGCGTGATTCGAATGCTGTTGTTGCGAATCCCTGAGAGAATGGCGCGGCGCGTTTCTGCAGGCAGCATTTCCGGGGCAAACACTCCGGCAAGGTCCCGAGGAAAGAACTTAATGAACAGCGCAGCGACGTTGGCCGTGGCATACGCCACGGGCGTCGTAAAGCGTCCCTGTTGCCGGATCTGATAGAGCGTCGGGAACGTGCAATCGCTGCGAATCAGCAAATACTCATCGACTCTCTTGCCGTTCTTCATGCCCTTGACCAACACGGCCGCCGCGAACCGGGCGTTCTGCAAAATGCCCTGGCGAATCAGCTTGGCGATCATGCGGGGAGAAGATGTTTGAGGGAAGCGGTGCCGAACGAGACCTCGTGATTTGGTTAATTTTCCCAGTCTGTACCAGCGGCGAAGCCGGTCAATCTCATTTCCGCCGATTTTCACGTCCAGATCGCGCATACGAATGAAGTATGGCAGCGTGGCAACTTCATCCTGGGCTGCCAGCACCACGCGTACAGTTCCAATCGGTTCGGGGAAGCGGAATTTCTCAACCTCCGAAAATCGCTTGCCTAGCTGAAATCTTCCACCTCGGTAAATGCGTGGATGCGAAACCGCTTCGTCAAAAGACACTTCCGGTGACCATTGCGAGATTGGATCGTCGCTCTCGCTGCTTTCATACAGCCGGATATGCACGGCCTCCACTTCGTCAAGCATGTCAGCGGCGCGCTTTACTAGCAGATTGGTCAGCCCCGGCGCTGCGCCGGCATTAATCACTGCCGCGCGGTTCTTTTCCTCAAATTTCTTCGTGTAACGAAACTGCTCCGCCTTGAAGGGATTTCTCGTCAGATGGGAGCTGAGGTCCATGTAGTGCGCGCGCAGCCGCAGTGCGGCCCGCAACACGATCTCATTGAACACCGAAGCTGAAGCGTTGACGATGAGCTGGCAGCCTTTTGCCGCCTTCACGATGCCGCGCAGGTTTCGCGCATTCACTTCGGTCACGGGGATTGTGCTTCTCTTGCCCAAGAAGCGCCGCGCCCGCTCCGGATCCCGGTCCCCGCACCAGACCGTATGTCCTTGGCGCTCCAGCAATTGTGCGAGAAGAGAGCCGGTCGCACCAGCTCCTAAGACGAAGATCCGCATGGCGTGCGCAAAACTCTACCACAATCCGCAGCACCCCCTTCAGGCCGTAATCGCCAATGTCATAGAATTGCGCCCGCAGCCCCTTGGGCGTACACTGTGGCTGTAACTCCGATCCCTGCCGCCTAAGGGGGAACCAACCGACGGCCGCAGGGGCGATGTCCCGCGCAACTTTTGGGACTCAGGGTCCGGGTGGAAACGCCCGGGCCTCCCGCGATTGGAAAGGAGCGTCATCGCCGGAAATGCGTTGATTCCGGCATGTCCCCGATTCCAATCCGTGAATCGGGGTCTTTCTTTTGCTCTTGTTGACAATGACCCTTCACGACAGTTTCGGCCGCCAGATCACCGACCTTCGCATTTCGGTCACTGACCGGTGCAATTTCCGCTGCGTCTATTGCCGCTCTGCTGATCCAGAAAACTATCGCGATCACGACGAGATTCTCTCCTGGCCCGAACTCGACCGCCTTGCGAGAGTCTTCCTAAGCCTCGGCATCTGCAAGATTCGCGTGACCGGTGGCGAACCACTCGTCCGTGATGGCGTGGAAGCCTATATTTCTCGCCTGCACGCGCTCGGTTTTCCCGACCTTTCCATGACCACCAACGGCCATCTCCTCGCGGATCGCTGCGACCGACTCCTTACGGCCGGCTTGCGGCGCATCAACATCAGCCTCGATTCACTCGACGCCGCCAAGTTCGAGCGCATCACCCACACCCAGTCGTTCTCTAAAGTTATGGACGGCATCGATGCAGTTCAGAATTCGCGCCTCGCTCCCGCCAAAGTGAACGCTGTGCTTGTTCGGGGTCTCAACGACGACGAAGTCGAGGCCTTCGCGGCATTTGCCCGCGAACGCGGCGTCATCATGCGCTTCATCGAATTCATGCCCCTGGACGCCGATCGCCACTGGTCCCGTGAACTCGTCGTTCCCGCCGCCGAAGTCTACGAGCGCATCCATGCCCGCTGGCCGCTGGTCCAGATTCCCCACGAGCGCAGCGAAACCGCGCGCAAGTATCGCTTTGCCGACGGCGCACTCGGGGAAATTGGCCTGATTGCCTCGGTTACTCAGCCCTTTTGCGGCTACTGCTCGCGCATCCGGGTCACCGCCGACGGCAAGCTCCGCACATGCCTATTTAGCAAGGAGGACCACGACCTCCGGTCCCTCCTTCGCGAGGGCGCCTCGGACGACGATTTGGCCGCCTATATCCGCTCTGTGGTCAACGAAAAGGAAGAAGGGCACCGCATCAATGAGCCCGGTTTTGTGCCCCCATCTCGAACCATGGTCTTTATTGGGGGGTAGTGGACAATCGCCCTGTATATGAGAAAATAGAGTTTCGCAGCGGTTCAGGGACCGCAGGAAAACCACCTCTAGGTAGAGACTATACCAGCCATGGGCAACCTCGTTTCCATTTCGGGAAGCAGCACCCTCATCAGCACGGATCCGCCGGCCACCGTTCGCGCGCCGGAAATCGAGCCGGGTGTCGGCTGCAACTTTGACTCCTACCTGCTCGTTCCCGATAACACCCTCGACGACCGCATTGCCGCAGCTAAAGTCCGCTTGGGCGAAGACGTGGTCATCCTCGGCCATCACTACCAACGCGACGAAGTCATCAAATTCGCTGATTTTCGCGGCGACTCCCTGAAACTCTCGTTTCAAGCCTCCGAAGCCTACGCCCGCTACATTGTCTTCTGTGGCGTCCATTTCATGGCGGAAAGCGCGGACATTCTCCGCCGTCAGCACCAAATTGTAGTGCTGCCGGACCTGAACGCTGGCTGCTCTATGGCCGACATGGCTGATATTGGCCAAGTGGAGGCCTGCTGGGATGAACTCGCCTCCGTTGTGGATGCCAGCAAGATCGTTCCCGTCAGCTACATGAACTCCACTGCCGCCATCAAGGCGTTCACCGGCCAGCACCGCGGCTCGATTTGCACCAGTTCCAACGCCGCCGCGGTTCTCAACTGGGCGTTTGAAAACGGCGAAAAGGTCCTGTTCCTGCCGGACGAGCACCTTGGCCGCAACACCGGCTATCGCATGGGTATTCCGCTTGAACAGATGATCGTGTGGGATCCGTATCAGGAGCTTGGCGGGAACACCCCCGAAGCGGTTCGCAATGCGCGCATCATTCTGTGGAAAGGCTACTGTTCCGTGCACCAGCGTTTCACGCCGGAGCAGGTCGCGCGCGTCCGCCGCGAGCATCCCGGCATTCGCGTCATTGTCCACCCGGAATGCCGCTTCGAGGTTGCTCAAGCTGCCGACCACATCGGTTCGACCGAAGGCATTATCAAAGCCATTGAGTCTGCTCCTGCTGGTTCGGAATGGGCAGTGGGCACGGAAATCCACCTGGTGAACCGGCTTGGCAAGGCTCTTCACGATCGCACAGTCATCTCCCTTGACCCCAACGTCTGTGTGTGTACAACGATGTTTCGCATCACCCCGCAGCATCTCCTCTGGGCGCTCGAAAACCTCGGTTTCGGCAATATAGTCAACCGCATAGCTGTCGACGAACGCACACGTTACTACGCTCGCCTGGCCCTCGACCGCATGTTGGCGTTGCGGTAGGCGGCCGATGGCCAGAAGTGGGGTCCCTTTCTGCTTGCAAAGCGTCTAACTCTAGAAGAGACTTTTGTCTGTGTCGTTTTAAATGCGGAAGTGAGTTGAAACGGGTTTATGGCTGACGAAGACCCAGAGCAGGATGAAACTCCGGAGCCGCCCCAGCGGCTCTTTACCCTCACGGAAGCGGAACGTGTGCGCAAAGACCTCGAACCTTTCCTCATCGAAGCCATCGATTGCCGCAAGAAGCTTTCTACTCTTGAAAATGATCTCTCCGCCGTCTCCGCCCGCATCATGATGATGGGCGGCGTGATTGTCCCCTATGAAAAGTTGTCCAAGCTCCGTGCCGAGCACACGCATCTAGCCGAAACCTTGAAGTCCACGCTCGGCCGCATCCTTGAAACCGGATGTATCGTCAAGGATTTGGACGTGGGTCTCCTCGATTTCCCCGCGATCATCGACAACCAGGACGTCTATCTCTGCTGGAAGCTTGGCGAGGACCGTATTCGCTTTTATCATCGCCAGGACGAAGGCTTTGCCGGCCGCAAGCCGCTCGACCCACGCGACCTCGGCCCGGGCGATAAAGTCCAGTAGAATGGCTTCCCACGGTCAGGGCGCTCTCCCGGCGTCATCCTGAGCGAAGCGAAGGATCTCAATTGACCATTCATCGCGGATGCAAACTGTGAGCGATCTTGACTAACCATCCTACGAATCGCCTGAAAGATTCCGCCAGCCCCTACCTCCGCTCCGCCTCGCATCAGCCCATTGACTGGCAGGAATGGGGTGATGCCGTCTTCGCCCGCGCTCAATCCGAGGACAAGCCCATTCTTCTCGATATCGGCGCGGTGTGGTGCCACTGGTGCCACGTCATTGATCGGGAGAGCTACGAGAACATCGAAATTGCGAAAATCATCAACGAGCACTTCGTCCCGGTAAAAGTAGATCGCGACGAGCGCCCCGACGTCGATTCACGTTATCAGTCCGCGATCAGCGCGATTTCCGGGCAGGGCGGCTGGCCGCTCACCGGCTTTCTTCTCCCTGATGGAAAACCTTTCTTCGGCGGCACCTATTTCCCGCCCGAGGACCAGATGGGCCGTCCCGGTTTCCGCCGCGTGCTGCTCGCAGTGGCGGATTCCTACCAAAACAAGCGCGCGGAACTTGAGCGCGCAGCCAATTCACTCTCCGAGGCGGTCGCGCAGGCGGAAGCCTTCACCGGCGCCCGTGCTGAATTCGACCTCGGCGTGGTGGACGCGCAAATCCAATCCATCACCCAGCTATTCGACATCAAAAACGGCGGCTTTGGCCGGGCGCCGAAATTCCCCCACGCCTCAGCCATCGATCTTCTCCTCGAGCGCTACCAGCAGACGAAAGAAAAGCATTTGCTTGCCATGGCCGAAACCACCCTTGAAAAAATGGCTCGAGGCGGCGTTTACGACCAGCTTGCCGGTGGTTTCCACCGTTACTCTGTGGACGAGCGCTGGCTCGTTCCCCACTTCGAGAAAATGTCTTACGACAACTCGGAACTCCTGAAAAATTATCTCCACGGCTGGCAACTCACGCAGAACCCATTTCTTCGCGAGACTGCCGTAAGCATCATTGGCTGGGTATATGAAGTTTTGTCGGACCATGAAAATGGCGGCTTCTTTGCCAGCCAGGACGCGGACTATTCGCTCGATGACGACGGCGACTATTTCACTTGGAGCCTGGACGAACTCCGCGCCGCGCTCCCTCACGAAGAGGCCCGCATCATGGAGTTGTATTACGACGTCGAAGCTCACGGGGAAATGCACCACAATCCTGCAAAGAATGTTTTGTGGATTGCGCGTGACGCCGCAGACATCGCGAAACAACTCGGCGTCGATGAAGCCACTGTTCGCCTGACCATAGCTAGATCCAAAGGCAAGCTACTCGCCGCGCGCCTCCCGCGCCCCACGCCCTTCATTGACACAACAATGTATGTCTCCTGGAACGCGATGTTCGTCTCTGCTTATTTGGACGCCGCGCGCGTTCTTGGAGACTCACTTGGCGCCAACTGCCGCACCTTTGCATTGAAAACACTGGATCGCATGTTGAAGGAAGCCTGGAGCGAATCTCGCGGCTTCGCGCATCGCATTGGCGGACCTGCGCTCGAAGGCTCACTCGACGATCAGGTTTTCAGCGTCCTCGCGTTGCTTGATGCTTACGAATCGACGCTCGATTCGCGCTATTTCACTGTTGCTCAGAAAACCACGGACCTGGCCATTGCACGCTACGGCGACGCTGAAAATGGTGGCTTCTTCGATCGCCCGTCCGACGCTGCGTCCATGGGTGGTCTCGACGTTTGTCGCAAGCCGTTTCAGGATTCCCCCACGCCTGGTGCCAACTCCGTCGCTGCCATCGCGCTGATTCGAATGCACGCTTTCACGGGCGACAACCGCTACTCCTCATTTGCCAAGAAAACTCTCGAAGCCTTCGCCGGCGTTGCCCCGCGGTACGGCCTCTTTGCCGCCACCTACGGCCTCGCCGCAACGCTGTTCGCCCGTCATCCCCTTCAGGTGGTCATCACCGGCCCCGCAGGCGACCCTGCCGCGCAAGCCCTCGAAGCTGCTGCGCACCGCGTCTTCCGCTTCGGCAAATCCGTCCTGCGTGTCACTCCCGGCACGCAACTTGCTGCGCTCGCTGGCGCCCTCAAAGAAACTCTTCCGCATCTTCCCGCCGACAAGCCCCTCGCCGTCGTCTGCTCCGGCCAAACCTGCCTCCCTCCGACCAACGACCCCGCCCAACTCACTGCCCTGCTCAACGACGGCGGACGCGCAACTGCCGCGGGCTAGCCTCGGCCCGCGCGCTAAGTAGCAAAGTCATTTTTCCCTCACGAATTTGTAGTTGTCTGACAGCGCCTCTTCGTCTTCCGCGTGTTCCTGCATGAACTTTCGAAGCTCATCCGTGCTCACAGTCAGAATCAGATCCCCGTCTTCTCCCAGGTGCGAGAGTGAGAGCGAACCTGCCTTGATCCGATCCTTCACCCAATCATCTTTAAGGAAATGAATCTCCAGACTGTCTTTCCCCAGCCAGAGGCGTCCCATCATATGCACCGGAATCACAGGAAAGGGCATCATGGTATCTTTCGAGTCCATGGCCTTGTTGTCCGTGTCTCCCTCAAAGTCAGCAAACAGGCTAGACCCGATTCTCGCGAGTCTCGCCTTGGCCAGGAATCCCCCTTTTCCTCCGACTGTTCCCCATTTGAAGTCGTAGAAAGTCTCGTCCCCGGATTTTGCGAACGTCCATCTCGTATTTTTGTCGTCTGGATCGTTTGGGTCAGGTTTCTCGACTTTCCAAGTCCCGAGCAGTCCAGTCTCGAACACCTTGTCATCGGCCTTGTACAGCGGAAAGAAAGACTCAATAGGTCCGCAGCCATTTAGAAGGATTGCCAAACTCAAAATCACAGCGAGAGACACGAATTTGCGCTTCATATTCCCTCCTTCCAAACGAAAGGTCCTGTCCCTATTGTCGTGCTGAATTAAAAAGCGGGCACGAGGAAAGAATCATCGCGCCCGCCTTTGCCACCGCTTCGATTCGTTTCTTTTCTTCCTGGCCTTCCTTTACTTCTTCGGCCTGGACTCCGGCGGCACCATGCCGTTGGCTCGGTAATACACCACCAAGTTCCCGTAGTGCTCGCCCGAGTGTTCGATCAACCCGTAGGCCAAGTCATACAGCCGGTCCAAGTGGGGCCCGCCGTCATTCACCGCTTCATTCAGGCCCTTATCGCCTTTGGCTTTGATCGCGTCCGCGCCATCGCTCACACACTGCTTCACGAACGCCACCAGGTCTACTTTATTGTTAATCTTCAGGTCGGCTGGCTTGGGATCGTCCGGATATCGCGGCTTTTTCCCCAGCGCGAAGTCCGTGAAGTAATACATGGACGCGGAAACATGCAGCAGCACCCCCCGAAACGTCCTTGAATCCGGGTTTGGCTTGTAATCATACTTGTCTTCCGGCAGATCCTCTGCAATTGCGACAAGCTTCCGCCCAATCTCATTCCATTGCTCCAACACCGCCTGCGACGGACTTGGCGCAGGCTTCGGCGGCTCTTTTTTGGCTGCCTCCTGCGCCAGCACTGGCATCACTGCCAAGCCCATGGCCAACACCAGTCCAGCTACCCTGTGCCTCTTCATCATGGTTTTCTCCTCAGTTTCGCCCCACCCACTTTTGGGACGCTTCCTCCATCAGACGGGCCATTAGGCCAGACGTTTCCCTTTCGTCCGGCTTGTGACCCTGTCCTTTCGCGGAGGTTCATCTTACGCAGTAATCCCCATTACGTCATTCGAATTCCTTCCAAGCCGCATGCTAAAATGATGTTTTACGGCTGGGGGATCTGTGAACTGGCATTTCTTATTCCTGCGCGTCGGAATCGGCTTGGCCATCTGCGCCCTCCTGTACCTCTCACAGCGCTTCTGGTACCGGTCCCTTTGGCGGATGACCTCCCATTGGGGACGTTTATGGCTTCGCCGCGGGCCCCGGTTTGCCTATGTTCTTCTGCTTTTTCTGATGGTGGTTACGTTGATTCGGGTCGTGATTATGGGCCATTCCGGAATCACCCACCGAACTTCCTGGATTACGGTACTGACCGGGCTTTGGTTCTTCAGCGCTCTATTTGCTTATCTGTCCGTTAAGGCTGTTCATGGGCTGGAGCGCATTTGGCGCTGGTTCCATGCTGTCGCTGTCAAGAGTACCCCCGCGCATTTGCAAAACGCCGAGCAATCCGGCTCGTTTCCCGAAGCATCGGAAATGATCCCTGATCCCGGCCGCCGGTAGATTCCCATCCCCAATTTGCCATCGGCTCTGGACGGCATGAAGATTGTTCAGTTGAGCGACATTCACTTGAGCAGCTACATGTCCCGCGCGCAAGTCCGCCGTGCCGTGGATATGGCCAATGACCTAGGCGCCGATCTTGCCGTCGTAACGGGAGATCTCATTACCGGCTCCGGCGATCCGATTGCCGAGTGTGTGGACGAGATTCGTCATCTTTATGCGCCGTTGGGAACTTGGGGCTGCAACGGCAATCATGAAATCTACGCGCACGCTGAAGACACCGCAGCTTATCTCTACGCACAAGCAGGGATGAACCTGCTTCGGCAATCGAGTGCGCAAGTTACTTTCAAGGGCGCCCAGTTCAATCTCATCGGTGTGGATTACCAGCGCGAATATAACGGCCGCGGCCAGCGGCAGCAACTTCTCTCCAGTGTCGAACCGCTGGTGCGCCGGGATATGCCCAATATTCTCCTCTCGCACAATCCGAATTCGTTCAATCGCGCCGCCGAGCTGGGCATCGAGCTTTCTCTTGCGGGCCACACCCACGGGGGCCAGATTCAAGTGGAAATTCTGGATCACCGCCTCAGTCCAGCGCGTTTTATCAGCGATTACATTGCCGGCCTCTACCAGCGCCCCTTGTTCGCGCCGGCACCCAATGAGCGCGCGGGATCGATCGTGGCTGCGTCTCGAAAATTTACTCCGCAATCTTCGGCCATGGCCAGCATTTACGTGAATCGCGGCCTCGGTACGGTCGGTGCCCCAGTTCGCCTGGGGGTTCCACCAGAAATCAGCCTGATCGTCCTTCGCCGGGCATAATTGATACAACGCTGTTGCACAGTCTTCGCCCTATCTTCGAGCTTCTTCGTTCCATCGGAAATAAAAATATCCAGACTTTGGTATCTATACTGCCGGCTCGATTCTGTTTCTTGGAGCTGTCAGACCAGCGCGCTTCATCCGATCACCCAAGTCCTCTGTTATGAGATGAGTTCCATTACTCGCTCCCAGCGGCAACGGTCTTGCATCCAAGCAAGCGGAGTCCAGCCAGATGGGTGTCGACGCGAACACTTGGGACGTGTTTCGCTGCGAAATCTCGCTCTGGAGGGAAATTCAATCATGCGGTTCAGCAAGTTCTGGAAGTACCTCGCGGTTTCTCTTCTTTCGCTTTCTGTGCTCCCTGCGCTGACCCTGGCGCAACATTACAAACAAACCAACCTTGTTTCTGACCTCCCCGGTATGGCCCCGGTCACGGACTCCAACCTTATCAATCCATGGGGTCTTAGCCGCAGCAACACCAGCCCGTGGTGGATCTCGGACAACAATTCCGGCTTCAGTTCTCTCTACACCGGTGCGGGCGTAAGCGTCCCCATCAATGGCACTGGAACCGTTACCATCCCGCCGCCAAAGAACGCTCCTGCTGGTACCACCGCCACTCCAACCGGCACGGTTTTCAATGGCAGCTCCGATTTTGTTCTTCCCAACGGCATCCCCGCGCGCTTCATCTTTGTCACCGAGGACGGCACGATCTCCGGCTGGAATGGCGGCCAGAACGCCGTGCTGATGGTCGATCATTCAGAGAATGGCAATGGTGCGGTCTATAAAGGCGCGACCACGGCCGACATCGGCGGCAAACGTTTCCTCTACGTCACGAATTTCCGCGCGGGCCGCGTCGAGGTTTATGACACGAGCTTCAACCAGGTGCATCTCCCTCCCCAGGCGTTCAACGATGAGTTTGTCCTTCCCGGCTTTGCGCCGTTCAACGTTCAGAATATTGGAGGAACGCTCTTCGTTACTTACGCGAAGCAGGACTCCACGAAACACGACGATGTCGCCGGTGACGGCTTGGGCTACGTCCTTTACTTCACTCCTTCCGGCAAACTCATCGGTCATCTAGAACACGGCCCCTGGATGAATTCACCTTGGGGCGTGGTTTGGACTCCCCGTGATTTCGGCGAATACAGCAATTCCATCCTTGTGGGCAATTTCGGAAGCGGCAAAATCGCCGCGTTCAATGGCTTCACGGGAAAATTCATCGCGTTCGTGAAGAATCCCGTTGACTCCGACATGGTTATCGATGGTCTATGGATGATCGCGTTTGGTAACGACGCCACTGCAGGCCCCGCGACGGCGTTGTTTTTCACCGCGGGAATTCAGGGCGAAGCCCACGGCCTCTTCGGCACCATCACTCCTGTCGACGGCTTAGATGGTGACGAAGAGTAAACTTCCTAATTTCATTAACGAGGGTTTCCAACAAACAAGCAGCAAACAACAGGTGGGGTTGCCCCGAGACGGCAGATGCTCAAGCGCTCTGCCGTCTCTTTTTCGTGTGCCGAGCATGATCGACAGCTGGGAGGTGCAAATCCTCTTCACAACGTGATGGACGTGAAGTGATAGCGAAGCGCAAGGGTGAAATAACACTCGCCGCGAGGCGGGGCCTGAAAGAAGCGGGGAGCAAAGGCGCGAGCCGATGAACAAGAACTGGATGTGAGGCAGGCAGTGTTCGGGCGAGCTGGCAAATGGCAGCGAAGCCCCTATCCATCAAGGGCACTGAAGGTAAATCCAGCGGTTGCGCGTTGAAGGCGGTCGAACTTACCTCGGGAGACCTGCCATCGGTCTTGGAAACAAGACTGAGAAGCGAGAGATTGCTTCTGATCAGAGGGCAGGAGTCAGCAGAAGGCGTGGTAGCTGCGCAAGCAGTGAAGGCCTGGACGGACCCCGCAAGGGGATAAAGGGAGCGATGAGTACGCGGCGCGACTCAACAACCGACGAGCGGCAGAACGAGGAACCAACCACGCGCTATCGAGAACTCCACCGGCGCGGCATCGCTGCGCAGGAAGCCGCGCAAACCGCCGGCAGCTCCGATGGACCGTGGCACCTCGCCAACACTCCCGCGCTAAAACTCGCTCTGTCAAACGCTTACTTCACCTCGCTCGGGCTTCCAGAACTCACTGTTCCCGGTTAGCTCAAGCCGCCGAACCGCCGGATGCGGACCCGCATGTCCGGTCGTGTGGGAGGGGAGGACGGGCGACCGTTCCCGCTATCCCGATTGGCAGCCATACGCTTCTTAAGCTCACCTATGCCGATTCACAGGAAAAATCATTGGCGCGAGCGCGTGGCGCTCCGCGAGCTGGCCGAGAGAGAATTGGAGTTCTGGCGCGATTGGCTGGGAATGTGGCTATCCCCGATCTCCGCAGGGAGTACCGTCGATGGGAAATAGATCCCAGGCCGAAAAATGGCGAGAGGAAGGACGCAGCCACGCGACCAAGGTCGTCAGCGCTCCAGAAAGCTTCGGGCACCGGCGGCGTCGGCGAGCACGCCTGTAACAGTACTCCATAGGGTCTTTACCTGGCATCACATTAGGGTAAGTCTTTGATTGTCTTAGAGTGGAGCATGCAGGGATCATCGCACTCCAAGATTGGCCTCCACGCTCCTGCCTGAACGGCCTGCCCTGGGCTCGGCCGATTGGTACGTGGATCCGTAATGGGAGGTCGCTTTACTCGTTACGCTTCCTTCC
>QHYM01000200.1 GCA_003223295.1 Acidobacteriota bacterium | reverse complement strand
CGCGCAGGCGAGAGCGATCGGAAAAATGAGCGACAGGTAATTGGCAAAATGGTCGGGATTGATAAACGGGCCGGAGGCGCGCGGGACGCCATTGGCCATGGGTTGTCCCCAATCGTAAGGCACGAAAGACCACAGGATCTTGCCATTCCAGGTGAAGCGTTCAAGAAAGCCTATCGCGGCAACGAACAAGCCGGTGAAAAGGATCGCGAACACAAGCAAGCGACAAAACCTCTGTTCCGGCGGGAGCCGGCTGATGGACGACCACTGCATACCGGCTCGTTCCCAAGATTCGCCATAGGGGTAGAGCAAGATCAGAAGAAAAAGCGCCGCATAGGCAACGAATTTTAATAGATCCGTGCGGGTCAGTGCGGGAGCGAGGGAGAGCGGGAGCCAGGTGGTGGGGGTAGAGGCAAATGGCGAAATTCGAAATTCGAAATTCGAAATGACGGATGCTCCCTGCTCCTTGCTCCCTGCGCCCTGCTCTCCGACCTCTGACCTCTGATCTCCGACTTCCGACCTCTGTCCTGTTCCCTCTGCCTTTTTCTCTTTGCTCCCTGCTCCCTGCTCCCTGCTCTCCGACCTCTGACCTCTGATCTCTGACCTCTGGGTCACGTCCGCGTAAGGTACACGCTCCGGCCAGCCGGGAAGGATCTGGGTATAGGCTTCGTAGGTTTGCGGCGAAAGAGTGCGCAACAGAGACGGCGGCAGCGGCATGAGTTGAAAGAGCGCTAGACCGATGAAAAGCGCTAAGGGCAAAGCTGGCGCCAAAATGGCGAATTTCGAATTGCGAATTGCGAAATGACTGCCCCCTCCTGCCCCCTGCCCCCTGCCCCCTGCTCCCTGCTCTCTCGCGAGAATCGCGACCTTCGCCATCCACACGATCACCAACGAAAAGATGACCGCTTCCATAGTGGAGTAGGCCCACGGATGCACGGAGCCGAAGGCGAAGGGAGTACACAGGACGAGAAAAAGAATCCCACCCGTGATTATGCGATCACACCAGAGATTCATGTCTATTCGTAGCAGGGAGCATGGGGCAAAGAGCTAAGGGCAAAGAGCAGAATTGCGGATTGCGAATTTCGGATTGCGAATTGCTGACCTCTGAACTAACGACTTGCGTTGATTGCGTGCAGCGTTATTGAGTTTGTTGCGTTTGGGTTAGCTCGGAGTGTGGAACAGGGAGCGAGGAGCTCAAAAGCAAAGAGCGAGGCGCAGGGGTAAGAGCAAA
Organism: Acidobacteriota bacterium; assembly: GCA_003223295.1. Classification (GTDB taxonomy): domain Bacteria; phylum Acidobacteriota; class Terriglobia; order Acidiferrales; family UBA7541; genus Acidiferrum. The sequence continues at coordinate 9,665 of QHYM01000200.1, read as the reverse complement.
GGAGTTAGGCGCAAGAACTAAGGGCAAATAGCTAGGAGCATGGAGCACGGAGCTAACCGCTGGGAGCGCGGAGCTGGGAGCATGGAGCTAGGAGCTAAGGGCAAAGAGCAGATGGCGAATTGCGGATTGCGAATTTCGAAATGCCTCATCAGTTGCTCGTCGATAGACCTAGCTTGCCAAGACCGCCGCGGAGAAAAGCCCCGCTCCACTTACACCCCAACCGCAACGGGCGCAGAGGGTAATAGAGAAAGCCGAGGAACGAAGGGAGAGATATAAGGCGTAGTTCATTCAATGTCGGCAAGAACGCGACACGGGCAAGATAGCCGAGCTTCTCCGAGGGACGCTTGAACAATCGAGCGGGGAAAAAATTGTTCTTCCAGACGTCAGTGGGACCGGGAGGAGCAGGGAAAAGCCTAAGCCACTGTGGAAGTATGCTGAGAGAGAAACCTGCCGGGATGGGCGTCTCAAAGAGTGCATGAGACGCGGTTAGGGTAAGCATCAACATCTGCTGCAATCCGAGCCGCTTAGCTTTTTCTCTCAACTTCTCCCAATCGATCCGCGAAGAAGCGCATATTTCATGAATATCCACCAGCCACTTAATCCCTTGCCATTGGTGGCGGGATGCATGCACGGCCAGATAGAGCAGCTCCCATTCAGGGCGTAACGCGTAGCCTTCGGCTGCCCAGTAGCTCTTTCGCTGTGCTTCGGCCCATAGGTCGTCTATCACCACGTGGTTCTTTCGCCATCTCCAAGCGATGTCCCAGTGAAGCTCGATTAGAAAGGTCATGCCCTCGCTTCGGCGCACGAAGGAATATTCGATATTGCTGTTCAAAAGAAAATCAATGTCGGACAATTCAACCTTTTCGTCATACGCTTCAAATCCTGCGCCAAGCAAACTGGTGAACGCTTCACGGACCGACCGGCGCGGAACGAGGATATCTATATCGCTGCAGACCCTTGCAGCTGTATCTCCATGGAGTGACTCGGCCAGCGCCACACCCTTGAGCGGAATCGTCGGAATACCCGCGTCGCCGAGCCGCGTAAGAACCCTCACCAACTCCTCGGTCAACAGGGTGTTGCGGAGAGCATTTATTTTCGAAAGGTTGTGGAGTTGTGTGCGAGCCTGGGCGGGCACACCAGGAAAGCCGAGTGTTCGCAGGTTCCCGTAGAAAAGAGGATATACTTCCTGCTCGATCGTCCGTTCAAGGATCAGATCCCAATCAAGCGGTGTTGCCAGCAGCGTGAGCGACTGTTCCTGTACAAGAGCGGAAAGTCTTCCACGTGCCAGAAGCAGAATGATCCGGTTTTCAGAACTCATCAGAGATGAAGAGGTCGAGCTTCAGGAATGCCAGAAGATTTTCCAGCGGTCGGAAATCAGACGTCAAGAGGTCAGCGATTTCGCAACGACTAACGACAATCGCTACGCCCGAAAGAACTCCCGACTTTGTGAGGCGGATGATACAGGAAGCGGTTTTTGGTCGCTCGGCTGTCGGCTATAGTTTTCTGATAACTTGCCGACGTGAGTCAGAGCGTCGTGCCATCCAGAGAAGCGGTTGGGAAACCGATCCACCGCTTGTTTGGCAATCTCCTCCAACGATTTCTCACCGTCCATCAGTGACAGAATGAATAGTTCGAGTTGCCCTTCCTCGTTGAGCGCCGGCACGTGGTGTGAGGCCCACCTATGCATTCGCTCTGGGGACAGGGGCACGCCAAAAAAAGTCGACTGTTTGAAATCGGCTTTAATCTGCCCTGCATCACCCTGGCTCAGCACTCGCGTGTCCCAACGCCAAATGTAGTCTTCGTCGATTAGCTTGGCTTGTATAGCGACTGAAATCACGTCGCCAACAGCCAGAGTTACAGGCTCTAACCAAGGGAAAAAAGCGCTGCCGTAAATCAGTTCTGGCGCGTTGGGGGCGTTAGAAAACGTTACACCGTCGGCAAGGATGGCATCGAACCAAATTATGAGCCCGTGTCCAATTCCCGTCCGCGATGCGGCCCATGTCACTTGGGCGCTAACATCCGGACTTTCCAGTGCCCCATAGTCCAGCATCGCCCAGCATTGTGGCTCCACTAAGAGCTGCTCCGGTGTTACGCGACCCTTTTCCCAGGTGTTGGTCGTTCTCTGGAGAGCTGCCCGCATATCGAGGCCATAGAGATTATCATTCCAAGCGGCCGTATAGGGTCGGTACAATTCCGACGCTTCCACAACAGCTACACACAGATTTTCCTGCCGCGGGATCATCATGCCACTGGGCGCAAGCAGCCGCTGCCGAGCATCGATGAGGGACGGGACATTTTGTTCGAACAAGGGAAGCACGCCGTGCATGTCAGAGACGATAACATCAGCTAGCTCAGGCAGTGTCACTTGTGTCGATATGTCTTGAATGAACTCAATGCGTTCAGCATAGCCATTGTCGCTAGCAATTTCTCGCGCTACCTGGATCGCGTCGCTCGGCTCAACAGCATAAACCCGGCGAGCGCCGAGCTGGCAGGCCAGCAGCGCTAAAATGCCAGTACCGGTGCCGATGTCCAAGACGATTGATGTAGGTGTGATCGCCTGGCGAAGTGCCTGCGCATAAGCGGCAGTACGCACGCTATCGGCAATCATCCCGCCATATGAGTCAATACTGTACTGGTGCACTTATCCTCGTCTCTTCGTATTGCCTCGCATTAAGCAGCGGGCCTATTGGAAATGGATGACGGTCGGGAGGGATGCTCAGTCAGATCAGACCGGATGGCGTCCACAACCGCTGGGAGTTGTGAAAGATCCCGAGGATACGACAAGGACTTGACGGGGATGTGGTCGGAGAGTCGCGCAGCTAGAGCAAATTGTCGCGTGAGCCTGTCGGGGGTCCTAATCTGGGTATTAAAAGTGCTCGAGATTAGTTTGAGCAATGACTTGCGTTGACTGAGCGCTCTAATGGTGATCCTCTTGGTTTGTGGCTTTGCGTTCGGTGCTCGGAGCGCATAGATCGCGCGGAGAGGAGCAGTCGTTTGCCAAGACAAAGGCGGACAAAGCGGTATTATAAGCTTCGTGGTATCAGGATTCATCGGGGTCCCCCTCGCCTGTTCCCTAAGGAAGAGGTCCGCGACCTCGGGAAACAGCTTAATTCGAGGAAGGCCGGGATAGGCGAAGAAGCTATCGCCCTCTTCCAGTCCCCAAGGATGGCCACTGCACCGCCGTCGACCGCTACCACGGTCGAATGAAGCGACTCGATCCCTTGTTTCAGTAGAGCAAATGAGAGCACCTGTCCCAATAGATAAGTCTGAAATGCTTCCTGCGAAATGTCCGTAAGGGTACGAGCAGCGATCCGGCGGCCATCGGCAGAGATTAAAAACTCGAACAGACCAGTCCACCTGAGATAGTCGGAACCATCTTCGAGGGGAGCATAGTGGAACCAATCTGTCACCTTAGGTGGTATCGTGGCTTTCTGAGTCGCCTCCGTGAATAGAGCGAGAGACCCCTGGAAGAGCTCAGACTCCGCGAATCCCGATCCTACCCGATCAGGACAGGGAAGCGGCCACGGACTCGTTAGACAGAGGCCGTAAAGATAATAGGTATGCACAGATAAATAACCGTTTAGGTTGTTATCGGCTGTCCCACGACTCAACCGGACCGTTCTGGTAGAAGCAAAACTCGGCTTCTAAAACCAAGAATAACTTTAATAGTCGCAAGCCGTTTGAGGCTCGCGCTAAGTTTACGAGACCCTACGTTCTAACGGTCGTGGTCCGGCCAAAAAGGCAAAGTCTGCGAGTGGTATCAGACCATTGTCATGGGGTTTCCCGATCCGTCACCGCCCGTTCCCCCCTTGGCCATCGTGAGACGGCTGAGGTCCCCGTAGGTCATCAAGCGAGGAGAACGATATGATCGCTTTCCTTGCGTTTCCATATTGGCGTTCACCTCGTGGCTGCTGCCACCGGTGTTATCATTTCGTGTTTCCATGAGAAATCCTCCTTTACTCTGTCATTTTTTCCAAAAAAGACCCGAAGCCAAAGTTCTAATCCCAGAAGATCTGCGAGGCTCCAGGTGTTTGTGCAGTCAGGGCGCCGAATCCGGTTTTTCAACCGCACCAACTCTTCCCTCGTCACGTCTTCCTTTGCATATCCCAACCTGACGACCATCGCGCCCGACTTGAGCGAGTCGGTCAGTTGAGGAAAATCTCTTTCCATTCCCTCATTGACCACATCGGTGAAATCCGCCTTCGAGCGGCGCTCCAAGATTGGCGCTGGAACTATCCCTTGCATCGCCTCGCGCAAAACCGCCTTGTGAATCCCATTCCAGGTATGCATATCCCCTGGGATACCCATAAGAAAAGAAATCAAGTCTCGGTCCAGGAATGGAAAAGCCATTTCTAGGCCGCGCATAGAGGCCACCTGGTTGTTCCACTCCATACACAGTACGTGGTATCTTGATCTGGCTTCTTGATATAGCGATCTGAAATGGGCGGTAGGCCGCCCGACAACAGTCTTCTTAGATGTCCACTGTCGGGCCCTTTTGCGAAACCTCTCCGTGTACCATGGGAGGTCCTCTGCGCCTCGAACCAGTTTGGCTTTAAGTTTTCGAACAAAAGGCATCATTGCATCGGGCACATGTTGCCTTAAGAGGTCGCTAAGAAACTGTCGTCTGAAGTACCTGGGGTTCACATCGGTGCACCAGTGGCCATATGCCTTTAGATGTGCCCATACCTTCCAGAACGCTAGCCGATGAAAAAGGTCGATCAGGTATGCTTGGTCAAACAGCATCTGGTCACCCCAGTGGCCCGTCAATATCACGCGGGCTTTGCTCTGTTGGGCGACACTTAGGAACGTGTCCATGACGTTCCACTGTGAGTCCAAAAAGGGGGCCTCGACGTGCCATATCTCCTCTCGGCAGCCATCCATGAGCCCCGGCGCACCCATAGGAATCCGTTCAATAGCGGTATCATACTGGCGCTCGATCTCCCAGAGAAAGGCCTTCTCATCCGACGGGGAACCATCAGCGGAGATATATGAAATTCCGCGGAGCGGGGCATAACTTTGCGGATCGTGCCGTCTGACACTCTCAGCAAGACAGTAAATGGATGAGGAATCCAGGCCCCCACTCACGGAGACCGCAACCGGATAAGCGCTCCGGAGTCGGCGTCGGACTGCCTCCTCGAAGTGATGGTGGAATCCCTCCGCGTACTCCGAAAAGGAACTAAACCGTATCTTTCGTTTGGGATCGAAGTCCCAGTATTGCTTGGTTTGAAAGCCGTCGCGCGTTACGATCGCCACATGGGCCGGGCGGAGACTCGAAACTCCCTCAAAAAAGGTCATTCCATGGCAGTCCTGTGCTCGGACTCCGATTAAAAAAGCAGCGAGCATGTCATCGTTGGGCCGCGTGGACACTTGGGGAAGGGCCAGGATCGCTTTGATCTCGGAGGCGAAAAGAAACGTTTTTCCTGACCGGCAATAATAGAGGGGCCGGATTCCGATTGAATCGCGCACAAGTATGAGCCGCTGTTCCTTGGGATCGAAAAGTCCCAACGCAAAGTCGCCGTTTAAATGTTCTGCGAACCGATCGCCAAAAGCCTCATACGCCGCGAGGACAAGGGCTGGGTCGGGTGAGTCGGCGGCGACCGTTGAGGACTTTCCGACCGACCTGAGGATTTCTTCTCGGTTGTCGAGCCGGCCGTCAAAGACAATCACGGTACCGGAAGAATGGACAAGAGGCTGGCTCTCGTTGAGCGATTCGGGTGTCACTCGGAGCAGTTGGCAGGCCAGCCCGACCGGCCCCTGGGTCCATTGTCCTTCCCCGTCGGCTCCCCTGTGGGCGATGACATCGGTCATACGCGTGAGGATGCCCGGCTCAACTGGGCGTTTATCGAGATTGTAGATGCCGACGATGCCGCTCATAGTTTTGTGCAGAATCGAAGGAGAGGGGCGAAGCGCCCCGTCATCTCCGTGCTATCGCCTATAATATTTCCCTGCGTTTCAATCCAGGCATGGCTGTTTAAAGCCGATGCCTCTTTAGAGACGCCGATCAGGAGTTCCGCTGCTTCTCCTCGCGACTTCAAAAGCCAGAAAAGGAGAAGGGAGCGTAGGAGGCAAGGACCATCAGGTCGCGTGGCGCGTGCAGCGTAATCCGCGAGACGCGTCAATCGCGTTATCTCATACCTAATTTGAAATAACGGAAGACAACGCAAGAAACGATTGTTAGCGCCCCGCGCAGCAAACTCCATTACACGCGATAAACGCAAAAACGTCAGCGCGAATCTCGCGGCCACTGCGAACGCGGTGAGCTGGAAGAAAACCAGCAACTCACTAGCAGATAACTCACTTAGCCGGCGAAGTTTCCGTAGCATCGGTTGTCACCAGTCCTTTGTCACTGAGCTGTCGAATCAGGTTGTCGAGATCTTGGCGCACCTGCGCTTCCTCCACCTCATATTCATCAACAAGAGCTTCGATAACTTTGTCCGTCGAGCCATGCTCGGACATGAGCTGCCACATCCGGGTGCCAACGCTGTCCAGGCCAAAGTACACTCCACTGGCAACGTTCAGAATCACGGCTTCGTCACCCAAAATGCGAAACATTACGTCGTCTGGAATTTGCAACTTCAAATTTCTCTCGCCTCCCTCTTTAGAGGTCAGAAATCAGAGATCAGAGATTCCGCAATTCGAAATCCGAAATCCACGCTCCTTGCTCCCCGCTCTTTGCCATTCGGACTTCGCCATTTGCTCTTCGCTCTTAGCCCTTTAGCTCCCTGCTCTTAGCCTCTTACTCCCTGCTCCCTGCTACCAACTCCCTGCTCCTTGCTTAGAGCTCTCCAAGCTTCTGGATCTCTTTCGACATCTGCTTCTCAAAGCGCACACGGAGGGAGTCGTCTAAGATTTCCTCGCTGACCAGTTTGGTAAGTTCCTCGATCTTCGCTTCCGGGAAAGATTCTGAGGATTCGCCAAGAGCAAGGATATGGTCATCGAGAACCAAGGTCGCCATCGGCCCCATGGCCTCAGCCAGCTTGCTGCCTACACTATCTATAAATCCCGCAGGCAGTCCATTGCTACGCTGCTTTCTCGCCGCCGGCTCAGGCGTTGCTGGAGAATGTCTGTTAACCCTGTGCGAGAGCGCACCATTGCCGTTTCCGAAAGCTGCCGGCGGGCCGTCGGATAGGTCGAGGTCGTGGGGATAGTATTCATAGTAGTGAGCGTAATAGCTGCCGTATTCCCCGGCCCGGACATCGACCCGGTTAAGCAGGACGCCCAGAATTTTAGTATGCGGTGTGCTCAAGCGGGTACGGGTTTTCCGCACCAGCGGCTTCGGCGTTCTTCGGTTGACCACCATCAGCGTGCCTTCGACCATAGTCGACAGGAAAACGGCGTCGCTCACGGCCATGACTGGCGATGAGTCGATGAAGATGAACTCGAACTGTTCGCGCAGCTGTTGCAGCAGTTCGTGCATCTTCCGCGACCCTAACAGCTCCGCCGGATTGGGAGGAATGGTGCCGGCGCTGATCAAAAAGAGATTCTCCGCCTGCGTGGGTCTGATCGCTTCCTCCATTCCGATCTGCCCCGCCAGAACATCGGCGAGGCCGGCCGTGTTTTCCATCTTCAAAAGCATATGACAGCGCGGCCGGCGCAGGTCCGCGTCGATGACTAACACCCGGATACCCAGTTGGGAAAAGACGATGGCGGTGTTGACCAGGGTAGTGGTTTTGCCTTCGCCGCGGGTAGCGCTGGTCATGAGCATCGTGTGTGGCGGGCCGCCGGCCTGGGATAAGAGCAGCGATGACCGCAACGACCGGTAAGCCTCGGCGACGAGCGATAACGGATGGTGGTCCAGCACGCTCGGCCGGTCTTCGTCTCTGGTGGGAGCGGGCAACTCCGCCTTTGCCGAATTCACCAGCTTCGAAACATAGCCGGTCCGTGTCCCGGTCAGCAGAGCAAAGTCCGGCACCACGCCGAGAGTCGGAAGCTGGATAAAACGCTCCGCTTCTTCTGGGCTCTTGATGGTGTTATCGAGCTGATCGAACAAGAAGGCCAACCCTACACCCATGAGCAGACCGAGAAAAAGACCGCGCAGCAAGATTCCGTTCTTGTCGGGATAGGACGGCCCGCCCGGAGGCTCGGCTTTACCCATCAAATAGATATTCGAGCTGCGAATCTCGGCGGCAACCCCGATTTCCTTCAAGCGCTGGAGTACGCCGTCGTAGAGTTGTTTGTTCATGTCCACTTCGCGCGCCAGCATCGCGTATTGCACCGCGGCGTCTTTGAGATTCAGCGTGGTCTTCTTTTGGTCCTCCATGGTCGCCCGCAGTCCCGTCTCATTATTTTTGGCGGCGGTGTAGGTTACCTCAATGCGTTTGACCTCGTTCTGTATCTCGGCTTGCAAGCGACGCCGGGTCTCTTCCATTCGGACCTTCAAGTTGTCCAACGGCGGATATCCGGCTTTGAACTCTTTTGCCAGCGAAGCGTAGTCGGCCTCCGATTTGGCAAGTTCGCCTTTGAGACCCCCTATCACGAGACTATCGCGGACTAATGGAACCTCGTCGTAATTGCGCCCGTGAATCGAGTGCATCTGCGCTTCAAGACCGATGCGCTCGGCTTCGGCTTTGGTGAGGCTTCTGTTCAAATCCAATAATCGGTCGATGACAACGTTTTCTTTTTCATCGACGGAGATGATCCCCTTATCCTTGCGGTAGCTGTTCAAGGCGGTCTCGGACTGTTCCACCCGTTCCTTTAACTCGGTAAGCCTTTGCTTGAGGAACTCCGATGCCTCTTCGTTGGTCTGAGAACGGAGATCGACGCCATAACGGACGTAGGAGTTTGCATGGGCATTGGCCAAGCGGGCGGAAAGCGCGGGGTCGGGAGTCGTGAATCTGACCTTGACCAGGCTCGTGCCGCCGACAGGACTGATATGCAACTTTGAAAGATAGCTCCCCGCCAGCCGCTTACCGGCTGTTGCAGGGTCGGGTGGCGGGGCATTCACCTTGGGTTTGTCTGGGACAAAGCCCTTCACCCGCTCCTTGAGACCATCTTTTAGATTGGCTACAAGCCCTTTTTGACTGTCTGCTTTATCTGCTTTGCCGCCGAATAGAGGAAGGTTCTGCAGTCCCTCTTCGCGAATAACCCGCTCGGCGAGGGCAGGACTTCGCAAAATCTCGTATTGGGTTTTGTAAAACTCGTTGTTGTAATCGCCTGAATCGATCGAGTCTGCGCGAGTGTCCTGGACTTTTAGAATCTGCGGAGCTTTGCGCTCGATCAGCACGGTTGCTTCCGCCGTGTATAGGGGGATCCGGGTAAACAGGTACAGCATCGCGCAAGCCAGTATCGCGAGCGCGGTCATGACGATCAGCCAGCGGTGGCGCTTGATCGTGAGCCAGTATTCCCTGAGCGGATGGACCTGGTCATCGACCACGGCGAATTCGTTGAGATCGATGGTCCCCTGCTCCACGCGCGCGGTGCGCTTGATAAAATAGGGTGACGGCTGATTGACTTGTTCCATTATTTTTATTTTATGAGCGGGATGTTTGCCCCAACCCCGATATTGACGACGGTTGTGAAGAAGCGATAGAGCCCATAGGTAACGAGTCTTGAAGTATGCGCCGACACATCGACGATGTCGCCGCCTTGAAGCGGGATGTCCTGGGAATCCCCCCGTTTGATCTTTGTCAGGTCCGCGTAGATAAAGCTTTTGCTGCCGCCTTTCT
>QHYM01000199.1 GCA_003223295.1 Acidobacteriota bacterium | reverse complement strand
CGCGAATCCGCCGTAAATGGACAGCTTTTCCGTCAGCACCGTTGTCGCAATCTTGTCGAGTCCTGCTCCGCCGTATTCTTCCGGCACTCCGCCGCCCATCAACCCCACTTCGCCGCCCTTTTTCACCAGTTCCGGCATCAGTCCGGGCTTCTTGTTTTCCAGGTCTTTGAGCAACGGCAAAACTTCCTTCACCACAAATTCTTCGGCCGTCTGCCCGATCAGCTTCTGATCGTCCGTCAAATCGGCAGGCGTGAACACGTCGCTCGGCTGCGGCGATTCCAGGAGGAAGCTGCCTCCCTTTGCTGCAGGCTTGGTCAAGGTAGCCGTGGCCATGGTGGTCTCTCCCTAGTGGGAACTCTTCGCTATTTGGGTCTTGCTGAAAAGGTGCTTCGCGGCGAACAACAAAATCAATTCACCCCATTTTACTCCCGCTGTTTCGCCCCGTAAACACCGTTAAGCTACCCGTGTCGCATCGGTCTCCACGGTCTCATAGTAGATTTCAACACCGCGGTGAACGTAATGATCTGGAGCGCGCTGATAGTCAGTATTCTTCTGATCCACCTGCCTTGCGCAGCAAAGGCCCAGGTCCAATCAGCTCACCGACCGGTTGTGGACCTTCCTCGCGGGGAGGTGAGTGGTGTTCCATCGCCTGACGGAAGGTGGACTTTGATTCTTGAGTGCCCGAACGATTGCAGCGAAAGAAAGCTGTGGATTGAAGACAACACTTCGCACACGCGAAGACTAATAAAGGAATACGAACGAAGCTTGAGTATCTCTGGGGCACCCGACAGCGGCTTGTTCTTCGTTAACGATGCGTCCGGTAGCACCGAGACGTTGTGCTACATATAGGACCCCGCGACGTTGAAAGAGACAGATTTGTCAAAGGTGCTCGTAGCTGGAGATCCTAAGCCACACCGACGAACCACCTCTGCGCGGTTTCACTCCCCGGTATCGTGTCACTCTGAATGGTCGTGTCCAAAAGCTCTCGCAACACCCAGAAGAGGAACCGCAATAGCGTTCGGCTAATCGAAACAGACCCTTGATTCGACACTCTAGCGTGACTCATCTCTGCGTCCCTGCTATTCTCATATCCCCAAATCGTTCTGAGGTGAATCCCATGCGCAAATCTTTCTGGCTTGTCGCTTTGCTCGCCTTTGCTATTGCAGCCCCGGCCCAGCAAACTACGCCCGCCTCACACTTCGACGGCAACTCCTGGTGGGCGCATGTGAAGTTCCTTGCCGACGATTCGCTCGAAGGCCGCAACACGGGTAGCGAAGGTCTTAAAAAGGCACAGGCTTATGCCGTCGAGCAGCTTCAGAAAGCCGGCCTCGAGCCTGCCGGCGTCAACGGTTTCTACCAGCCCATTCGCTTCAGCCAATTCCAGGTCGACGAGTCCAAGTCCTCCCTCGCCCTTGTCTCCAACGGCCAAGCCAAACCTCTCTCCTTCGCCGATGATGGTTTCATCAGTTCCCGTTCCACGCGCGCTTCGGTGAATCTCACCGCGCCTTTGGTCTTCGTCGGCTACGGGCTCAAAATTCCCGAAAAGAATCTCGATGAACTCGCTGGCCTCGACCTCAAGGGCAAAATCGTCGTCTATCTCGCCGGCTCTCCCTCGGACATCCCCACGGCCCTTGCCTCGCACTACCAAACCGCCGGCGAGCGCTGGAAGTCACTGCATGCCGCTGGCGCCATCGGCGCGATCACTATCTTCAATCCTGCTTCCATGGACATTCCCTGGTCCCGCATTTCGGCGAACCACAATGAGCCCTCCATGGACCTCGCCGATCCCGAGTTTCTCGAAACTCCCGGCCAGCAACTCGGAGTTGCCTTCAATCCCGCCTCGGCGGAAAAACTGTTCGAAGGTTCCAGCCATACTTTCGCGGAAATCGCCGCGCTCGGCAAAGACCGCAAGCCTCTTCCGCATTTTCCTTTGGCTGCCTCGCTCAAAGCCGATGCCGCCGTCCAAACCTCCTCCGTCGAATCCGCCAACATCATCGCCAAACTTCCCGGTTCCGATCCCGCTCTGAAGAACGAATTCGTGGTCCTCTCCGCGCACATCGATCATGTCGGAATCGGCGCGCCCATCAATGGCGATCGCATTTACAACGGCGCGATGGACGACGGCTCCGGCAGCGCGCTGGTGATGGACATCGCCGCGAGTCTCAAAGCTCATCGGGACTCGCGCGGTGAGCGCGGAACATTACAAAGTCCTCAGCGTTCCATCGTTTTCCTGCTCGTCACCGCCGAAGAAAAAGGCCTTCTCGGCTCAAAATATTTCGCCGCCCATCCAACTGTTCCGATAAAGTCCATCGTCGCCGATGTCAACGTGGACATGTTCCTCCCCATCGTCCCACTGAAAATCCTCAGGATTCAGGGCATCGCCGAATCCGACCTCGGCTCGCGCGCCGCAGCCATCGCGCAATCCATGGGCATCAAGCCCATCGCCGATCCCGAGCCACTGCGCAACGCGTTTATCCGCAGCGATCAATACAGTTTCATCAAGAAGGGCGTTCCCGCGGTTAAAGTCGACGTGGGCTTCGAACTGGGCACGCCCGAACAGAAAATTTTCAAGGACTGGCTCACCAATCGCTATCACGCGCCATCGGACGATGTGAATCAGCCCGTTGATTTGCAAGCCGCCGCGGGCTACGAAGAGTTCACGCGCCGCTTGCTTCTTGAAACCGCCAACACTCCCGCGCGTCCGCAGTGGAAGCCCGACTCTTTCTTCCGCCGCTACGCCGCTGACTAATTTTCGTTGGTCTCCAGACATGCCTAGGAGAGACGCGCCCGAGACTCTGCGTGGTGGATGCGAAAAAAAGTGCAGCCTGTACTCGGCTTGTGTAGCCGAACTATGTTGGAATCTCTTTATCTGGAGCCGCTCTTTGTGACGGAGTCAGCAATTTTTGCCGGTTCAGCTTCAATCTCCCTGATCCTATCAAGTCACGCGTCCCAGATCCGTGAGCTCACCAAAATTGCCGAGGTCCACCACCTTCCCATCCGAAGGCTCTCAACCGATGCGCACCTCACAAGTTCAGACCGGCGCGTCCTGGCCGCTCTACTTTCTTGAACGTTGACCTCATAGACCTCGTTTCTAATCTTGAGTCTTTCCCAAGCATACGCCGGGCGACTTCGGCAGCCGTCAGCAAGAAGGTGGCGAATGCAGCCGAGAACAGAGCAGTTAGATGACGGGCCCAGAGCAATCGGTCAGCGCGATAACTCATGTGGCCGTTGCCGACGCGGTAGGTTTCAGCAATTCTGGCCCAAATATCTCCCACCATGACGAAAGCGACAGAGAAGGCTAGAGAAAGAAACAGAATCATTGTGGCGCCGGGAAGCCAGCCGCTTTCGGCAGGAGGGTAGCGTCGCCAGATCGCGCGGGCGACAACTGCGGCGACGAGGCAGTAGAGCAATGCAAAGGGGAGGTTTATAGCCAGATCGATGTACGCGCGGTTCTGTCCGAGCGAGCCGTATACGCGTTCAATTGGCACATTGTGCTGCTTTGCGATCTCTCCAAACAACCTTGCCATACACCGGTCTCTGTTGGAGGCGTAGTCTTCACCAGAGACATAGTAGGGCGTGCGAAGACCATGATGCACATCCGAATACCTGATTGCGAGATCTTCCGCGAACTCCGCGTCCTCGCTGAAGTGCCGTGTCGTGGCTGGACCGGCAGCCCTTTCCGGCGGCCACTTGCAGTCGGAATTGCGACCCTCGCGGCGGACGCAGCCGGCGGCGCAAAGAAAAACGAGTGTCGCCAGCAGGAGTCGCCGGAATCGCTGCACGCGAATAACCATGAGGCTACCGATGCTTAGGTATGGCCGACGGATTCATTTCAGAAAGCTGGTGAACGCCCGAGCGGTGCAACAAATGAATAATGCCCCAGCCGATCGCTCCGGCCGTAAGGGCCCAGATCAGAGTTGCCAGCAGCGCCTGCACGATCATAACTTGCGTGGGGTGAATCGGACCCACCGGCGGATTTGCGTGGGGTATTGAGACCGATATCGCTCTAGCCTTCTCAATCGTGAACATCACGGCCGCCAGGATGATGATCATCAGCCCCACCGTGGCTTTCGGAAACCGGAATTCAGATCGCATCACAAACCTCCTTCCTAAAGAAAACATCCCATTGTCGTAGGAACCCGTGATGCCCATGAAATGCTCGCCGACCGCGCCATAGAGCAGTCCGCCGGTCTCACGCACGCCGGAAAAAAGCAACGCCAGCGCGCCTTTCTTTTGATTCTCCGATTGCACTTCACTGAGGACGTCTATCATCTCGTCGCCATATTCGCAGCGGTACGCCGCGGGATACAGGCGCAGGAGAGCGCGGTAGAGTGCAAGCATGAGCTAGGTCTCCTTCCGCGCCACGCGCAGCGCAGCCACGCGCGTGAGATGCTTCATCCGCGCTACTTCCATTTGCAGGTTCCGGCGTCCCGCTGCGGTCAGCCGGTAAGCTTGCCTCCCGCGCGAGTTGTCTTGTTCCTTAAAGCGCTCGATCCATTTGTCCTCGAGCAAGCGGCGCAGCGCCCCGTACAAAGTGCCAGTGCTGAGCCGCACGCGCCCCTCGCTCATCCTCTTGGTGTCCTGGAGGATCGCGTAGCCGTGGCGCGGTTGCTCGGCAAGGCTCAACAGGATGAGCAGGACCGGCTCACTAACCTCCATATATCCTCCAACGACATGTCGCCTAACGCCATATTGTACGATTCTTAGACGCCGGTCAAGGCAAAAATGTTCCAATTCCGCGTCAGCGGACGAGAGTAGGTTTTCTACTTTTTGTCGTGAATGGCAGTTCCGTGGAAACTTCCGTAGGCGAGTCCGGCCGGCTGCCCCGCCGCGTCGCGCTCGATCTTGACCTGCTCCCAGTAGGCGCGATCCACGAATTGGTCCAGGCCTACCGGAATCAGCGGTGACACGCTGCCCCCGGGCCAGCGGAGCGAAAGCTCCTGCCCCTGCGCGATGACCTCCAACTGCGCGTTGGCCTGATAGAAGTCCGCGCCAAATTGAAATGTGCCCGTGCAGGTCTTGAGGTCCGCTGCACTCGGCGGCGGATCGCTCGGATGAAATGTCTCATACGGCAGACCGCCTAGAATCGCAGCGATGTCATACCCGATCGTTGTTGTTGCCGACGAATAGATGTTGCTGAACACCACAACGCTCATCTTCTCCTTTGGCAGATACAGAACAGAGGATGCGAATCCCGGCGCCCTTCCATTCATGGAATAAGTGGTTTCGTCGAACCTTTTGTTGGAACGCTTGAACCATCCATAGCCAACCGTCAACGACGTGTCGAGCATCGCGTCGCGCGAAGACGCCTTCAGCAATTGTCCAGCAAACAGCGTTTCCACCCATTTTGTTTCGTCACCCACGGTCGTGAACACCGAAGCGTTGCCCGTCTTTCCTGACCAGTGAATCTCTGTGGCTCGACTTACTCCATAAATCCCCTCCGGCTGATATCCGATCGCGATCTTAGCCCCGCCCGCGTTTGAATCGTCATCAATGCCGGAGGCCTCCATCCGCGCGGGCCGGAACACCAGGCGCTCCACCGCCGACGCGAACGGTAAGCCGGTCTTCTTCTCGACAATGAGCGCGAGAAGATTGTACGCGGAATGTTCTTCGTGTAGGAATTTCGATCCCGGCTCGAAGAGAAGCGCCTGCCCCTCAATCTTGGCCACCAGGCTGGCGGGAGTCTGATGCTGCTGAAGAATGTCGTTGTACTCCGGCAGGTTGTTGATGTCCGGGAGTCCGGAACGCTCAGTCAGGAGGTCTCGCACCATGATTTTTTCTCCACCCTTGATTCTTGGTGCGAATTCTCCAACCTGCATGTCGAGACTCAGCTGGCCTTCATCGACCAGCCGCAAAACCGCAGCCGCGGTGAACTGCATGGACACGGAGGCAACATGGAAGCGCGTATCCATAGTATTCGGAACCTTGTGCTCCCGGTCAGCGAGGCCGTACGCTTTTTCAAAAACCACCTTTCCGTTTTCCTTGGCAAGAACCGCCCCGCTGAAGTTTCCGCTTTGCACGTACGGCTGCAGATAAGCATCAATGCGCTCGGCTCGCGACCGCTCTTGAGCCAACGCTGCGCTGGCCAAAAGAGCGAGGCTCAAGAGCGCTGCGACCATCCGAAGGAACATGCGATCTCCAGGCTCGCCCGCCGATGCGTGGTCGAGCGGACTATGGCGGTCCACGGCAGTATAGACGTCCGCCGGGCCGAATTGACAGCCGCAGTCGCCGCAGTTACGCTTCCTCACACATTGCCGCCCATCAGCGAGACCATTCCTGCGAGGTTTCTTATGCGCGCGCTTGCTGCAACAATTCTCTGCGTAATTCTGTGTGTTCCTGCCGCGCGCAGTGCTCCCCAGCAGTCGCCGTCCCCATCGCCTTCTTCTGCCCAACCCGATCTTGCCGCGGGCAAACTCATCTTCGAAGGTCGCTGCTCTCTTTGCCACGGCATCGACGGCGGCGGTGGCCGCGGCCCGTCACTTCGCCGGCCCAAGCTGGCTCGCGCTGCCGACGACGAAGCCCTCAAATCCCTGATCGAGAATGGCATTCCCCCGGAGATGCCCGGAGCTTGGTTTTTGACAAAAGAAGAAATCGCCAGCGTTGCTGCGTACGTTCGCAGCCTCGGGAATGTCCCGCCCGAGATTCTTCCGGGCGACGCCACACGCGGTAAAGCGATCTACACGCGCAGCGGCTGCGCTGCATGCCACATCTTGGACGGAGATGGATCCGGCTACGGCCCCGAGCTTACCGACGTCGGTGTCCGCCGCGGCTCGGCGCGCCTCCGCGAAACTTTGCAGCATCCCGCCAAAACGATTCCAGAAAACTTTCTCCTGGTGGAAGCGGCTACCAACTCTGGCCAGTCCATCCGCGGCATCCGCCTTAATGAAGACACCTTCTCGATTCAGCTCAGGGACCAGCAAGGCCGCTTTCACAGCTTCCGCAAAAGCGAGCTGCGCGATTTGAAGAAACTTCGCGGCGAAACGCCCATGCCTCCCTATGGGGCCACTCTTTCTGGAGCGGAGCTCGATGATCTCATTAGTTTTCTTGCATCCCAGCGAGGCAAACCATGAAGCGCCTGTTCGCGGTTCTCCTTCTCTCCTGCTCTGCCGCGTTCGCGCAGGTTCCGTTCGAACGCATCGTCAACGCCGATAAAGAGCCTGGCAACTGGCTCACATATTCGCGCGATTTCCAAGGCCACCGCTTCTCGCCGCTCTCGGAAATCAACACGCAAAATGTTTCCGCCCTCAAAGTGAAATGGGCCTTTCAGTTTCCCGACCCGCGCGCCGAAGTTTCTCCTATTGTCCTCGACGGCATTCTCTACCTGACTGGACCCAATTCCGCCGCCGCCGTGGACGGCCGCACCGGCCGTTCTCTATGGACCTGGACGCGTCCGATTCCCTCCGACTACCAGTCCATCGGTTTTGGCCACACCAATCGCGGCCCAGCTGTTTTGGATGACAAACTTTTTGTCGCCACGCTCGACGGCTACCTCATCGCTCTCGACTTGAAGAGCGGCACCGAGCGCTGGTCCTCCAAGGTGCTCGACTACAAAACGGGCTACAGCATGACCATGGCGCCGCTCGCCATCGACGGAAAAGTCGTCGTCGGCGTGAGCGGCGGGGAAGCCGGCATTCGCGGATTCATCGACGCCTACGACGCCAAAACCGGGAAGCAGGCCTGGCGTTTCTGGACGATTCCTGGTCCCGGCGAACCCGGGCACGAAACTTGGTCGGGCGACGCCTGGAAAACCGGCGGCGGCGCCACCTGGGTCACCGGCGCTTATGATCCCGAGTTGAAGCTGGTGTATTGGGGCGTCGGCAATCCGGGTCCCGACTGGAATGGCGACGTTCGCCCCGGCGACAATCTTTATACCTGCTCTTTCGTCGCCATCGATGCCAACACCGGAAAGCTTCGCTGGCATTTCCAGTTTTCGCCGCACGACACGCACGATTGGGATGCCACGCACGTCCCCATGCTCTTTGACGCGCAAGTCGGTGGCGCCAAACGCAAACTCATCGCTGTAGCC